>CAXYYR010000110.1:0-6815 GCA_964293265.1 uncultured Propionibacterium sp.
ACATTGCCGTCCCCACCCACTGCATAGGACAAACCACGAGTCAGCTGGCCTGTGGCATTAGCCAGGGGCATGGCACCGGCAAACACTTCAGTGAAGGAAATGGACGATGTGACAGGGATGGCATTCGTGCTTCCCCAGCCAGCTGTGTCCATAGTGCCGTTGCCCAATTGGCCTGCACCATTGGCTCCGAAACCATAGGCGGTGCCGTCAGCATCCAGAGCCAGAACGTGCGTCCAGCCAGCGCTCACTGAAACATAGGGATCTCCAGCAGACGGGTAGGCGAGCGAAGGCGTTGATGACGTACCAGGGGCGCTGCCATCTTCGCCGTAGTTGCCTTCGCCCCAGGCATATATGCCACTGGACGTCTCGGCAAAGGCATACTGATCACCGCCGGTGATTTCGCTGACGGTGACGTCATCGGGAAAGATCATGGCGCTGAGAGTGCCCTGATATGACCAGTCGGTGGCGGGTGCGCCATTGCCCAGAGCGCCCTCCAGACTGGACCCGGCAGAAAGCATGGTGCCGTCAGCTGTGAGCACATAGCTGTTGTCAATGCCGGCCTCTACGTTCACTGCATCGAGGCTGGAATCGGGCAGTCCCATGGTGATCACTGTGCCGCCGGAGACTGGTCCGGAATCCGGCGTGGGGGCTGACTCTGCTGCAAATGCTGAGCTGGCGAATGCTCCGCCAGAGCCGGTGGCCAACAGAGCTGCGGAAGCGAGCGCGACTGAGCGCGCACGGAAAGCTGTCATGGGGGGGGTGGGTACCTTTCCAGTTTTGGGGTGGCCACAGAATACGGTATTCGTAATCCGTTTCTCAATCTTTGCGTATGTATCCCCTAGCCAGAGAGGGTTTGGACAACACAAGAGGGCCCCGGGACAGCTCATCAGAACCGGCCCCGGGGCCCTCTTGTGGTCGCCTTCAGCGGGCGATCAGTTCAGCAATTCAGTGGCGACGACGCGCTATCAGAGCACCAGCTCCCATGGCGATCACGGCCAGTCCGGGCAGCAGACCGTTCGTGGCGCTGCCTCCTGTGCCAACCTCGGCACCTGTGGCCTCAGCTGATTCAGCTGCAGGCTCCGAGGTGGCGACTGCGGGCTGATCGGTCGAGGGCGCCCCGCTGGGCTCGACCACCGGGACGGCATAGCTGAAGTCCCACTCGTAAACGTTGTCATCGGTGAACTTGTAGCCGTCCTGTGGCTTGGTGGTCACATGCACCGTTTCACCATCGGGCACGGTGACAACACCGGTGACGGTTTCGCCATCAATCTGATAATCCACACCGGGAACGGTGGGAATCGTCACCTGATCATCCACCTGGGTGGGCGCTATCGGCGTGGCCTGCAGGGCCTCGACGGTGACCATCATGGTGCGCTCGGCAGAATCTGCGGGGATTGCCGCGTCGGCATAGTTCACAACCACCGGATATTCACCCGGCACGGCCATATTCACAGCGCTGGAATCAATGGTGATTCCTGCCGCAGCAAGGTCCATCGCAGCACCACTGCGATCGAACACCTGAATGGCCATATCAGTGTTGGTGGCGGCATCGAAGCTGTCACCGACCTGGAGGGTGATGTCATTTCCGGCGATCACCCGGCGCAGCCACACATAGGGCGCATAGGTGTTGTCCGCGCCGGTCTGGTACTGGCCACCTTCATCGCTCTGCAGGGTCTGAGCGTAATTCTCGACGAACCCGTAGTGCGTCTGGTCGTTGCCATTGCCGTCGATGGGATAGGTGTAGCCATATTTGTTGACCACATCAACGATCGGCTTGGCCTCCACGTAATAGTGGCCACCGGTGTAGATGACGCTCTCGGTGGTGTCAGAGGTGTCGGCGACATCAAAATTGTTGATGAAATAGTCGCTGTTCAGCACCGGCAGCGGCGTGACATCGAGCAGCTCACTGATCACCGTTTAGGTGGTGGTGCCATCGGCAGCACGCGTCTGGATGGTGGGCACATATCCCTGGTCGAAGGGCACGGTGGCAACGCCGTTGTCCTTGACCGAGACATGGCCGAACCGGGCATAACCCGGATTGTCGAAGGCATTCCTGATCGTGGTGATCTTGGAGCGATCACCGAAGTGGATCTGCGCAGTATTGGACGTGCTCTCCATCGACGTGGAGATGGGGTTCGGCACCTCGAGCGGAACGCTGAGTGTCAGTGACTGCCCCGCGGCAATGGTGCCTTCCATGCGGATGAAGTCCAGATCTACCAGGCTGTTTGCAGCTGAGAAGTCCGTCCATGACAGGCCGGAGGCGTTGTAGGCACCCTTCACATACGAAGTGGTGAAGCTCGACGCATCGCCGGTGATCTGCGAGGCCTTCAGCCCTTGAGCGTCAAAGCCATCTGCCGACGGATCAATCTCAAGGCTGCTCGCCGGTGCGGTTGAGTTGGGCAGTTGCAGATTGATGAGCACCGGGATATCGGCAGCGGGGGTGTTCGTGTATGTGGCAACCTCCGAAAGGGCAGTCACCTCTTCGGAGTTGATGATGCTGCGGGGCCTGCCACCGGCAGCCATGGTGTTGGCAGTCTCGCCGTTCTGACCAGTGACCTGCAGATGAACATCACGCGTCCAGCCATCGCCGCGATCAAATGGTTTCGACGTGTAGTTGGCGCTGTAGACCAGCGGGAAATCCGTAGTCGCATCAGCCGTGACCGTGATGGTCTGGCCGTCGTCCAACACAATGTCGCCAGTCACGGTCTCACCATCAACCTGGTAGTCAACACCAGTGACAGTGGGAATCGTCACCGTATCCACAACCTGCGTCGGCGGAATCGGCGTCACGCGCGGAATGGCATAAGTGAAATCCCAACTCGTCTCGAAATTCTCCGTGAACACATAACCGGGCTGAGGAACCGCAGTAACGGTGATGGTCTGGCCATCCTCCAACACAATGTCGCCCGTAACGGTCACACCATCAACCTGATAATCAACACCGGTGACAGTGGGAATCGTCACCGTATCCACAACCTGAGTTGGCGGAACCGGGGTGACCTCAGTGGGAGCTGCAACAACGAATCGGGAAAGTCCGGCAATGGTGGTCCAACCATCAGACTGGGTCACCTGCACCGCCACGATCGCGCCATCCGACGACTCACTTGGGGCGCCGCTGATCACGCCGGTTGTGGCGTCGAGCGAAAGCCCCGCTGGCAACGCGGAGCCATCAGCCAATGTGAAGACCGAACCCTCACCGGGATTCAGTGTGCTGAGATCCGCGGATGACAGATTCACTCCGGCGACCCCGGTGGTGGTGGCAGCCAAGGTGAAGCTGAAGTTTTCCAATGCATCTCCCACCCGCACAATTGATGGTTGACCATCCAGAGCGGCGAAATCGACGTCCCACGGCCCGTCCTCATACTTATAGGCCCCCGTATCGAAAACCGTGGTCGGTAGATAAGGGGATGTGAGCTTTACCCATTCACAAGCAGCATCATCGTCGGCGGCAGGGGTAGCCACGCCACAAGCAGTCTGAGTCCAGACCTGGTAGGGATAAGTGGGCCGATTTCCCGCAGGCGTGTCGGGCAGCAGGCGATCAGTGGCCATCAAATGTGCCACTGATCCGGTGGTCGACACATATTGCATATAGGGGCGAATCGCGTCGTACGTCACGAACATACTAGAGGCCGACCCAGTATTGGTGTAATGGCCAGAATCAAATGCCTTGAAGCCCAATCTGTAGCCCCCCCTGGAACGGCAGCTGATATTCCACCAACCCGTTATCATCGGGAGAGAATTCCATCCACGTTTCCTGATTGTCGATGGATAGCCGCAATTTCACATTGGGGTCATCATCGGTCACCGTGAAAGACAACAACCCAGTGGACGTGTAACTGGTGAAGTGCCTCACGAGCACTGGCTTGGTCGTGTCTTTCGCCGGATCATAAGGGACGGCCGACTCCGTGGGTGTCGCACTCACCTCGTCACTGGCAACTGCCGCGGGCACCGGTGCTGGTGCACTTGCTGGCTGCATCACCGCCGATGTGGCAGATGGAGAAGCCACCGGTGTGGTGGTCGCGGGCTCAGCGCCAGCGGCAACGCCGACACCGGCAAATAGCAGGGGAAGTGCAGCGGCCAGAGCGATGGCGGTGCGGTAGGGCCTTGACATGGCAGGTGTCCTTAGGGGTGAGAAGCAAAGGGGCTGGTCACAACCTAATTGACAGCTCATTCACAGGCAATGAAGGTTGTTGTTTCAACAACTCCACAGGCCTTGCCACAGCCGCTTCAGTTCTTCGACAGTTCAGTTCTTCGGCAGATGCGTGCGAATCTCGCCCACCAGGGCCTTCATCGCCGGATCATCGCCACCCTTGGGGCAGCTGATGTAGGTGCGCTTCACCGGGCCTGATGCGATCATCAACCGCGAACCATCGGGCGTCAGCGCAACCTGTGTGACTTTTGCCCAGGTGCCGCGCCGGTCCATCTCGGGCCCGTGCACGCGATATCCCTTGTCGTCCAGATCAATGCGCACGCGATGGTTGCTCAGCGAATAGGACACCATGATGAGCGCAAGCAGCCCGAAGGCGAGCAGCACGGCGCTGAGTACCACCCAGACAATGCTCCAGGCCTGCAGCAGTCCGACGACCACCAGCACCAGGCCGGCCAGCGTGCCAACGAGCCCCAGCGCGAAGGCGCGGCGCGGAATGCGGGGATGCAGGATGTAGCTGCTCATATCTCTCCTTGTGGCGCGCGCAACGCACAATGTGGGGCTGCGCATCGTCGCTCAACCGCGGCGAGGGTGGGATTCGAACCCACGGAGCTTTCGCTCGGCCGCTTTCAAGGCGGCTGCACTCGTCCACTATGCGACCTCGCCACACGCCCTTACGGGCGCCCTCACATGCTAGCGGACGCGCGCGCATGGCACCCTTGAAGACATGCACGCAATCACAGTGGACGAGCCGGGCGGCATCGAAGCCATGAGCTGGACAGAGGTGCCCGCTCCCAATCCCGAGGCAGGCGAAGTGCTGGTGCGCACCCAGGCCGCCGGGGTGAATCGCGCCGATGTGCTGCAACGCCAGGGGCACTATCCCCCGCCGGCCGGAATCACCGAGATCATGGGCATGGAGGCCCTGGGCACGGTGGTGAAGCTTGGCGAGGGCGTTGCCGGGCACGAGTTGGGCGAGCAGGTGTTGGCGCTGGTCAGCGGCGGCGCCTATGCCGAATATTTCGTGGTGCCTGCCGGGCAGTTGCTCACCATTCCCGCCGGCGTTGAGCCACTCGTGGCTGCCGGGTTGGTGGAAGTGGCCGCAACAGTGGTGTCCAATTTCGACCGTGTGCATCTGGGCGCCGGCGAGACCGTGCTGATCCACGGCGGCGCCGGTGGCATCGGCACCTTCGCCATTCAATATGCCAAGGCGCTGGGCGCGCGTGTGCTCGTGACGGCAGGCTCGACAGCCAAGCTCGACTACTGCCGCTCGCTCGGCGCCGACGAGGGTTTCGACTACCACGATGACTGGGAGCCTGAGGTGATGATCGCCACCCGCGATCGCGGCGTTGATGTGATCCTCGACGTGGTGGGCGCCAAATATCTGGAAGCCAATGTGCGCTGCCTTGCCAGCGATGGACGTCTGGTGATCATCGGCATGCAGAAGGGCACCAAGGGCATGCTCAACATCGCCACCCTGCTGAACAAGCGCGGCATCATCACCGCCACCAGCCTGCGTGGCCGCACACCTGAGAACAAGGCCGAAATCTGCCGGCGGGTGGAAGAAGCAGTGTGGCCGCTGGTGAGTTCCGGCGCGATCAGGCCGGGCAATCAGACCCGCGTGCCGCTTGCCGACGCCGCCAAGGCCCATGAGCTGCTCGAATCGGGCAACAACACGGGCAAGATCATCCTGGTGGTCTGAGGCATAGATATTCGCTGCAAGGCATAAGTGTTGGTTTTTTCACGCTCAGAGCGCCTATGGACGAGGCATAACTTTCGGGTTATGCTTGCTTGGTGAGCAAGGTTCTGACATCTCTTCCGTCCGGCCAGCGGGTCGGCATCGCCTTCAGCGGCGGACTCGACACCAGCTGCGCAGTCGCATGGATGCGCGAAAAGGGCGCCGTTCCGTGCACCTATACAGCCGATATCGGCCAATACGACGAGCCCGACATTGCCTCGGTGCCCGGTCGCGCTGGCCAATACGGCGCCGAGATCAGCCGTCTGGTCGACTGCAAGGAATCCCTGGTCGAAGAGGGCCTGTCGGCCCTGGCCTGTGGCGCCTTCCATGTGGCCAGCGCCGGACGCGCCTATTTCAACACCACCCCGATCGGCCGCGCCGTCACCGGCACATTGCTGGTGCGCGCCATGGCCGAGGACTCCGTGTCCATCTGGGGCGACGGCTCCACCTACAAGGGCAATGACATCGAGCGGTTCTACCGCTACGGACTCATGGCCAACCCGTCACTGCGCATCTACAAGCCCTGGCTCGACGCCGATTTCGTCGAAGAGCTCGGCGGCCGCGACGAGATGAGCCAGTGGCTCGCCAAGCGCAATCTGCCCTACCGCGATTCCAAGGAAAAGGCCTACTCGACCGACGCCAACATCTGGGGCGCCACCCACGAGGCGAAGACCCTGGAACATCTTGATGTGTCGCTCGAGACCGTTGAGCCGATCATGGGCGTGAAGTTCTGGGATCCGTCGGTCAAGATCGAGACCGAAGATGTCACCATCGGCTTCGACCAGGGCCGGCCGGTGAGCATCAATGGCAAGACCTTTGAGTCGGCTGTTGATCTGGTGCTTGAGGCCAACAAGGTTGGCGGACGCCACGGTCTGGGCATGAGCGACCAGATCGAGAACCGCATCATCGAGGCCAAGAGCCGCGGCATCTACG
>CAXYYR010000111.1:0-6776 GCA_964293265.1 uncultured Propionibacterium sp.
GCTGGCGAAGTCGGGGTGGGAGGCAATCACTGCGGTGTTGGCACGGTGGGCGAGTTCGATCGCGCCGCGGGCCGCCGTGTGGTGGTATTCCACGTCAACGGCGACGATGCCAGCAAGTGTGGCAAGCAGGCCCACGAGCTGTTCGTAGTCGGTGGGTGAGCCGGTGAAGGCGCCACCTTGGGGCTTGGTGCGCACCGTGGCAAGCACGGGAAGGCCTGAGGTCTTGTGGATCATCTGGGGAATGGGTGCCAGCAGCTTTTCCTCTGGTGCGGTGCCCGGTGCCAGGGCCTCGGTGAAGGCGTCGACGCGCCATTCCACCAGATCGGCGCTGCTCGCCGCGGCCAGCTGCGCCTGTGTGCGGACGGCCTCGATGTCGCTGGCGGTGATGGGCACGATGATCGCGGTGTTCTGCGCGCCCAGCGTGACGCCTGGCAGCTCGAGGAGTGGCATGGCTGAATCCTATGGCGTCCCGAACCAGGGCGGTACGCCATCAACGTGCTGCTGTCACCACGATGTCGGCCAGGCTTCTCGGACGATTGGTGCGCCAGTGCTGGCGCTCCTGGCGCGCCCACTGCTCCCAATGCGGGGCGAACGCCTCGCCATCGCGTGACAGTGCTCGCTGCTTGCGCGTTGCCGGTGCGCATGCCAGCCATATCGATGTGCTTGCCAGCTGCTGACTTTCCGGGGTGAGCGCCCCACAACCTTCAAGCACCATCGACGCTGCACCATTCAGTGGCACCCGATCAAGCCGACGATGCGTCTGCCAGTCCCATCGCCAATAGCCCGGGTTGGTGGTGCGCAGGACCTCGGGGAGCATTGCGCTTGCGGCTGCCAGACCCTGCCAGTCGGGATAGAAACTGTCCATGGACACCAGCTGGATGCCCGGTATTCCACGTTCCTCAAGGGTGTTGGCAAGTGCGCAGGCCAGCCCCGTCTTGCCGGCGCCCGATCCGCCGTCTATCACGATCACGGCTCGTTGCCCGGCGGCGTCGGCAATGAGCTGGGTCACCAGGGATGGGAAGTCCTCGGGCAGACGCATATGACGGGTCACTCTGTGGCCCCTTCGGGATCCGTCATGAGGTCACCAAGGTGAAGCTGCCGAAATGCACCGAGGCGCCAAGCGCCACGGCACACAGCGCCACGGCAACCACCCAGGCCAGCCCGTCCGCCCGTCCAATTGTGGAGGGACGAGCCCAGGTGCGATGCCCGGCAGTGCTGGCATCAAAGCCCCGGGCCTCCATGGCCGTGGCCAGTTTCGTGCCCCGTCTGATGGCAAATATCAGCAGTGCGAAAGCCATGGTGGCAAGCCGTTTCAGGCGCCCGGTGTCGCCCAGACCACGCGCCCGGCGGGCCTGACTCATGGTGCGCCAATCATCGGTGAACAGCGTGACCATGCGCATACCCGCCAATGCCCCCAGCACGAACCGGGCCGGCAGGCGGAAGATCTGGGCCAGGCCATCAGCCGTGGCCGTGAGGTCGAGGCCGCCCATGAGCACCACAGCGGCAAGTCCCAACGCCAGCACGCGGAACACCACGGCAATGGCCATCGTCAGCGAACGTTCCGAGATCACCACCAGCCACCACTGCAGATAGACCTCGCCGCCGGGTTTGCCGTACAACGCCATGCTCACTGCGGCCAGCGGTGCCACCACCAGGATCGGGATGAGTCGCTGGGCCATCGTGCGCACGCGCACGCCACACAGGGCAAAGATCACGAATTCACCGACGAACATCACCGAGGCGCTCAGCCAATCGAGACTGATGAGCACTGGCAGCGCCACCACCACTGTGAGCAGCAGTCGCGTGACAGGGTTGAGCCGCGACAGGGCCCCCGACCACGTCATGGTCTGGCCCCGAGGGCTGGCGCCACCACTGGCTCAAGACGAATCTCATGCTCACCGAGCACGTCGAGATAGTCCTGATCATGGGTCACCGAGACCACGGTGTGACCACTGGCAAGCGATGCCTGCACCAGCTTCACCAGATCTATCCAGGTGTTGCGGTCCTGCCCGAAGGTGGGCTCGTCGAGCACGATGAGCGCCGGATCGGTGGCAATGACCGTGCCCACCGAAAGCCTGCGCTTCTCACCGCCCGACAGGGTGAAGGGATTGGCGTCGGCAACGAGGGCCAGATGAAGATCGGCAAGCAGGGAATCCACCTGCCCGGTGATCTCGGCAGTGCTGCGCCCAAGGGCCTTCAGCCCCACTGCCAGCTCATCGCGCACCCTGCCGGTGACGAACTGGTGCTCCGGGTTCTGGAACACCGTGCCGATGCGGGTCAGCAAATCATGGCTGGCCCAGGTGTTCGGCACAGCAGCGTCGAAACGCCGGTGCATGGCGCGGGTGCCGAAATGTGATGGGCCAGGACGCAATGCCTGCGCTGCCACCACTCGTCCGGCAAGCGGGGCCAGCAGCCCGGCCATGGTGAGGGCAAGGGTCGTCTTGCCGGCGCCGTTGGGGCCAACGATGGTGGTGGACACGCCCTGCGGGATCTCGGTGGTTGCCATGGTGCGCACCGGATGCCTGCGACCATGACCAATGGTGAGCCCCTCGGTGGTGAGCAATGCTCCGCCGGGCGTCGGCGCAGGCCGTGCGGTCAATCCATGGCTCGCGCCCGGCACCCAGATTCCAGCTGTTGCGAGGCTCTCGCTCTGCTCGGCGAACACCCGCTCGGGGCTGCCGTCGGCAAGCACGCCGCCCCGACCGTTGAGCACGATCACGCGGTCAACCAGATCGGCCCAGATGCTCACGCGATGCTCCACCACCACCAGCGTGGTGCGCCGATCGGCAACCACCCGTGCCACGGCGTCGTGCACTGTGGCAATGCCCGCCGGATCGAGATTGGCGGTGGGCTCGTCGAGACAGAGCAGACCCGGAATGGTGCCCATTTCCGACGCGCTGCCGCGCATGCTGATTTCGGACGCGCTCCCGCGCATGCCCATTCCGGACGCGCTCCCGCGCATGGCCAGCGAACCGGCCAGCGCAAGCCGCTGCTGTTGACCGCCCGAGAGGGCACCCGTGGAGTGATCCAATGGCAGCTGCAGATCGACCGCAGCAAGCGCCGACCGCACTCGCGGCCAGATCAGCTCGCGGGGGACTGCCAAGTTTTCGCAGCCGAAGGCAACATCGTCGCCGAGCCGCTCCAGAATCACCTGGGAGCTCGGGTCCTGGAGCACCAGACCGATGTGTTCGCGCATCCGGGTGGGATGCCGGCCGCCGACCAGCAGACTGCCGGTCTCCTCGCCCTCGTCGTCACCACCGAGCACCCCCGTGAGGGCCGCCAGCAGGGTGGATTTGCCCGCCCCACTGGCGCCCAACAGGAGCACCCGTTCACCGGGGGCAATGCGGAAATCAAGCCCTCGGGTGGCCCACTCGGAGCGCCCGGCATGACGCCATCCCCAGTCCCGCGCCACTACATCGGGGGCATCGGTGAGTGAATGACTCGGGCTGCTGATCGACATGCTCGGGTGCGTCCCTTCCGGCCGGTCTCAGACCTCGCGTCCCGAGGCGAAACGGGACAGCACCCCGGTGCGCGCCAAGGCGCGGGTGAGCAGCCAGCCCAGGAGTCCGGCCAGGACGGCGCCGGAGATGAGATTGCTCACCAGATAGATGGCATTGAATCCGAAGCTCAGGGTGATGTTCGGGGTCGAGCCGATGAACAGCTCATTGGCCCAGGCGAACAGTCCGGCACCGGCACCGGCAAGCATGCTCACCGGCAGGGTCCAGACGCGGTAACGGCAGATCAGGAAGACGAGCTCAACACCGAGGCCCTGGAAGATGCCGGAGGTGATGGTTTCGATTCCCCAGGCATTGCCGATGAGCGCTGAAACAGTGGCAGCAACCACTTCCACGAAGATCGCTGCGCCCGGCTTGCGGATCACCAGGGCTCCCAGTGTGCCGCCCAGATACCAGATGCCGGTGGCGATGCCGCCCAGGCCCGGCAGCAGGGCGCTGGCGGTTGAATACCAGGCCGAGCCGATGGAATTCCAGACCCAGAAGATCAGCCCGCAGGCAACGCCAAGACCGGCGGCCACGACGATGTCGACACCCCGCCAGTGGCGGGTGCCGGGGGTCACCGGACGGGTGAGATCTTCCGAATCGTCTGCCGGAACGGCAGATGCCGGATTTTTGGATGGTGATGTGGTGCGTTCAGACATGCTGTTCGAAGACATGTGTGCCCTTTCCTCAGATGGGGCACGGTGCGGATTCAACCCGCAAGAGGCCTTCCTGCGCCGGCATTATCCGGATCAGGTGTGACGGTCGAAGACATGTGTCTTCCTCTCAGCCCGTTGCCGGACTCCCGTGTTCGCCGACCAGTATAGGTATCACCCCGGTGAACAGGGCAATCGTCCAGAAGGCCCGCTGCACTTTCCTTGTCAGCGAGCTGTCGTGCAGCGCCGCGGGTAGGTTCCGCAGTTTTGGTCACAGGCTCAGCTGTGAACCGCTGCGTTGCGCCAGACCGTCGCTCACCAGGCCGTCAAGTGCGCGCCCGGCCTGCTCGGCATCGGCGGGCCATTTGGCAAGCAGCACGCTCACCTCCAGGCCCTCAGGACTGGTGCGCAGCGCTTCCAGCAGCACCCCACGTGCCTGACGGTCGGTGCCGACGTAGCTCTGTGTGCGACGCGCCGGACCCTCATGTGCCGGGCGCCCCTCGGCGAACCAACGGCAGTCACCACGCACCGGGCAGAGCTCGCAGGCAGGGGCCGAGGAGGTGCAGACCAGGGCTCCGAGTTCCATCGACGCAGCTGCCCAGGTGGCCGCGGTGCTCGCATCGTCGGGCAGCCACTCAGCTGCCGTGGCGCGTTCGGCGGCGGTGGTGGAATTGGCGGAGTATTGCCGGCCGGCATCGAGCCGCGCCAGAACGCGCCGCACATTCGTGTCCAACACCACTGCCCGGGCTCCGAAAGCAAAGCTTGCAATGGCAGCGGCAGTGTATTCACCCACACCGGGCAGGGTGCGCAGTTCGGGCACGGTGGCCGGCAGCTGTCCGCCGAAATCGTCGCGGATCGCCTGCGCAGCAGCATGCAGACGCAGCGCCCGCCGGGGATAGCCGAGGCGTCCCCAGGCAAGGACCGCTGCCGAGCTGGGTTCGTCGGCAAGATCTGTGGGGCGTGGCCATCGGGCCATCCACTGCGTCCAGGGCTCGATGATGCGTGCCACCGGTGTCTGTTGCGCCATGAATTCCGAGACCATCACGGCCCAGGGACTGGTGTCCGGCCGACGCCATGGCAGATCGCGGGCATGTGCGGCGAACCACTCGTTGACGGTCCTCACCACGCGTGCGCGCTGCGCGGGGCTTGTGGCTGTGGGTTTTGTGGGTGTGGGGCTCACGACTGTGTGCCGAGTTCGGCCAGGCGGGCCAACCCGTCACGCAGTGCCCGGGCGTGCTTGTCGTCGATGCCATCGATGGCCATGAGGTCATCAACGCTGAAATCAAAGAGCTCCTGGATCGATTCCACCCTGCTCAGCAGCCTGGTGGCCAGGGCATTCTCCAATTGCGCGGCCTGATTGATGAGCCGATAGCCGCGAGCCCGCAGATGGGTGTCAAGCGGTGTGCCCTCGAAGCCCAGCGCGCTTGCCACCGATGCCGGATCAAGCAATTCGCCGGTGGGCAGCCGGTCGAGTTCGGTGAGCGAGGGCCCGGGGCGTCCATCCGTGGCGTAGTCGGTCTCGAGCAGGGTCGCTGTCTCATCGACGCCGGCAGTGAGCTCGAAAAGCTGCAGCTGCAGCAGGCGGCCGTCAACACCGAGTGCCTCCACATAGCCCTCGAGTTCTTCGGCAAGACGCCGGGTCATCTCCACCCGTTGGCCCACCCGCACGAGATCGCGCAGCATCACCAGATCACCGATTTCCAGCCCGGTGAGATAGCGGGTGTCGGCGGTGTGCCGGTCGCGATAGCGCGACAGCGTGGCCAGGGCCTGATCGGCGCGAACCATGATCTGGTTGCTCGGCTCAATGGGATAACGCATGCCCTCGAGGAACAGCGCAATGGTCGACATCGATGCCGACACGGTTGCCACCGGCACATGAGCCTGCTGGGCTATGCGGTCGGCGGTGCGGTGACGGGTTCCGGTTTCAATGGTTTCGATGGAACCGCTGGGCACGAAATGCACACCGGCCCGAAGAATGCGATCCAGATCGGCTGAGACGACAATTCCGCCGTCCATCTTGGCCAATTCCCGAAGGGCTGTTGGCGTGAACTCGGTGTCAATGGTGAATCCGCCGGTGCTGATCTGATCAACGATCACATTGTCGCCGAGCACCACCAGCGCACCGGTGCGTCCATTGACGATGCGTTCAAGCCCATCGCGCAGGGGCGTGCCGGGTGCAAGCAGAGTTCGGTACTGGCGGAAGCGTTCTGCCATGCCCTTGGGGGCGCTTGCATGTGAAGCCACACCGTGAGTCTACGGGTGCAATGCCGGTTGCGCGCCCAGCCGGCACAGGACCGCGCCGGTGACATGGGGAACCGGACTTCAGAAGCTCACCGACCCGAGGGATGTCGCTTCGCGGTTCATGAATGCCGTGCCGGAGCAGCTGTTGAGCGTATTTGCCCGATAAAAAGTGGCAGTCCAGCTGCCATTTCCTGAAATATGTCCGATACGGCGATCAGTGCCGCATTCCAACAGCACGCGTGTGCCGCCAGGAAGATTGCTCACACTGATCTTCACCCGAGTGCCCTCGCGGCTGGCCGACATATAGGGATTGGCCGCTGCTGCGGTGGCACCGCCTGCGCCGGCTTGGGGATCGGCAGCCGTGTTCTGATCGTCTGTCTTGAGT
>CAXYYR010000112.1:0-6757 GCA_964293265.1 uncultured Propionibacterium sp.
GTCATCGCCCTCGATGATGTGCATGGCCGCTTCCTCGGCGCTTGCTGCCCCGCCTGAGATGCCCACATCGGAGGCCACCGATTCTGCCTCGGTGTCCTCGACATCGATGCCGCCCCCGGCAGCGACGAGACGCCCGGCGCGCTTACTGCCCACCTGACGCGGCTCATTTGCTGCATTCCAGTGCACCTCGGGCGCATTGGGATCGGGCTCGGGCTCTTCCTGGGTCATGCGCTGCTCGATGGTCTCATTGCCTGCCATCTCGGCTGCAGTATTGCCAAAGCCCTGCGCTGGCGACCAGTGATCTGGGGCGATGTAGCCCTCGTCCAAGGGATCGGCGACGCCGCGATCGATCAGCGAATCGGCGGCGCTGAGCTGTGCCAATTCGGTGTTCTCGTCGTTCTCGACGCCATCGTTGGGAATCGCTTCGTCGGTGTCACTCATGTCTCGATCTTGCCACGAACACTCCCGCCGGGACACAGGGCCCCGCCGACTTGCCGAAGTTGGGCTCTCAGACCCGTCCGGGAACCGCCCCACCGTAGAACGATCCGAGGAACTCGGTGCGCAGGGCCTCGAACTGGCCGGAATCCATGGCTCGGCGGATCTGATCGACCAGGCGAATGGTGAAGCGCTCATTGTGGATGGTGGCCAGCGTCTTGGCCATGAACTCGTGGGCCTTGAACAGGTGATGGAGGTAGGCGCGCGTGTAGTGGGTGCAGGTGTAGCAATCGCAGCCCTCCTCGGGAGACGTAAAGGCCCGACGATTGGCAGCAGTGGTGATGTTGTACCGACCCCGCGAGGTGTAGATCGCCCCATTGCGCGCGGTCCGGCTCGGATTGACGCAGTCGAAAGTATCGGCGCCGGCGGCGCAGGCAGCGAACAGATCATCGGGCTCGCTGATACCCAGTAGATGTCGGGGCTTGTCGTCGGGCAGCTCCTCGGCACACCACGAGACGATGTCACCCAGATGACTTTTCTCGATGGCACCGCCGATCCCATAGCCATCGAAGCCATCATCGCGATGGCCGTCGATCCGGGCGCGAGTGGCACGCAGACCACGACAGGCCTGACGCCGCAGATCTTCGTACTGGGCGCCCTGCACCACACCGAAGAGTGCCTGATAGGGGTGGTCGGCACGCGAATCAGTGAGACGGAAATGCTCATCCACGCAACGCTGCGCCCAACGCTGCGTGCGCTCCACCGACTCCTCCTGGTAGCCGCGGGTGTTCATCAGAGTGGTGAGCTCGTCAAAGGCGAACATGATGTCTGCACCGAGCTGGTGTTGCACACCCATGCTCACCTCGGCGCTGAACCGGTGCTTGGAGCCACCGAGCGGGCTCTTGAAGGTGACGCCGTCCTCATCGACGAAGGCATCGCGCTGTTTGCCCTGGGCAATCACGTCGTCGTTCTGCATGCCGGTCACATCCATGGCCAGCACCTTCTTGAAGCCGACGCCAAGGCTCATCACCTGAAAACCGCCCGAGTCGGTGAAGCTGGGCCCGGGCCAGTTCATGAATCGTCCCAGCCCGCCCGCCTGGTCAACGATGTCTGGCCCGGGCTGCAGATACAGATGGAAGGCATTGGCGAGCACTGCCTGCGCTCCCGCGTCACGCACCTGCTCAGGGGTGAGGGTTTTCACCGTCGCCTTGGTGCCCACAACGATGAATGCCGGCGTCTCAATGCGCCCATGCGGTGTGGTGATGGTGCCTGTGCGTCCCAGACCATTGGGCAATTCGTTTCGCACGGCAAATCCGAAGTTCCGCGCATCGTTGCTCGGGGATCCACCATCTTGGGTTCTGTCGGCACACACGTCCCTGATTGTGTCAGCTGGGGTGAAATTCAGTGCCATGTCACCGCTGACACATCGCTGATTGTCAGCAACCAGACGATAGGTTGAGGCTCGTGCACAAGCCTTTTCTGGCCACCGACCTCGAAGTCCTCACGATCACGCCCACCAGTGCTGTGATCAGTTGGATCACGCGTGGTCCACGCAGGGGGGCCGTTGTGCCACACCCGATCGGCGCCGACACCCAGCTGTGGGTGGGGCCCAGCGATGGTGGTCGCATGCCGGGGCCACTGACATTGGTGCACGACGATCCCACGCCTCGCGCTTTCCACCAGGTCACGGTGACCGGTCTGGAACCGGGGCGGGAATACAGCTTCCGGGCGCGCTCGGGGGGAATCCAGCCCCTCCCGGGGCTGCTCACCACCAACCGCCACACCAGCCCGGAACGGGTTCACCGTTTCGTGACACTGAAGCCCCCACCGGGGAAATACCTCACCACCATTGCGCTGGCCAATGACATGCACATCGGCGAGCAACGTCAGGGTGTTGTGCTGGGTTCGCTGCCCACCTCGGTGGCGCCCACTCGCGACCAGCGCGGTTACCCCGAGATGATGTTCACCACCATGCTCGACGAGCTCGAGTCCACCCACAGCAGCCCATTTCTGGCGCTCGGTGGCGACATCACCTACAACGGCTCCACCGCTCAGGTCGATCGGGCACACGAGCTGCTGTCGAGCTATGGCTGGGTCCGCGAGGAGTGGCTCGCTGTGCGCGGCAACCACGACCGTCCGCTGCGCAATGGCCAGGATCCCTTCGGCGAGGTCTTCGTGCCCTACCAACAGATGTGCCACACCCAGACCCCCGAGGGCTTGCGTGTTCTGGGCATCGACACCACGCGAGGTGGCGGCGGTGGCTGGGTGGTTCCCGAACAATTGGAAGCCATCCGGCAGTGTCTGGGCAATGACCCCGATCGTCCCACTCTGGTCACCAGTCACCATCCGGTGACCCATGACGCTGCTCTCACCTCACCGGCAGGCCCGCAATTCATGCTGCGTTGGCGCGACCGGATTGCCCTGCAGCGCCTTGAGCGACGCGCCGGTGGCGTATTCCTGCACCACACCGGACACACCCATCGGATGCGACGCGGCAAGGCTGACGTCCAGGGCTCACATACCGAATACTTCGAGAACGCAGCATGTTCTGCCTACCCGGGCGGCTATGCCCTGGTCCATCTCTACGAGGGCGGCTATCTGCTGAATTTCTGGCGCATCGCCACCCACAATGCCTTTGACTGGATCTTCCGCAGCCGCTGGCAGATGATGGGCGTCACTCCGCAGTTCACACTCGGCACCACCAATGACCGGAACCATGTGGTGTTGAAGGATCTTTCAGGCCTTCGTCCCAGTGGCCGTCCGATCCCGAGCGAGTTGCAGGTCTGAGGAGTCAGTTCCCGGGCGCGGCATGCAGCCCGGACGCAGCAGACCCGGACACAGCAGACAGGGCCTGGACCTGGGCCAAGGCAACCACCCCGGCGGTCGAGGCACGAAGCACCGCATCGGCCACGGACACGAGTTTGGCGCCTGCCGCCCTGAAGGCTTCGGTTTCGTCGGGACTGATGCCACCCTCAGGACCAATGATGAACAGGCACTCCCCCTGGGCAGGCAAACTCAGTGCGCTCAGGGGCTGCTCGGCATCCTCATGCAACACCAAGGCCAGATCGGCATCCCGCACCCGAGCCACGATCTCATCGGTGGTGGCATAGGCCACCTGAGGAATCCGGAACCTGCGGGACTGCTTGGTGGCCGCAATGGCTGCCGAGCGCCACTTGGTCAAGCCCTTCTCTGCCTTGTTCTGCCAGCGGACGATCGAGCGCGATGCCTGCCAGGCAATGATCTCGTCGACGCCCTGTTCCGTCATGGCTTCCACGGCAATGTCAGAGCGCTCCCCCTTGGCCAGAGCCTGGACGGCAACCGTGCGCAGGGCCGGCGGACGTCGTGAGAGCGGCTCCGACACCCGAACATCCACGGAATCCTTGGCGGCCACGACAACTTGTCCGCGAACCGCCAGCCCGGCACCGTCGGAGAGCAGGACCATCTCCCCCGCGCGGATTCTCCTCACCATTGCCGCATGTCGGCCCTCTGAGCCGTCGAGCGTCACCAGATCTCCCGGCTTGACCCCTTCGAGATTGGCCAGGAAAAGTGGGTCGGTCATCCTGCGAATGCCTTGCGCAGCCGATGGAGGAAGCCCTTGTCCTGAGCCCCTGTCTTGGCCACGCCCTCACCGGTCTCGCCTCGCTTGTTGGCCAGGGATTCCAGCAATTCGCGCTGGGCTTCGTCGAGCTTGGTCGGGGTCTGCACCACCACTGTCACGCCGAGTTCGCCGCGTTGTTTGGCGTCGCGTCCGCGCAGGCGCGGCACCCCTCGACCCTTGATGGCAATGCGTGAGCCGGACTGGGTGCCGGCCGGGATCTCAAGCTCCACTGTCGATTCTTCCGGATCGGCATCGGGACGCTCGGCCTCCAGTGTGCGGATGGGCACCGTATAGCCCAGCGCAGCAGCCGTCATGGGGATGGTGACCACCATTTCAAGATTGTTGCCGTCGCGGCTGAACACCTCATGTTCGCGCACATTGACCTCAACGTAGAGGTCTCCCGCCGGGCCGCCACCGGTGCCCACCTCGGCCTGACTGCGCAGCTGGATACGGTTTCCGGTGCTCACTCCTGCTGGCACCTTGACGTGCACCTCACGACGAGCACGCACCCGGCCCTCACCGGAGCACTCCGGGCAGGGATCGGTGATCACCGAGCCATAGCCCTGGCAGCTGGGGCAGGTGGCGGTGGAACGAATGTCACCGAGGAAGGACCGCTGCACCTGGGTGATCGAACCGGAGCCATGACACTGAGTGCAGGTCACGGGTTCCTTGCCGGAATCCGAGCCCTGACCCTGGCAGTGGGGGCAGACCACATAGCTGTCGATCGTCAGCGGCGCGGTGGTGCCGAAGGCAGCCTCGGCAAGCGTGAGATCAAGTCGCACAAGCTGATCAGCACCCTGGCGCACCCGGGAACGGGGGCCACGCGTGCTGCCGCCGCCACCGAACATGGCGCCCAACAGATCACCTACGTCGAAGCCCATCTGTGAGCCGCCATTGAAGCCGCTGAATCCACCGAAGGGATCGAAACCGGAGCCGCCGGCACCAGCGTGCGCGGGATCGCCACCGCGGTCGTAGATGGACTTCTTCTGGGGATCGGAGAGGATCTCGTAGGCCTCATTGACCTGCTTGAACTTCTCCTCCGCGTCGGGATCGCTGGTGACATCGGGATGCACCTGCATGGCCTTCTTGCGATAGGCCCGCTTGATCTGCTCAGCGCTGGCGTCTCGCTCGAGGCCCAGCACTTGGTAGTAGTCATTGCTCATGAGCTGTCCGAAATCAACCTTCTGCCAGGAACTGGCCGACGTAGCGGGCGACGGCTCGCACCGCCGCCATGGTGGATGGGTAGTCCATACGCGTGGGACCGACAATGCCCAGATTGGCGCTGGTCACCAGCGAACCGTAGCTGCTGGCCACCACTGATGTGGTCTTGAGCGGGGCAAAGGGGTTCTCCCGACCAATGCGCACCGCAACATCGCCGGGATGATCTGATGCCGCCTCGCCCACCAGACGCAGAAGAACCATCTGTTCCTCCAGCGCCTCGAGCACGGGCTTCACCGTGGTCTCGAATTCCGCACCGAAACGGGTGAGATTGGGCACGCCTCCCACTGCGACGCGCGGGGTTTCATCGGTGGCAAACATCTCGAGCACCGACGCGATGACGCTGGCGCCGAGCAGTGGTAGCGGCTGATCTGTCAGCCCGTTCAGCGCCTCAATGGCTTGCGCCGGCGAGCGGCCATCGGCAGCCGCATTGACGGCATCACGCACCACCTGCAGGTCTTCCGCGGTGTGCTCGGGAACCCGGATGTTGCGCTGATGCACCGCACCGGCGCTGTTCACCACGATGACGATCGCTGTCTCTGCCGACAGTGTGACGATCTCGATGTGACGGATCCGCGCAACAGTGGATTCGGGATATTGCACGATGGCCACTTGGTGGGTGATCACAGCCAGCAGGCGCACTGTGCGCTTCACCACGTCGTCGAGGTCAACCGCGCCCTCCAGGAACGTCGATACCGCCCGGCGCTCGGCAACCGACAGCGGCTTCACCTGCGCAATGCGATCGACGAACAGCCGGTAACCCTTGTCCGTGGGAATGCGCCCAGCGCTGGTGTGGGGCTGGGTGAGATAGCCCTCTTCCTCCAGGGCTGCCATGTCATTACGCACGGTGGCGGGCGACACATCCAGATGGTGACGCTCCACCAGCGCACGGCTGCCCACCGGCTCACGGCTGGCCACATAGTCGGTGACGATGGCGCGCAGCACGTCCAATTTACGATCGTCGATCATGTCTGCCTCCCATCGCTCGAATCCCGCAATCAGCTGGCGGTCACATCATCACGCGCAGTCCGAAGTACGCGGTGATCCTGCATCAGCAGTGGGACCGCCCACCAGCGAAGCTGGCAATCGAGGCCCCACAGTGCCAGTTTACTCCCGCGCTGTTCCCGACTGTTCTGCGTTGTACTGCCCGGCCCTGTACTACCCAGCCCTGTGCCGCCGGGCCATGCACTTCTGCATTCACTGCCGATGGGGCCAGCGCGAAGCGACCCGGCGCCCGGTGTCCAGATCTCGGCACGACAGAATGGCCATGGTGCCGCTTCCAGGGCGATAGAGACGGCCGTCCAAATGAGTGATGTCACCGCCGAGTTCCTGCAGCATGAGTTGACCCGGCAGATGATCCCATGGCTTGGGAAAGCGATAGACCACAAAATCGAGCACACCGGTGACCACATGTGGATAATCGATTCCTGCCGAACCGCTTGCCCTCACAACCGGGGCAATGGTGCCCTGCTCGTCGAAATCACGCCAGGCCCGGAATGTGCTGGC
>CAXYYR010000113.1:0-6723 GCA_964293265.1 uncultured Propionibacterium sp.
TCAAGCACCACTTCGCCCTGTTGTCCGGGCTCCAGGTGATCAACCGGCATGCCACCAACGAGGAGCCCACGCACGCGGGTGGGCACGCTCAGTTGGGAGAAGCCCACGAAGAGGGTCTCGCCGACAGCACGAAGTTCACGATAGTTCTCCGCATCATGCAGGCCGCCCTTCTTTGCCTTGGCATCCGCCTTGGCACGGGCCTTCTGTTGGGCCATCAGCGCACGGAAGGCCTCTTCATCGACATGCAGCCCCTGCTCACTTGCCATCTCAAGAGTGAGATCGATGGGGAATCCATAGGTGTCATGCAGCTGGAAGGCCTTGTCGCCACCCAATGTGGCCGAACCCGCCGCTCGTGCCTGCGACACCGCTGTGTCGAAGAGTTGGGTGCCGGCGTTCAGTGTGCGCTCGAAGCTTGCCGACTCATTGGCGGCAATGTCAACGATGCGTTCCCACTGCTGATCAATTTCCGGGTAATTGACGTGCATTGCTTCGCGGCTGCGTTCCAACAGGGCAATGAGATCGACTTTTTCCACACCGAGCAGACGCATCGATCGGATGGTGCGTCGCATGAGTCGACGCAGCACATATCCGCGCGCCTCATTGCCGGGAGTCACACCATCGGTCATCAGCATGAGCGATGAGCGCACATGATCGCCCACCACGCGGAGCCGCACGTCATCGGTGTGATCGGCGCCGTATTTCTTGCCCGCCATCTCGGCCGCCAGGGTGATCACGCCGAAGAGCTCATCGGTTTCGTACATGTTGTCAACGCCCTGCAGGAGCAGGGCAATGCGCTCGAGACCGGCACCGGTGTCGATGTTTCGGGTCTTCATGGGCCCGACAATGTCGAAATCGTCCTTGGCCCGCACCGCGCTGAGTTCCTCGGTCTCGAACACCAGATTCCAGATCTCCAAGTAGCGGTCCTCATCAGCCTCGGGACCACCCTCGGGGCCGTAGTCAGGACCCCTGTCGATGTAGATCTCCGAACTCGGACCACCGGGACCCGGCACACCCATGTGCCAGTAATTGTCCTTCAGACCACGGTTCTGGATGTGTTCCGGCGGCACACCCACTGAGAGCCAGGCTTCGCGTGCCTCGGTGTCACCCTCAGGATAATCGTCATGGTGCCCGGGACCCAGCACAGTGACCCACACCCTGTCGGGATCGAAGCCGAAGCGACCCTCGGATTGCGGACCCGTGACCAGTTCCCAGGCGTATTCGATGGCTGTGGTCTTGAAATAGTCACCGAAGGAGAAATTGCCGAGCATCTGGAAGAAAGTGCCGTGCCGGGTGGTCTTGCCCACCTCGTCGATGTCGAGGGTGCGCACGCACTTCTGGATGCTCGTGGCACGCTTCCAGGGCGCCGGCAGCTCGCCCATCAGATATGGCTTGAAGGGCACCATGCCGGCATTGACGAACAACAATGTCGGATCGTTGTAGAGCAGCGATGCGCTGGGGACCTCGCTGTGTCCCTTGGACACGAAGAAGTCGACGAAGCGTCGGCCGATTTCGGCAGCTTTCATGATGGTCATCCCCCGGGCATGGCACGACTCAGCTCGCGGGCAGCGAACTGCTGGGCAAGACTAGCGCGAGCACCCCTCGGTGCTCTGCTCTTCACGGTTCGGACCACCGTTGTGCGCTGCACAATTCACTGACCGGAGCGCCCTTGGGAGCCCCGCAATCACTGACCGGTGCCGGCCTGCGCCATGGTGGCCCGGATGGAGGCGATCGTGAGCTCGAGATGCTCGGTTTCCCACTCGTCGAGCGGAACAGCCAGACGACGTTCCACCCCCCCGCGTGCAATCAGGCAGGGCATGGAAAGGGCCACATCACCGTCGTGACCATATTCGCCACGCAGTGTGGTGCACACCGGATGAATGGCATGTTCGTCGAGCATGACGGTGCGTGCCAGGCTAACTGCCGACTGGGCGATACCGGCATTTGTCCAGCCCTTGGAGTTGAAGACGTCATAGGCAGCCTGGACCACCTGTTCGCGGATCTCCTCAGGGCCCACTTCAGCTGCGATGGGGAAGACCTCGGGCAGTTCATTGAAGCGATAGCCCCCCACGGTGAGCCGGCTGAGCACCGGGAAGGCACTCATGCCATGCTCACCCATCATGTATCCCTGAACACTGCTGGGAGCCACCCGGCAGTGCTCGGCAATGATCTGGCGGAGCCTGGTGGAATCAAGCATGGTGCCGGTGCCGAAAACCTGGTGTTCGGGATAACCGAATTCGGTCGCTGCGATGTGGACCATCGTGTCGAGCGGGTTGGTGATGAGGATCACAATGGCCCGGTCGGTGTGTGCTGCGATGTCGCCCATCACCTGACGGATCACCGCCGCGTTGACCGTGGTGACCAGGCTCCGGTCCGGGCGGCCTGTCGGGTCATCGGGATCGGGCACAATGCTCGGGCCCGCTGCACAGATGACCACATCGGCATCGTCATAATCGTGTGCATCACCGGGATGCACATCGATGGCAGCCATATGGGGAGCTCCGGTTGCCTGACGGGAATCGAGGGCCTCGCCGATGGCCACCGAGTTGTTCGCATCGATAACGGCGATCTCACCGAACAGTCCCATGTGCATGGCCTCGGTCAGGACCTGTGCACCCACATGTCCCGCTCCGGTGACGACCAGCTTGTTTGCCCTCATGGCTAGTTCTCCCTATCAGTGTTGTCGTGTTGTGCAGCACGTGCATCGTGTGCAGCATCTGCATTGTCCGATTCGTGCAGAATGCCCCGGATCATGTCGACGCGCTCCGCGATGGCGGCTTCATTCCCGTGGTCGGTCGGCTGGTAATAGGTGGTTCCCACCAGATCATCGGGCAGATATTGCTGGGGTGCCACACCGTGGGGCCAGTCGTGGGCATAGCGATAACCGACGCCATGCCCGTAGTCGGAAGCATCTGCATAGTGCGCATCTCGCAGATGTCCCGGCACTCCCCTGCCCTTGCCTGCCTCCACATCGGCCATCGCAGCGCTGAGCGCGGTGATCACGGCATTGGATTTGGGGGCTGTGGCGGCTGCAATCGTTGCCTGGGCAAGATTCAACCGCGCCTCGGGCATGCCGATGAGCTGAACGGCCTGCGCCGCAGCCACTGCCGTGTGGAGCACCGAGGGGGCAGCCATTCCGATGTCTTCACTGGCCAGCACGACCAACCTTCGCGCGATGAAACGAGGGTCTTCACCAGCGGAGATCATCCGTGCCAGATAGTGCAGGGCAGCATCGACGTCCGAGCCCCGCACTGACTTGATGAAGGCGCTGATCACGTCGTAGTGCTGATCGCCATCCTTGTCGTAGCGCACTGCGGCACGATCGATGGCGCTGGCCACGGCATCAGCCGTGATCACTGCCGACCCTGCCGCACTTGCACCGGCCGCCGATTCCTCCACATAGGTGAGCGCGCGTCTGGCATCACCACCGGACAGCCGCAGCAGGTCGGCCCTGGCATCATCGTCGAGGCTGTAGAGCTCCCCGCTCGGAGTGCGCAGTCCACGCTCGTCTTCCAGGGCCCGGTCCAACAGGGTCGAGATGTCATCGCTGGTCAGCGGTTTGAGCGACAGCAGCAGCGAACGGGAGAGCAGTGGCGAGATCACCGAGAACGACGGGTTTTCGGTGGTTGCCGCGATGAGAGTGACAATGCGGTTCTCCACGGCGGGCAACAGGACATCCTGCTGCGCCTTGGAAAAGCGATGGACCTCGTCCACGAACAGCACAGTGGGGCGTCCATGGGCCAGTTCACGCCGGGCAATGTCGAGCTCCCGGCGCACATCCTTGACCCCCGCGGTCACCGCAGACATCTCCACGAAACGTCTCTTGGTGGTCTGCGAGACCACCGACGCGATCGTGGTTTTGCCCACACCCGGCGGGCCCCACAGGAACACGCTCATGGCCGCCTGTCCCTCGGCGAGACGCCGCAGTGGCGATCCGGGGCCCAGCAGATGCTGCTGGCCGACGATCTCGTCCATCGTCCGTGGACGCAGGCGCACCGCCAAGGGCGCCGAAGGATTGAAGGCATCGCCGAGCGAACCACCCACACCGGAAGTCGCATCCCCGGCAGGTGACGCGCCGGGGACGGGATTTCCGAACAGGTCCTCGCTCATCGCGATGACTCCTGACCGCAGTTACTCGGCAGAGGCATCGAGAGCGGTGTCGACACCTTCAGCTGTATTGTCAGGGGATGAATTCTGCGTTTCCGGATCAGCCGTCTGCTTGGGAGCTGGCTTCGCATCCACCCCGGCCTCGCGACGCTGTTGGGCAGAGATGGGAGCAGGCGCACGGGTCAGCGGGTCATAGCCATTGCCGGTCTTCGGGAAGGCAATGACATCGCGGATGGTGTCGAAACCACCGAGCAACATCACCAGACGGTCAAGGCCGAATGCGATTCCGCCGTGTGGCGGGGCGCCGAATTTGAAGGCATCGAGCAGGAAGCCGAACTTCGCCTGGGCCTCGTCCTGGGAGAGCCCCATGACCTTGAAGACGCGCTCCTGCACATCGCGCCGATGAATTCGGATGGATCCACCACCGACCTCATTGCCGTTGCACACGAAGTCATATCCGTAGGACAGGGCCGATCCCGGATCGGTGTCGAAGCTGTCCATGCTCTCGGGCTTGGGCGAGGTGAAGGCATGGTGCACTGCGGTCCATGAACCCGATCCCACGGCCACATCGCCTTCGGCAACGGCCTCGCTGGTGGGCTTGAACAGCGGTGCATCGACCACCCAGCAGAATGCCCAGCTGGCGGGGTCGTAGAGCTTGCATCGCACACCGATCTCCAGACGGGCTGCGCCGAGCAGCTCCTGGGATGCCGTGCGGCCACCGGCGGCGAAGAAGATGGCGTCACCGGGCTTGGCACCCACCTGCTCGGCGATTCCCGCCTTTTCGGTGTCGGAGATGTTCTTGGCCACCGGGCCGGTGAGCTCACCGGTTTCGGAGACGACGATGTAGGCCAGGCCCTTGGCCCCACGCTGCTTGGCCCATTCCTGCCAGGCATCGAATTGACGCCTGGGCTGCGAGGCCCCCCCGGGCATCACGACTGCGCCCACATAGGGGGCCTGGAACACCCGGAAGGGTGTGGCCGAGAAAAACTCGGTTACTTCGGTGATGTGATTGTCGAACCGAAGATCCGGCTTGTCAGAGCCATATTTATCCATTGCCTCGTGCCAGCTGATTCGCTGCATGGGGCGCGGCAGATCAACACCGATCAGCTTCCAGCAGGCAGCCATCACTTCCTCGCCCAGGGCAATGACATCATCCTGGTCGACAAAGCTCATTTCCACATCGAGCTGGGTGAACTCGGGCTGACGATCGGCGCGGAAATCCTCGTCACGGTAGCACCGGGCAATCTGGTAATAACGCTCCATGCCGGCAACCATGAGCAGCTGCTTGAACAGCTGGGGGCTCTGCGGCAGCGCATACCAAGACCCTGGTGACAGGCGCGCAGGCACCAGGAAGTCCCTTGCCCCTTCGGGTGTGGAACGGGTGAGGGTGGGGGTTTCGATGTCATAGAAATCACGCGTCTCGAGTGCCTTGCGGATCGCATGGGTGAGATGCGAGCGCAGCACCAGGGCATCGTGCATGTGGGGGCGCCGCAGATCCAAATAGCGGTATCGCAGGCGGGTGTCCTCACCGACATTGGTGTATTCGTCCACCGGGAAGGGCAGAGGCGCTGCTTCATTGAGCACTTCGAGGGTCGAGATGTTCACCTCGATCTCGCCGGTGGGCATGTCGGGGTTCTCATTGCCCTGTGGTCGGTGCTCGACCACTCCGGTGACGCTGATGCAGTATTCGTTGCGCAGGTCATGGGCTCCCGACGACGCGAGAACGTCATCGCGGATGACGACCTGGGCGATACCGCTGGCATCACGCAGGTCGATGAAGGCAACACCTCCATGATCTCGACGATGTGCCACCCAACCCGCCAGTGTGACGGTATTGCCCTCGTCGGTGGCGCGCAGTGAGCCCGCTTCATGGGTTCGGATCACGGTGATATTCCCTTTCCGTCCCGGCATAGACAGTGCGCGGGCGCGGAGACATTCTCCCACGATCCCGCGCACTTCGCTCATCACCGCCGCTCGGCGCAGAGCCGGGGCCGGGACGAACTGGGTTTGCTCAGTGTTGGATCGGTCAGGACTCCAACGCCTGGGGGAACCATTCGCGCACCTGGTTGAGGATGGCCTCATTGCCGATGGCGCGGGCATGCTTGGCGAAAACCCAGTCCTTGATGGATCCGCCGGCACTGGCATCAATGGCCCGTCGTGCTTCTTCGGGCTGACGCAGCACACTTTCCAGCATCATTGCCGCCTCGGCATCCGAACCGTACAGATAGGGATAGTCGGCAGGGACGAGCGCCTCTGCCCAGGGCAGCTTCGGCATCACGCCGATGGCACCGGCGACAAGCGCTTCCAGCTCTTCCAGACCATAGGCCTCGGTGCTCGACGTGGAAAGGAAGGCCGTGGTGTGGGCAAGAGTGCCCCAATAGCCTTCACGATCTGCCGACAATGGCCCGACCTCGGTCCACTTGGCAGATGACATGCGCATGGCCTGCAGACTCACCAGATCGCGGGGCGCCAGTCGCGCGAACATGTGCAGGGGGATGCTGGCCGCCACCTCGGTGACAATCTGCATGAATTGCTGGGGACGCTTCTCGGAATCAAGGTGGATGCTCGGATACAGCACTTCGGGGATTTCGGTCTCGACCCTGGGCTGGAGCAGGTCGT
>CAXYYR010000114.1:0-6498 GCA_964293265.1 uncultured Propionibacterium sp.
GCGTGGCACCACCCACGATCAATCTCGAGGACCCCGAGGATGATCTGAGGATCGACATCGCCGCAAATGTGGAGCGTCCCCTGCCCGCGCAGGGCAGGCTGGCTGCTCTGAACAATTCCTTCGGTTTCGGTGGGCACAATGTGGCCATTGCCGTGACCAATGACAACGCAACCGAATAGCCCGGCTGGTCACACCGCGCGCGTGAGCCAGCGCACGGGCGCGTCCTCGCTGGCATGCCTGAACACATCAAGCTCTGCATCCCATGGAGCACCCAGCAGATCATCCAGCGACGCACGCAGATCATTGCCGCTCAGCAGCTGCCCATCCAGCACAGCTCGTAACCGGTTCTCGGCAACCTGAACATTTCCCGCGGCATCAGTGCCGGTATGGAATACGCCCAGTTCGGGGGTGTAGGCATAGCGCTCCCCCATGTCGGGGTTGGCGTCCTGGGTGACTTCGAAGCGCAGCTCACGGCATCGCAGCAGGGCTGACACCAGCCGGGAACAGGTGCCGTCGGCGGCCTCCCACACAAGCTCGGTGCGCATGGTGCCCGGCTGGGCCGGCTGTGGCGTCCAAGCAGCATGCACCGGATGACCCATCACTGCACCGATTGCCCACTCGATGTGTGGGCACAGCGCAGCCACCGCAGAGTGGATGAAAATCACACCGCGTGTCTCGTTTACCATGCCGGCTCCTCTCGTCGCTCAGGTGTGCCTTCCCCAGCAGCCTGTGACGATGACCTGCACATCTCATTGAGTTGCTTCACCCAATATCGAGATGCTTTGCATGGCTATTCAGTTTTCGGGCCGCACCATCGGACCCGCTGATCCGATTGTCCCCCACACGCGCCCAAGTTGCCACTTGGGAACCCCCGGAACTCCCCCGGGAAATACATGCACCGGGCCAGCCACACCCTGCCGTGTCATCCTGACCGGGCCCCTCGCTAGTCTTGCCGACATGACCGATCACGAGGGCACGCACGGGCCGAAGACCGCCGATTACGGCACCTGGGAATCTCCCCTCAGCGCCGAACTCACTGTGGCCAGCGGCATCACCCTGCGCGAATTCGGGTCTGACAGCGACGCCCTCTACTGGCTCCAGTCCGACGCCGACGATCCGGCGCGTCTGACCCTGCTTCGGCAGCGCGAGGGCCAGCTCGACGAGCTCACCCCGACGCCGATCAATGTACGCACCCGCGTCAATGAATACGGCGGTGGCTCCTGGGGTGCAGCTGGCGGCATCGTGGTGTGGAGTGACGACACGAGCAAATCCGTGATGGCCAGCACCGACGATGGCCACGTGGTGACTCTGACGCCACCCGGGAGCCCTGATCTTCGCTACGCCGCTTTCGTCCCGGATGCGAACCATCGGGCCATTCTGTGCGTGCGTGAGGACCACACCGTGGCGGACGATGCAGTGCAGACGATCGTCAGCCTGCCATGGCCCGAACCCGGCATGGAGCCCCACCCCGGACATGTGCTGGCCAAGGGGGCAGATTTCTATGCAGACCCTGTGGTCAATGACCGTGGTGAGCTTGCCTGGGTGCAATGGAATCAGCCGGCCATGCCCTGGGATGCAACCAGCCTCCATATGGCGACGATGGTCTCACCAGCTCCTTCGGGCGGCAGCCATTCCGATGCACCACATGCAGACAGAACTCCTGCCGCATTTTCCAGCCTGGAGCTGGTTGGTGAGCGCATTGCCCTTGACGGGCAGGATGACAAGCGCAATCACGTCTCGATCCAGCATCCGCAGTGGGCAGCCGATGGCCGCCTGCTGTTCATGAGTGATTCCAGCGGTTATTGGAATCTCCATGAGTGGACCCCGGCCCGTGGCCCCCGCCAACTGGTCAGCGAAGCCCACGATGGGGATTTGCCGATGTGGCAGTTGGGTCGCCATGCGTACTGCGAGTCAGCGGGCTGGATCTATTACGCATCATGGGACGCCGGAAGCTGCTCGCTGGCCCGGGTGCCAAGCCAGGGCGGCGCCCCTGAGATGATCGGCACCGTCTCCGATGTGGCTGATTTCGCTGCCTCAGACACCGGCATCCATGCACTCGTGACACTGCCTGATTCTCCTGACGCAGTGGTCGATCTCACGCCGCAGGGGTTCACTATCCGCCATCAGCCGGCACCACGTCCGGATCCTGGGGTCACCTCGGTGGCGCAATCACTGGTCTTCGAAGGACGCCTCGGCCCAGTGCAGAGCTGGTTCCACGAACCGCACAATGCGGCCCATCAGGCACCGGCTGGCCAGCTGCCTCCCATGATTGTCACGGTGCATGGTGGACCCACCGGAATGGCCACCGACGGCTATGACCCACAAACCCAGTTCTGGACATCACGTGGCTATGCAGTGTTGGCGGTGAACTATTCGGGCTCGGCAGGTTTCGGACGCGCCTACCGTCAGCGGCTGGCAGGCCAGTGGGGGGTGGCTGATGTGCGCGACTGCATCGATGCCTGCGAATCAGTGCTCAATGCCGAGCTCGCCGATCACCGCAAGTGCGCCATCATGGGTGGTTCAGCAGGTGGCTTCACCGTGCTGGCCGCCCTGACGAACTCCCATGTGTTCTCGGCCGGCATCTTCCGCTATGGAATCGCCGATCTGGTCTCGCTCCAGGGTGACACCCACAAGTTCGAAGCCCGGTACAACGACGGACTCCTCGGCGCCTGGCCCCAACAGCGATCGATCTATGAAGAGCGCTCCCCCATCCATCACCTCGATCGTTTGCACACCCCCATGCTCATCCTGCAGGGTCTGGATGACGCCGTGGTGCCACCCACCCAGGCCAATGAGCTGGCTGCGGCGCTGCGGGCACGCTCGCTGCCGGTGTCCGTGGTGATGTTCGAGGGCGAGGGCCATGGATTCCGCAAACCCGAAACCAAACGTCGGGTGTTGGAGGACAGTCTCAGCTTCTTGGGCCAGTTGTTCGACGCACCGCCCGCAGACCGACTGGCAACACTTGCCATCGAGAAATTCAGCGGGCCAGCCAGCTCACCCGACACGCCGGTGGATCACAAACCGGCATCCGCAGATCAGACTCAGCGTCCGTAGTCGCGAGGTCCGAACAAGGCGGTGCCCACACGCACTGTCGTGGCACCATGGGCAATCGCCTGACGGTAGTCGCCACTCATGCCCATGGACAGCTCTGCCCACTCGCTGCCCAGCACGGCGTCGTCACGCAACTGTGTCTGCAGCGACACCAGACGGTCGAAACATGCAGCTACTTCCTCCGGATTGTCGCTCTTGACGGCCACCGTCATGAGACCGGCCACCTGAAGATGCTCGAACGGCGCAAGTGAGGCACAGAACTCGCGGGCAATCCGCCAATCGACGCCCTGCTTGGCTTGTTCGCCGGAGGTGTTCACCTCAACGAGGACCCGCAGACTGCGGTCCAGTGACTCCAGCCGACGATCAAGCCGACCGGCAAGTTTCAGTGAATCCAACGCCTGGAACTCGCTGATGAGCCCAGCAACCGCATTCACCTTGTTCGACTGCAGGTGCCCGATGAGAGCAAAACCAAAACCGTCATCGGTGCCCAGATCAGCAGATTTGGCAACAATTTCCTGAACATGGTTTTCCCCGTAGAGGCGCGCAGGATCACCCTTTACACCGTTGGGATGCGCGTCGTGGGAATGCGGAGTGGCAACAGCATCTGCTGCAACCAAGTCTGCTTCCACCGCCCTCATCTCGTCAACCGAATGCAATTTGCTGACCGGCATCAGACGCACACTGCCGGGCTCGCGATTCGCCGCACGACATGCATCATCAATTCCGTTGAGCACGCTGCGCACTCGCTGCGCTGTGGAAAGTTCTTGGTCTGAATTGATCATGGCTTCCTGATTGATCGTGGCCCCATCGTTGATCATGGCCATCTCGCCGCCTGGGAAATCACCCCGAGAGCTGCAAGCACCGCGAAAATCAGGGCAATGCCGGCAAACCTGTCGGTGACCTCGTGCATTTCGTCCACATAGCCGACCTGCTTCGAGATCGTTCTGTAGACCTCTTCCAGATTTTGCACATTGTCGGCGGCGTATTTCTTGCCGCCCGACAGCTCGGCCACCTGCGAGAGCTCATAGTGGTCCACTGCCACGGTCTGACGCTTGCCGTCCTCCACCACATAACCGGTGGAGGTGCCGTAGGCAATCGTATAAACCGGAACATTCTGTTTCTTGGCATCCCGTGCCGCATCCTCGGACTTTCGGCCCATGTTTGTGGCCCCATCGGAGAGCAGCACGATGGCACCGGGAGCGGGATCGTCTGGATTGTCAGGATCGACGGGGGCCAGCTTGTCCAGCACCTCCAGCGATGTGTAGATGCCCTCACCGATGGCTGTCGATTTTTCCATGTCGATGGCATCTATGGCCGTCTTCAGGGCAGCCCGATCCGTGGTGGGAGGCATCTTCACATTGGCCGTGCCGGCAAAGGTGACGAGTGCGATGTTGTAGCCCTCGGGCAGTGAGTCAACGAACTCCTTTGCGCCCGTCTTGGCAGCATCAAGACGATTGGGCTCAACATCGGCAGCCTGCATCGACCATGAGACGTCAATAGTCACCACAATCGTGGCGCGCTCACGGGGCACCTGCACCGGAGCCTGGGGCCGCGCATAGGCGACCACCAGCGCAGCCAGCGACAGCACAGCAGCTGCCACCGAAATATATCGTTTGAGCGCAGAATCACGCGGCAGCACCTTGCGCAGCGCACTATTGGTGCTCCTCGATCCCCCCACGCGGCGCCGGGCCGCCAGAACGATGTAGAGCAGGGCCACCGCAATCGGCAGCAGCAACCACCACAGGCGCCCGGGATTCATGAATTGGATCATGGGAATCATCGCGGCCACCTCGTTGCCATCGACACCGCACCCAGAGCTGCCACCAGCCCGAAGGCCAGCGAATACAGCGCCCATTGGGCGGTGGTTTCGGTGCGCACGGTCTCCTTGCCCACATCTGAGCTCAGTGTCGTGTACACATCGTCCAGCTCACCGGCAGTGCTGGCATCCAGCGCCTTCCCGGAGCTTGTGTCGGCAATCTGTTGGAGCATCTGGGGGTCGGGCGCCACATTGAACCGCTCACCATCGAGATCGACATAGCCATTCTGGGTGCCGAAGGCGATCGTGTAGATGGGCACGGACGCATCCTTGGCCCGTTGGGCCGCTGCCAGCGGATCACCTCCGCCGGTTTCGGTGCCATCAGACAGCATCACCATGAGGCCCGGGGCCTGGCTCCCATCATCACTGGCCGGTGCCTGCTTCAGGGCCTCCAGACCCACATCGATGGAATCGGCGATCGCCGTGCCATCGGTGAGAGTCAGGGTCTTGATCGCCTGGTTGAGTGGCGTCCGGTCAGTGGTGGGTGGCACCAAGGTATTGGGATGCCCCGACAGGGTGACCAGGCTCACGTTGTATTTGCTCGGCAGCTTTGCCACGAACTGTGTGGCTGCTTCCTGGGCTGCCGCCAGGCGATTGGGGCTCACATCGGTTGCCTGCATGGACTGGGAGATGTCCATCACCAGGACGATGGTGGCCCGCTCGCGCGGCACTTCCACTTCGCCCAGCGGAACGGCCCATGCACCAGTGATGGCAGCCAACGAGCACAACGACATGGCCACTGCCACATGACGGCGCCACTGCTTTCCGCCAGCCACCACTGCCCCGACAATGCCGGTGTTCGTGTATCTGATGCCACGATGCTTGCGCAGATGGAGCACAACGATGTAAACGATCACCAGCACGGGGATGGCAAGCAACGCCCACAACCGACCCGGCTGCTGGAACTCCCAGAAGAGTACTTGTGTTCCGGTTTCCATCAGGTGCTCACCCCCTTGGGAGGTTGCGGGATCACCGCTGCGGTGCGGCGATAACTCAGCACGAAGCGTGCAATGTCTGCCACCCAGTCACGATCGGTGCGCAGGACCACATGGGCGGCCCCGGCACGCCGGATGGCAGCCGCTGTACGGGCCCGTTGCGCAGCTGAGGCTGCATTGATCGCCTGTCGCGCCTTCGGCTCGTCGGTATCGATGAACCGCGAAAAATTGGTTTCCGGATCGCGGATCAGCAGTTCGCCCATATTGGGAAAATCCACCTCGGCCGAATCCATCACCTGCACGCACAGCACCTGGTGACGGGCTGTCAGCCGGTGCAGCGGCCTCTCCCAGTCAGGCTGGATGTTCGGATCGACGACGGAGTCGCCCGGGGTGAGGAAATCGGACACCACAATGCGCATGCCGCGACGCTGCTGGGCCCGGTTGAGAGCCTCTATTCCCTCGGCGAGCTCGAAGCCACCGGCGCTGTGATCAGGCTCAATCGGATCGGCCAGCAGCCGACGCAACAGGCCATAGAGCGCATTGCGCCCCGAACGGGCCTGCATACGGGTCACGCCATTGCCATGCATCACCATGCCACCGAAGCGGGCGCCCCTCTTCTGGCTCACGAAACCGAAGGTGGCAATGGCTGCCATCCCCAGATCACGCTTGGTCATTCCCCCGGTGCCCCAACCCATC
>CAXYYR010000115.1:0-6493 GCA_964293265.1 uncultured Propionibacterium sp.
CGGAGGATTCGCCTAGAGGCCTATGGCGCTCGCTTGGAAAGCGGGTTGGGTTCACGCCCTCACGAGTTCGAATCTCGTATCCTCCGCCAAGACCCGGGAACTTGCCGGGAACAGTGACGCGTCAGCCGGATGGCTGGCGCGTTTTTGGTTGCTCCAGACGGACTTCACACAGTCCCAGAAGGAGACGCACCATGCCCCACACCCACACCCTGTCCCGCAATGGCGCCGACATCATTTTCGACGCCCACGTCACCCTCGATGCACCGGTCTCCGATGTCTGGGCAATGTTCACCACCACGGCGGGCCTGGCGCGTTGGTTCCCGCAGATCAACGCCGATCGTCTCGGCACCGACCGCGAAATGGACTTCAACTATCAGGGCGAATATGCGCTGCTCAAGGTGCTCGATCTGAAGCCCGAGCAGCTCATCACCTTCACCTGGGACACCGCGACCATGACCTTCACACTCACGCCCGGCGACACCCCCAGCCAGACCGTCTGGACGATGCACGAGGTGCTGCCGCCCGAGTTCAGCCCCATCAACCGCGACGTGGCCGGCTGGTCGCTGCATCTCGACAATGTGCAGGCAATGCTTGCCGGCGAGACCTTCAACATGAGCGACACCGTGGTTGCTGCCCGCGAGCAGCTGATGCAGTCAGAAATCGACACCCTGTAGTCGCAGCTCCCACCCAAGCCCGGTTGGAGCCGGGGTTAGGCTTGCCCCACCACTCAGGCAGCCATCAGGAGAGCACCACATGACCGACGCCACGTCCGGCACTTCGACGCCCATGAACACACCCATCAACGGTGAACAGCCCGAAGTGAAATTGCTGCCTGTGCGTCTGGAAGCAAATGGCGCCTATTCCATGCAGTTGGACGACAAGGAATTTCATCCCGTCGCCAATGACATTGCCGCCCTTTGCGAGTTGGTGGCCCGTCGCGCCGACGACCTGAAGACGCCCCTACTGCCGTCCATCGACCAGAGTGAGGGCGCAGACCTGGCAGCGCTGGAAAAGGCCGCGCCGTTCCCCATCGTCTCCGACCATTACGGCAACGTCGAAGTGCCGATGGACATGGCCGCTTTCCTCAAATCAATGGACGAAGGCAGCGTCTACGAGGGCGAGTTCCTGCCCACCGATCTGCTGCATGTGGGCCAGATGATCAAGGAACTGAGCACCCAGAGCGGACTCACCTGGGTGCCGCTGCCGGTGGGCAAGGGCGAGGACGGTCAGCTCGGAGGCTGACTGCTCCAAATCACGCCCGACCACGGATTACGCCCGACTGCTTGGTCGCCCGGCTGCTGGATTGATGGGTCACACCTGATCGAGATATTCGGCCGTCAGCCGCGCAGCATCAGCCTGTGACAGATCGCCCTGGGCAAGCTGCTGCGCAAACGCACCCATGCTTGCCGACGACAAACCAACGCCGGGAAGGTCGCGGGAAATCACAGGCTGCAGGCGGTGGATCGCCAGCGGTTCACGAGCTGCAGCCACATGGGCCCCAAATGTCATCTGCAGTGGGGAGCTACCGTGCACTTCCAGCACGCGTGGCACGGCGCTGGCGCCATGCACTTCAACTGCTGATTCAATGACTGTTTCGCCCGTGGCTTGCGACATACATCCCCCACGCGGATTTCTCTGACTAATCCGCAAATAGACCATCTGTCACAACAGGAAACAGCCCGGATTTATTCCCGGACAGTCTCCCAGCCACGACGAATCCTCTGGCCACACAGGTCCCCCGGCCACACAAAGCCCCTAGCCGCAGGAGGCAAGTTGGGTGCTCATCGCATCCTTCTCAGCCTGCGTCACCCACAGCGAATATTTCGCCTTCACATTCACCTGTTTGGTCACATAATCACAGCGATATGCCTTGTTGGGTGGCAGCCAGGTGGCTGCATCGCCGTCACTTTTCTGGCCGTTGGTGGGGCCGTCAACAGCAAGCAGATTGATCGGGTCGTTGGCCAGTTCGGCCCGCAACTCAGGGGTGAGCTGCTGGGCACCTTTCTGCCAGGCATCGGAGAGCGCCACCAGATGATCGATCTGCACGACACTGGAGGTTTTCTGCCCCCGCACAAAATCAATGGTTGTGCCGGTGTAGGGATCGGCCAGTGTGCCCGAAATCACCACACAATCATGCGTACCCTCGCGATAAACGCGCTGGGTGAGATCGCGGCTAAGAATGTCATTGCGGGTGTCACAGCCATTGTGATCAACGTCTTTCCAGGCAGCGCCGAATTGGTCACGTGAATAGCCGGTCTTGGGCGCGCGGCCCTTCACCGGCAGGGTGTCCAGCACTGCCAATGTCGTCTGGCTGTCACCCGACAACGCGGTGCTCGCGGGAGCACTCGTCTGGCTCACACTTGCCGAAGCATCGTTGCCGGGGGTCTGCGCCACCGGCGAGCACGCCACCGCCGTGGCAAGCACCATCAACGCTGCCAGCGCCCGCCGCCACTGCACGCAGAGTCCTCGTCGCCCCATCACAGATCCATGAGACTCAAGTGCCCGGGTATCACCCACCAATTCTCCTCTGACTAGGCATGATGCTGCGCCGAATATCGTTTCATAGACCCTGCACAGAGTTGTAATGTGGCGTGCGGACACACCCCAACGGAAGGTCACACACCCACATGCTCGCATCCCGATTCACAGCTTTGGGAGCCAGTCTCGTACTTGCTCTCATGGGCTTGGCAATAGCGCCTGGCCTGGCGTCTGCCGATGATTCCGCAGTAACCCCCGATTCTGGACCGGTCGCCGGCGGCACCACCGTCACGGTCCCGGCAGCCAGCGCCACAAAATTCACCCAAATTGCCAGTACACATGGCAATTCAGTGGCGCTCACCACTGACGGTTCCGCCTATTCATAGGGTTGGAATCAATTCGGTGGAAATGGCGTCGGGGTTGACAACGGCAATGCTAATTACTCGATCTATCCGGTGTCCGTGCCCGATGGCGTCACCTTTTCCAAAATTGTTGCCGGCGCCACCCATTATCTGGGCATCACCACCGATGGTCAGGTCTATGGCTGGGGAGCCAATGACCGCGGCCAATTGGGCAATGGCGCCACCGCTGAAATCAGCGGCACACCCACATTGGTGAACGTTCCCGATGGCGTCACTTTTGTTGATGTCGATGCTGGCTTCAACACCTCACTGGCCATTGATTCCACCGGCCAGGTCTGGGCGTGGGGTGAAAACGGTGAGGGCGCGCTGGGTGACGACACCACCACCGACCGTCTCGACCCGGTAAAGGTTGCCGCACCTGCTGGTGTCACCTTCACCGCCATTGCCGCCGGCTCAAGAACCTCGGCAGCCCTGAGCACCGATGGCCAGATCTACACCTGGGGCTTCAATTACTACGGCGCGCTGGGAAATGGCACCACCAGCACCACCAACCCCAATTACTCCACAACTCCCGGGCTGGCAACCTCACCTGCAGGCGTCACATTCACTGACGTGGAAGCAGGCGATGGCTCGTTCATTGCCATAGGCGATGACGGCAATTCCTACGGCTGGGGTCAAGGTCAATACACACCCATCGGTGACGGCACCACCAACAGCTACTCAGTGCCCACAAAAATCTCGATGCCTGCCGGAGTGAATCTGGCCAAGCTTGACAGCTCGGTCAATGGCTACCACTGGATTGCGCAAGGCACTGACGGCCTCACCTACGTATGGGGCAGCAATACCTCCGAACCACCTTCAGGCGGATCAGGCACCGATGTCACCGGTCAGCTCGGCAACGATTCTGGCGAACAGCTTCTGCAGCCCACCGTGCTCACGCTGCCCACCTGCCAGAATCCACCGTCCATCACCGCTGGCACTCTGCAAACAGCAATGGTCGACTGCAATGGTGACGCCTATGTGTGGGGCAGCCGCTCGGGTGACTACCTGGGACAAATTGACTACACGCAGCCAACATCCACCAGCCCGCTGCTCGTGACACCCCCTGCCCGCACCATCACCTCAGTGACTTTCGACGGCATCGCCGGCACTGAGCTCACTGCCAATGATGACGGCAGCTATTCGGTGATCACACCTGCACATCCTGCGGGCCCTGTGGACGTGGTGGTCACTTCCGTGGCCGCAGGCGATCTCGATTCGAGAGACACGACCTACACCTTGGGCTTCACCTATCTGGCCACTCCGGTGGCCACGGTGCCACCCACCCAGGACGGTCAGACCGTCACCATTCCGACGGTTCCCGGCGTTGACTACTACTACGACGGCGACATTGTCACCGGCACCATCACCGTGGCCGAGGGCGAGACCATCACCGTGACGGCACAGGCGCAGCTCGATTTCGTGCTCACCGCCGACTCCGAAACAAGCTGGGATTTCTCAGTCGCCGCTCCAACGCCTGAGCCCACATCCGAACCCAGTGCCGAGTCCAGCAATGAGCCCAGTGCTGAGTCGGATGTCACAGCAAGCCCAGCGACAGATGGCGCCGAGATCGGCACCGGTGGCAACTCTGCTGACGTCACAGGTTTGTTGGGCCTTGGCGCCGCACTGGCCATTGCTGGCACCGCAACTCTGGTTGGCGTCACGCATCGTCGTCATAGCTGAGGGTCGCCGCAACTGGAGCTTGCAGTGATCAAACGCTGACGAATGAGGGCGGTCGGGTTACCCGGCCGCCCTCATCGCATGTCCACACCGCCGTCATCTGGCCGATACCCCACTGTTAGGCTTCAAACCACTTCCAGAACCCCCTGACCGAAGGAAATTTCATGATTGTTGCCCTGGTCATCATCGTTGTTGTCCTGGCGCTGCTTCTCACGCCAGCAACCGGCTTTTTGTTCGTTGTTCCGCAACAGAGCGGCTACATCATCGAGCGGCTCGGCAAGTTCAACCGCGTCTGCCTGGCAGGCCTGCATGTGAAGATTCCGCTCATCGATCGCGTTGCCCAGAAGATGAATCTGCGCGTGCGTCAGCTCGATGTGCGCCTGGAAACCAAGACGCTCGACAACGTCTTCGTGGTGATCGTGGCGTCAACCCAGTTCCGCATCAATCCGCAGAACATCGCGCTGGCCTATTACGAGCTGCAAGATCCGGGTGCACAGTTGCGCGCCTATGTTGAGGACGCCCTGCGCTCGGCCATCCCGTCACTCGCCCTGGACGACGCCTTTGCCCGCAAGGACAATATTGCGCTCGATGTGCAGCAGACGGTGGGCAACGAGATGTCGCGCTTCGGTTTCACCGTGGTGAAGACGCTGATCACAGCCATTGATCCGTCCGATGTGGTGAAGCAGGCGATGGATTCCATCAACGCCGCCCAGCGCGAGAAGGAAGCCACCCGACAGCGCGCCGACGCCCAGCGCATCGCCATTGAAACCCAGGCCACTGCCGACGCCGAAAAGGTGCGTCTGCAGGGTGAGGGCCAGGCCAACTACCGCCGCGAGATCGCCAATGGCATCGGCGACCAGATCAAGACGCTGCATGAGATGGGCATGAACGTGGAAGAGGTGAACCGCATCGTGATGTTCAACCAGTACCTCGACGTGATGCGTTCGCTGTCCGAATCGGGCAATGCGAAGACCGTTGTGCTGCCCGCCAGCACCCCCGGCGCGTTCAATCAGCTGTACAACGAGGTGACAAATGCACTGCTCACCACCAACGAAAGTGCGACCACGGTAGTACCCGGCGAGCAGTCGTAGTCACCCCCCAGTCGTGATATTTGGGGACCAAAGGTCTTGACTAGGGGTTTTACCGGACCCCCGTCTGGATCACCCACTTTGGTCGCTTAATCTTGTCCATGTGGTTGCGGCACAGGTCGCTCCAAACGGAAGAGATGATCGCGGATGAAGATCCTTGATGGTGCCATCAAGACCGGCCAGGTGGTCGGTCAATTGATGGGGCGCGTCCAGGATTCCGTGCTCGGTGATGGCGATGTGCGCCTCATCACGGCGCGTCTTCGCAGGGGTGAAACCCATCTTGCTCTGGCCGATCTGCTGAGCATCATGTATGCCAAGCGCATGGTCATAGCTGAAGACACCGAGGATCAGCTCTGGGCGCTCACCGAGGCCGGCGATCATGCCGATTCCTTGGCCCCCTATGTGAAGCAGCTGAGCAATCTCACCGTCGAAACGGTGGCGGTTGCCGGCACTGACGCCATGGTGGGGGTGGCGATCACCGGTCAGCTCGCCGAATGCCAGGCGCTGACTGACGACATGATCGCGCTGGTGCGCGAGAACGGCGACGGCGCACTGGCCGACAAGCTGCAGGTGATGTCTTGCGTCGATGCTCCCCCGCTACTGCTGGCCATCTGTGCGCTGGCTGAGTTGGGAATCACCGCACCGCGCGAATTCGAGCTGCGGCTGCGTTTCCTCAACCACAATCATGATTTTGATGACGAACTCGACGAACTCGTGGAGTCGCAGGCCACATTGCAAGAGATGGCCTGGTGACCGCGATGACGTTGCCCAAGAGTTTGGTCTTGCTCCGCGGGGGGCGGAGTTAGACCGAAACACTTGCTGAGTTCCCCGTCGGGGGGCGGGGAC
>CAXYYR010000116.1:0-6463 GCA_964293265.1 uncultured Propionibacterium sp.
TGTTTCACCCCGCTGCTGAGCTCTAGTGGATGTCAGACAGATCGATGAGGCTGGGGTCGCCACCGACAATCGGCTCGCCGCTGCTGGGCAGGGTGAGGATCTCGGTGCCTTCCTCGGTGACCACCAGGGTCTGCTCGAACTGGGCGCAGCGCGAGCCGTCACGGGTGACCACTGTCCAGCCGTCGTCCCACTGCTCGGTCTCAGGGCTGCCCAGCGTGAGCATGGGCTCGATGGTGAAGGTCATGCCGGGCTGCATCGGGGTGCTGAGGCGGGGCTCGTCGTAGTGCAGAATGATCAGACCCGAATGGAATGCAGTGTGCACACCATGTCCGGTGTACTCGCGCACAACGCCGTAATCGAAGCGCTTGGCATAGGACTCGATGACCCGGCCGATCACCGAGATCGGGCGGCCCGGCTTGCATGCCTTGATGCCCCGATACATCGATGCCCGGGTTGCCTCGGTGAGTTTCCTGGAATCCTCGTCGACCTCGCCCACATAGAAGGTGGCGCAGTTGTCACCATGCACACCGTTGATGTAGGTGGTGACATCAAGCTTGATGATGTCGCCGTCCTCCAGTGGACGCATATCGGGGATGCCATGGCAGATCACTTCATTGACGCTTGAACACAGGCTCTTGGGGAAGCCCCGATAATTCAACGTGGCTGGCCAGGCGTGATGATCGAGCATGAACTCGTGGGCCACCCGATCGAGATGGTCGGTGGTGACCCCGGGAGCAATCTCAGCAGCAGCAACAAGAATTGCATCAGCCGCAATGCGTCCGGCAAGTCGCATCTTCTCCACGACCTCCGAGCTCTGCACATGGGAGCCCGTGTAGTTCTCTGCTCCCATCTCTCCCACATAGGGTGGCCGCTCGATATCGGCGGGGACGGTGAGTTCAGCGGACTGTGGATAGGGCTTGATAGCGGTCACAAGCATATTCTAGGAGCGTGAGGTGATCACCCGTCCCAGGTACCCGCATGCCCATGGGGCCGAAACCCTTGGCTGTCAGGATGTCGCCTGAAGATTGGGAGCCGTCAGGCTGGCTGTCGCTTGGAGGCTGGGACCGTCAGCCGGTCACCTGAAGACTGGCGACCGCCGCGTCCACCTTGGCATTCCGGTCGGTACCGCCCAGATCGAAGCATCCGATGAAGACGCCGAAGTGATCGGCCTGGCCAACGTCGACCACATAGATGTCCACGCGATCACCCTTCGTCTGGGGAATCATGAAATTCGACACGTAGACCTCCGACTGGATGCGCCACGCCGCATGGCCAGCAATCGTGGTCTGCTCGTTGGTCAGGTCCTTGCGGCCGGTGAAGCCCTGGTAATAACCGGAACTGGCAAAGCACTCGATGGTTGCCTGGGCGGCTCCCTGCATGGTGGTGAAGCCATCCTGGGCGTTCAGGGCGCCCACCGCGACATTGGACTGCCAGCCGAGATAGACGTCATCAGATTGCGAGTGCAGATCGGATACCCAATCGAGATAGAAGGAGTTGTCGGTGTCCCAACCGGACACCGGGTCGAATTGAAGATTGCCGCCTGACACCTTGTTGCTGCTCTGCGCGGTGTTCTGCTGCGCGGTCGTCACGGGACAGGCGACGCTGGAGGCCTGAGTGGGATTGGGGGATGGTGGGGGAGTGGAAGGACTGTTGTTCTCGTCCCACTGTGAGCCCGAGGGCCGTGATGTGTTCGTATCCTCTGCTGCGCTGCCGCCGGAGTCATTGCTCGATGAGCCGCGCGTCACGGCAATGGCCACCACAATGCCTATGACCACCACTATTGCGATGATCGCGATCAGCCAGCCGCGACTGCCCCGAGCCGTCCGGGTGGCAGGCGTCTGGAACATGGAGGAGTCGGTGGGTGCCGGTGTGGATTCCGGGGCATTGGTGGTGGCGGTCGACCACGCCTGGCCATCCCAATAACGGTATTGACCAGCAGATCCTTGCGGATCGGGATACCAACCTGGGGTGGGCATCAGCACTCCTTCTGATCGCGCGGCCGACAGAGCAATACCAGCCGGGTGTGCACACAGTCCGAGCCGGGAATGGTCCGGGGCGCAAAGCTTCGTAGCGTCCGGGGGCCGTCAATAGCTGGGTCCATCTTTGCATTGTGGCTGGTGCCTGCGGGATGTGAAGCAGCTATGAACATTCCCCAATGGCCGTGGCGCGGTCCTTTGACATCCCTTCGGTCCAGCACTGGCACACTGGTGTCATGGATCGCCAAACCGAATTCGTATTGCGTGCCGTCGAAGAACGCAATGTGAAGTTCATCCGACTCTGGTTCACCGACGTGCAGGGTTTCCTCAAATCGGTGGCCATGGCGCCCGCCGAGCTCGAGGGCGCATTTGCCGAGGGCACCGGATTCGATGGTTCGGCGATCGAAGGTTATGCGCGGGTCTTCGAATCCGACATGGTGGCGCATCCCGATCCCACTACCTTCCAGCTGCTGCCCTGGCGCACCGAAGCCAGCACCGCGCGGATGTTCTGCGACATCGCCCTGCCTGATGGTTCACCGGCCATGGCCGACCCCCGCCATGTGCTCAAGAGCGCGCTCAACAAGGCCGCCGACATGGGCTTCACCTTCTACTGCCATCCCGAGATCGAGTTCTTCCTGCTCAAGAAGCCCATCGTGCCGGGTGAGGTGCCCGAGCCCCTGGATGTTGCCGGCTATTTCGACCACACCACCATGGACGATGGCACCGATTTTCGCCGCGACACGGTGATGATGCTCGAGCAGATGGGCATCTCTGTGGAGTTCAGCCACCACGAGACGGCACACGGCCAGCACGAGATAGATCTGCGCTATGCCGATGCACTGTCCATGGCCGACAACATCATGACCTTCCGCGTGGTGGTGCGTGAGATCGCTGCCCAGCAGAACATCCTGGCGTCATTCATGCCCAAGCCGTTCACCCATATGGCTGGTTCGGGCAAGCACACCCATATGAGCCTTTTCGAAGGCGACCGCAATGCCTTCTACGATGCTGCCGACGAGGTGAGGCTTTCGAAGATCGGACGCCAGTTCGTTGCCGGTCTGTTGGCGCACTCGGCCGAGATCACCGCAGTGACCAATCAGTGGGTCAACTCATACAAGCGCCTGGTGGGTGGCGGTGAGGCACCCGCCTATGTGTGCTGGGGACGCAACAACCGCTCGGCACTGATCAGGGTGCCGCTGTTCAAGCCAAACAAGCCCTCAGCTGCCAGGATCGAATACCGGGCCATTGATTCGGCCGCCAACCCCTATCTGGCCTATGCCCTCATGCTCAATGCAGGGCTGGACGGCATTGCCCGCGAACTACCGCTGCCCGAAGAGGCCGAGGATGATGTCTGGTCGCTGTCCGAACGGGAGCGTCGGGCCCTGGGGATCACGGCTCTGCCGAGAAGTCTGGACGAGGCCATCGATGCCATGGAGTCCTCCGAGCTGGTGGCCGAGACCCTGGGCGAGCATGTCTTCGACTATTTCCTGCGCAACAAGCGGGCGGAATTCGAGGAATACCGCGCCCAGGTGACGCCATTCGAGTTGAAGACGCATTTGCCTCAAATGTGACCCCTGCGGGGTAGTACCTCAAATTTGACCAGATGGCTGCTAGTGCTTGATCACCGGCAGCATGCGGGCCACTTCGTCGGCGTGCGCGCCCGAGACCCGCAGCTGGTGTTCGGCGCGCGCCTGGTCCCAGGCGAGCTGGCCGAGGCAGAGCGCCCAGAAGGTGTCAGGATCGGTCTCCACCACATTGGGTGGGGTGCCGCGATGATGACTCGGCCCTTGGCCGAAGGCGCCGAGCTGCACGGCAGTCACCGGAGGCACTCTCAATTCGATTGTGTGGCCCGGATAGCGTTCTTCGAGCGCCAATGCCAGCGCGCGCAGTGCCTGCTGGCGGCTGGCTGCTTCCAACTGGGCCCCACAACGCTGAGCCAGCTTGCCCAGCGAGATGGTGAGCCCTGCCATGAAATCGTCCAGACGTGCAGGCCCCACGAAAGTCGTCACCGACATCGGCAATTGGTCGGCGGACAAGGAGTCATGGGCAGCGTTCACGGCGCTGTTCGCGCGCTCCCGCAGCACGGCTTCGTTGCAGCCATGGGCCACCTGGCAGATGGCGGCGCTGCGTTGTGATGTGCAGTCCTGCCATGAAATCAACAGCTGCGACAGTGACATGGGGGTGGTGCGGGTGGGCGAACCGATGGCTGAGGTGAGTGCTTCGGCAGCCGCGATGAGATGCGACAGCGTGCCACGACCATGACTTGCTGCAGGCTCCACCAGCAGCGGCAGTTGTGCTGCCAATGCTGCGGCGGCATGCCGCGTGCGCCGCTCGTGACGGTCGGCCATCGGGTCCTCCCCAGATGTCAATGCCGCATTGATCCGAAGTCCGGTCAGCGGCAGCGGCTGCCTGAACCGACTCGAACAACAGAACCGACTCGAACAACCGAACGCCGAGAATACCCCTGAACCCGGGCCGTTCCAGCAACTGGGTGGCAGGTGGTACGAGCACTCGTCACAGGCACTGGCTGGTCGGCACATCGTGTCCTGGCGAATGGCCTGCGAGCTGGACTCGCTATGTTTGCCGCAAGGACAACAGATCGTGGCTTTCCATGGCCGTCTGAGCTCGGGAAGGATTGGGGGCACCGGGGTGGCAGGACGCACGCAGACGCCCGTCGGCATGCTTGCCCGCAAGGGCTTCCTTGATGCTGCCCGGGCTGCCACATTGTTTGCCCGCATGCCTGATTGCACGATGGAGCTGGTTGACGATCTGGCCGCTGCACCCGATCCCGACCAAGGTCTTGCAGCTCTGGTCGACCTGCAGGCCGCCGATCCGACGAGGACTGCCGAGGCACTGGCAGATGGTGGCTGGCGCCGCAGAATGATTGCCGTTCTGGGATTCAGCCAGGCACTCGGACAGCATCTGATTGCCCACTCTGCCGATCTGGACGTGCTGCGCGCTGAGCCGCGCACACGCAGCGCAGACCAGATCCGTGCTGAGCTGTTGGGCAGCGTCGGACTGGCCCGGCTGGCTGATGCCGAGCCGCAGGCACTTTCCATGGTGCAGGCCGATGATCCGGGGGCAGGAGATGCCCTGCGGCTTGCCAATCGACGCCAATTGCTACGCATCGCCGCCCAGGACCTGTGCCCCCCCCAACCCACCGAGGTCCTGCCCCCGATCATGGCCCAGTTGACCGGTCTGGCCCATGCCGTGATCTGTTGTGCGCTGGCCATTGCGCGCGCCCAGACCGATGATGCCGAGGTGGTGAGACTGGGTGTCGTTGCCCTCGGCAAGTGCGGTGCCCGGGAGCTCAACTATGTCTCCGACGTCGATGTGCTGTTCGTTGCCGAGCCGGCCAGCCCCGCGGTGCCCGTGGAGCGCGCATTGCTGGTGGCGAATCGGCTGGCGGGGGCCATGTCACGGGTCTGCTCGGCGCATTCCCCGGCCGGCACCATCTGGCAGGTGGATGCTGCGCTTCGTCCCGAGGGTCATGCCGGCCCCCTGGCGCGCACCCTTGGCGGGCACCGGGCCTATTACGAACGGTGGGCGAAGAACTGGGAATTCCAGGCCATGCTCAAGGCACGTCCGATGGCGGGCGATCTGGGACTGGCGGCGGACTTCTGCCAGATCACCGAGCCCAAGGTGTGGCAGGTGGGCGGGCGCGAGAACTTCATGGCCGAGGTGCAGGCCATGCGCCGGCGGGTGGTGAGTCTAATTCCGGCAAAGGATGCCCTGAGCGACATCAAGCTGGGAGCCGGTGGCCTGCGCGATGTGGAATTCAGCGTGCAGGCGCTGCAACTCGTGCATGGCCGGGTGGATGAGCGGCTGCGACATCAGTCCACGCTGGTCTCGCTGGCTGCCCTGGCCGACCATGGCTATGTGGGCCGGCGCGATGCCGTGGCGCTGGAATCCGAATATCGCCTGGAGCGCTGCCTCGAGCATCGCATTCAACTCACCCGGCTGCGTCGGACGCATCTCATGCCTTCCGACGAGGACGACAGACGCCGACTCGCCAGGAGCCTGGATCTGAGTGACGCCGATGCCGTGTGGAAGCTGTGGCGCCGCACCGCCCGGGATGTGGAGAGACGGCAGAACCAGATTTTCTACTCACCGCTGCTCATGACCACCGCCACATTGTCGGACGACCAGATCCGGCTGTCCGATGAGGCCGCCCGGGATCGTCTGCGGGCCCTGGGCTTCTCGGATGCGGGCTCGGCACTGCGCCACCTCGAGGCGCTCACCAGCGGGTCCAGCCGGGCCGCCGAGATTCGACGTCAGCTCATGCCGGCAATGATCGGATGGCTGGCCCACGGACCCAATCCTGATCTCGGACTGATCAGTTTCCGCAGACTCTCCGAGTCGATGGGTGGTGCCCCCTGGTATCTGCGGGCGCTTCGTGACGAGGGTCAAATGGCTGAGCTGTTGGCCACCAACCTGTCGTCCAGCCGCTATGCCATTGCCATGATCGAACGCGATCCTGCAGCCGT
>CAXYYR010000117.1:0-6460 GCA_964293265.1 uncultured Propionibacterium sp.
AATAGAGTGCCGCATTGGCGCCACCTTCGGCGCGGGTGTCATAACCCTGTCCGTCGGTGAGTTTGTTCTCCGAGCCCTCAGTCAGGATCACATTCACCTCATCTGCCGCCTGGATGTCGATAGCCGGGCCGCTGCTCGACGTGATGTCGGCGCCGTCCAGAATCACTTGGGTCTCGCCCTCCGCACTTGAATTGACGACAATCCGGCCATCATCCAAGTGGCCCGAGAGCTTGTAGACACCCGGCTCGGTGATGGTGACCGTTGACCCAGACACTGTGACACCGGAGCCGGAACTCTCCACCGAATCCCCGTTGAGGGTGATGTTGATCGCGGCATCGGCGTCGTAGTCAAGATCGGATGCCTTGTAGTGCGAGTCATTGTTGGCGGCAAGCGCAGGGGCTCCTACCGCTGAGGTGTACACCGGCGTTGCCTGGGAGCTTTCGGATGATTCCGAGCCGCCAGTGGCGCTGCAACCAACCAGGCTGGCAGCAATCGCGAGCCCGGCCAGCGACCGGCGCCATCGGGGTGTGAGGAAATGGGGATTCATGACAGAACTCTCCTAGGAACCAGGCCCTGTGCCTGGTCCAATTCGTCGAACGGATGGGTATCACGCAATGGTCGGGGATTCTCGATGTGCTCGTGGTCTGCGGTCAGATGGGGCTGCAGATGAGTAATCGTCGAGTGCCAACGATTGTGTGGAAGATCAGGATTGAGCAATGCCAATCCGGTGGCATATTTGCTGAAACGCCGCGGTCTGGCGCCCAGTGACCACAGGGCATGATCAAGGTTGCTGGGGGCGCTGCCGGCAGACTTCGTCTCGACCACCACCAGCCCCTGGAGACGTAGACGGCACTCGGTGATCTGGTCTGTCCACACCAGATTCTGGTCCATCGTCAGGCGTGCTCCGCTGGCCGGTTCCCACCAGGTTGTGCGCTCATAGTCGGTGGCAACCCGGGGCCCCAGTGCTTCGAGCGAGAGCGTCGGCATGCCGCAATCCGTCAGGGCATCATCGATGGTGCGTTGCTCGCCTGCCATCCAGGCCCGTCGCTCACCACTCGACGATTCCACTCGGTGCTTGACCGTGTGCTCACCGCGTTGGGTCTTCACCTCGAGCCAATGGGTGCCGGTGTCGAGATAGGAGCGGTCGCGCACCTTCCATCGTCGGGGACGGCCATGTTCCGCATCCAGATAGCTCGACATGCGATGCAGATCGTAATAGAGCGAGTGATATCGAAAACAGGTTCGGTCATCAATCGTGAGAACACGGCTGTTCACTGGAAGCCACCGCAGGAGGCAATCCAAGGTTTCGTGGTCAATCACATATTTACGATCAACACGGGTCTGCAGAGCTGCCTTGGCATTCAATTCATCCAGACCGATGGGTGCCCATCTGTCGTGCATGGTGATCATGCCATCCTCCCGAGCCCGGAGTTGGTATTCACCATGGTGGAATCGGGCAGTTGCGCCGATGTCCCGAGCATTTCGGTTGCGCCCAAAGGGCTTGTCGGACGGTTTGATGCAGGCATCGCATCAAACCGCGAGCCCCTTCCGCCGGCGACTGCAGCATCCGGACGGAATCGGACCTCAACCATGGTGGTGTCGTTGACGAAGTCAAGGCGCTGCACACTCACCGACAGAACACGTCCACCGAGGCGCTGGCCAAGGGCCAGGGTCAGTTGGTCATGCTCGGGAATTGCCCGATCAAGAACGACCACTTCACGCTGCACGCCACCGGCCACGCGTCTCGAATCGGTCAGGGCCATCACCACAACGATCAGCGCCATGAGTGGCAATGAATAGACCAGTGGAACACCCACGCCACCCAACAGGCCGAGGGCGAGCGCGCTGAAGTAATAGGCCGTTTCAATTTGGCTCAGCTCCTCCGAACGCAGCCGGATGATGGAGAGCACTCCGAACAGCCCGAGGCCAAGACCCGCAGCCACCGAGCTCACGGTGAGTGCCGCGGAGACGGCCAGCACGCCGACATTCACCGCCATGTAGGCGACCACCATGTCCCGTCGGTGGTGGCGTGGCAGATAGACAGCGAAGACCAGTACACAGATCAATGCTGCATCGGCGAATATGGGGATGAGATCGGTCATTGATGACTCCTGTTCGGTGAAACTACTTCTACAAGTTCCTCCCGATTCCTGTGTGCTTGCTGTGACGATGATTCTGACCTTCTGTGGCTTTGTTCGAAGGATTTCCCAAGAATTCCAATGGGGTTTCCACAGCTCATCAGCCTTTCGTTTCCATATGACTGATCGGCGAATTCGTGTGTCCCGTCGGGCACTTCTCACCGGAGCAGGAGCCACCACGGTGGGTGTGGGAGCTGCCTGGGCCTTGGACCGCTTCGTGATTCCGCATGTGGATGCCTCCGATGTGGCGGCCGTGGAGGCCTCCGCCAGCGGCGCGCAGTCCTCCGGAGTCGGCCAACTGGGCAGTTCGTCGGGCACGATCTCATCGGACGGCTTCGTCACTGCCTCCACGAGTCTGCACATCTCGAGCCACAGCTCCGGGTCCGGATCGGACGCTCTGGCCTGGTTCGTGGCAGATCTCGTGATGTCCGATGCCACCGCACTACGTTCCGCCTTCGCGAACAACCAATTCGGCGAGAACATCACCCAGAATCCTTCGACGATTGCGTCCCAGAACTCCGCAATCTTCGCCATCAATGGCGACTACTACGGTTTTCGTGACTCGGGCATTGAAGTGCGCAATGGAATTGCCTGGCGTGACGAAGGCACTCGCGAAGGAATTGCGCTCCACCGCGACGGAACGGTAAGTCTCTACGATGAAACATCCACCTCTGCTGCGGCGCTGGTTGACGAAGGCGTGTGGAACACCCTGTCATTCGGACCCGCCCTGGTGCGTGAGTCAACGATCGTTGACGGCATCGACGACGTGGAAGTTGACACCAATGTGGGCAACCACTCCATCCAGGGCAACCAGCCCAGAACCGGCATCGGCTTTCTGGGCCAGGGACATCTGGCGCTGGCCGTGGTCGACGGGCGGAGCTCCGGATATTCCCGTGGTGTCACCATGACGGAATTCGCCCAACTGTTCACCGACCTCGGTGCCCAATCGGCATACAACCTCGACGGTGGTGGTTCCTCGGTGATGTGGTTCAACGGCCAACTCGTCAACAACCCGCTGGGCAAGGGCACCGAGCGTGGCGTCTCCGACATTCTCTATCTGGCCTGAGGTGGCCGGCCATGATCGTGCTCATCCCAAGTTTTGAGCCCACCGAGCGACTTGCCCATGTGGTCAGTCAGCTGCATGGGCAAGCATCCGTCACAACAATCCTCATTGTCGATGATGGCTCGGGCCCTGCATTTGCAGGCATTTTCTCGAGGGCACGCCAGCTGGGCGCCACAGTCATCGGATATCAGGTGAATGCGGGCAAGGGCCATGCCCTCAAATTCGGTTTCGGGTGGATCGCCACACACCTGCCACATCAGGTGATTGTGTGCGCGGACTCGGATGGCCAGCATGCCCCAGCAGACGTCATGCGCGTTGCCGCCGAAGCCGAAATACATCCTGATCGGCTCATTCTTGGCGTGCGCCAGGTGACCCATTCCGGCCCGGTCAGCACATCGATGGACGGCGCAGCCCTGTTCACCGTTGATGACAGCCACGGTGAACAGCACGCCGGTGCGCCAATTCCTTGGCGATCACGCTTCGGCAACAGCCTTACGCGGCTCATGTTCCGTGGCGCCACGGGCACCGATGTCAGCGACACCCAGACCGGGCTGCGGGCATTCGACATGAATGCACTGCCCTGGCTCTGCAACATTGCCGGCGAACGTTTCGAATACGAGCTGAATGTGCTGCTGGAAGCCACGCAAGCGGGTTGGGTGCTGGCTGAAGTGCCCATCACCACCATCTATGAACCCTCCAACCCATCATCCCATTTTCGGCCACTTCGCGATTCCGGTCGGATCTATCGGCCGCTGCTGGGCCATCCGTTGCGGCATCGGTTGAGGCGAGTGACGGGATTCACCGCATCCGGTTTGTTGAGCTTCTGTCTCGACTTCGCCCTGGTGCTCGTCCTGCAGGCTCTGGGCAGTGGGCTCCTGCTGTCGGTGGTGGTTGCCCGGCTCGTCAGCGCCACGGTGAACTTTTCCATCAACCGGAAACTGGTCTTTGCACACCATGGACGAGACGCCGGCCTGGGACGATCCGCAGGCGGCTATTTCTGCCTTGCCGGCTGCCTCCTGGGCGCAAACTACGCACTCATGTGGCTCGGCACGCAGGCCATGGGAATCAGCTTGGTGGTCACCAAGCTGCTCACCGAGCTGGTGCTCTTCGGCGTGAGCTATCTGGTGCAGAGGCACAAGGTCTTCGCTGCTCCACCGGCCGGGGTTGCGGCCTCGGGGACGCCGGACCGTGGTTCAGCCACAGAACCGCCCCGTGCACCCACTGATGCCGTCCAGGAGCGCGGACAGCTCCGCATCCGCGCCTGATCCGGGGACAACTGGGTCCCGAGCTGAAAACAGCTGGGCATGTGCCAGCGTGGTTCGGGTCAGCTGGTCAGCGGATCACCCGGCAGCTGATCGTATTGGGCACCTCGGCCAGGTCTTCTTCCCAACCAGAGGTGGCAGCCGTCACATCGGTGACTGCATAGCCGACTTCTCCTCGGGTGCTCAATGCCTGGAACGCAATATTTGCGTCGTGACTCGACAACACGGAGTTGAGTTCCGCCATCACGCCGGGCACATTGCGATGGATGTGCAGAACCCGCACACCGTCACGGGGCGGTGTGGTGACCTCCGGCACATTGACACTCATCGACGTGGCACCGGTGTCCATGTATTCCTGCAGCTTGTTGGCCACATAACGTCCGATGTCCACCTGGGCTTCCTGGGTGGAGCCACCGACATGGGGTGTGAGCACCACATTGGGGATTCCCTGCAATGGCGAGACGAATGGTTCGCCGGCTCCCTTGGGCTCGGTGGGGAACACATCGACCGAGGCACCTGCCAGATGGCCTGATTTGAGATTTTGCGCGAGCGCCTGATCATCGAAGACGAAACCACGCGACAGATTCAGGAAGAGCGAGCGGGGGCGCATCGCAGCAAACTGATCAGCACCGAAGAAGCCGGCATTGGCCTTTCGGCCATCAACATGAAGGGTGACGGTCTCAGCCTTGCTCAGCAATTCGTCCAGGCTCTCGCAGCGCTGGGCATTGCCCATGGCCAAGCGGTCCTGGATGTCGTAGTAGTAGACGTGCATGCCGAAGGATTCGGCGAGCACCGACAACTGGGAACCGATGTTGCCGTAACCCACGATCCCGAGACGACGTCCACGCACCTCATGCGAGCCGGTGGCTGACTTCGACCACACACCCTCATGCATCTGGGCATTGCGATCGGTGAGATGGCGGGCCATCACCACGATCTCAGCCATGGCCAGCTCAACCACTGAGCGGGTGTTGGAATAGGGCGCATTGAACACGGCAATGCCCTTCGCAGCGCACTGCGGCAGAGCAATCTGGTTGGTGCCGATGCAGAAGGCACCGATCGCCTTGAGCCCGCTGGGAATCCGACGCAATACATTGGCCGTCACCTGGGTACGCGATCGAATGCCCAGGAGGTCAACCCCGTCAAGGGCTGCCACCAACTCCTCCTCATTCAGTGCCCCCGCACGTGTCTCGACGTCGTAACCGGCGTCGGTGAGAATACGGGTTGCCTCAGGGTGGATGTTTTCGAGCAGAAGTGCCTTCACGCCCCCAATGCTATGGGCCCGGGCGGCATGGGCGCGCCCATGTCTCAGTTTGCGCCTGTTGGGCGCCCACCGTGATGGCCCGGCAGCCGGGGAATACTCGCCAGCAGAGTGCGGGTGTATTCGTGCGTGGGATGGCCGTAGACCTCGTCGATGGAACCGCGCTCGACGATGCGTCCCCCCTGCATCACCACCACGGAATCACAGACATGACGCACGACTTCCAGATCATGGCTGACGAACAACAGGGTGAGGCCCTGGGAGTTCACCAACTCGGAGAACAGATTGAGCACATGGGCACGCACCGAAACATCCAGTGCCGAGACCGCCTCGTCGGCAATGAGCACATCCGGCCGGGGTGCAATGGCCCGGGCAATGGCTATGCGTTGACGCTGACCCCCGCTGAATTCATGGGGATAGTGTGCGCCGGCGTCGGGGGGCAGCTGCACCTGCTCGAGCACCTCGGCCAATCGACGTTCCGGGTTCTTCGGCACATCGGCCCGACTGCGCAGGAGATGCGAACGCAGTGGTTCGGTGATGATCCGTCCGACCGTCATCCGCGGGTCCAGTGAGCTGCGGGGGTCTTGGAAGACCATCTGCACGCTGGAACGCAATTCGCCGAGCTCACGTTCGCGCACACCATCGATGCGCTGGCCACGGAACCAGACATGCCCGGTACTCGGATTGGTGTTGGCGTCGAGTATGCGCACCAGAGTGGATGTCCCGGAGCCGGACT
>CAXYYR010000118.1:0-6383 GCA_964293265.1 uncultured Propionibacterium sp.
CTGCGAGAGCTGCGGCCCGCCCTGGGGTTGCACGTGATCGGTAGGGTCCCGAGGCCGCCACGTTGGCGGTGAGGGGCTGAACGGGGTCAATGATGTGGCCCCGACCGTCATGGTCGGGGCCACATCGCATCTGGCGGGCCATTCCGGCTGAGTTGGCGCACTCAGCTGTGGGCACCCGCCGGACGGCTGCGTCAGCGTCCCGGGATCTCGACCTTCAGGAAATCTGCCATGGCAGGAAGCTCACGGGCTGCCTGCGCCGCGCCGCGCCGATAGGAGGCACGCAGGCGCTCCACATTGCGCTCGATGTTCTTCACAACCATCTGATCCGGCGTGAACAGATAGGCCTGACCGCTGGCTTCCAGATCGAACAGCTCTTCCCGCGTGGCGTTGTAACCACTGTGACGATGCATGAGCGCATCGACCACTGCCGGATGGTGCCGGAACATGGAGCGATAGAGGGCCCTGGTGGCGCGGTCCGGCTCAGGCTTCACATAACTGCGCTCCCGGGTGAGCACCACCAGGAATTTTGTGAAGCCATCGGCCTGGGCACGGTCCAGCGCGATCCCTCCATCGGGGCCCAATGCGCCATCCACGTAGTCAACCCCGTTGATGTTCACCGGTGGCATGAGCCCGGGCATCGTCGATGAGGCGCGCACCCTCGACATGAGATCGGGCATGGTCAGCTTGTCGTCCTTGTCGAACCACACCTGCTCACCGGTGTCCATGCGCACTGCGCCGACAGTTGCACGGGCCGGATTGTTGTAGAAAGTGCCCCAATCGAAGGGCAGCGCCTGGTTCGGTGCGCCGGTCTGTTCGTAGATGTAGTGGGCATTGAAATAGCCATTGCCATGTATGAGGCTGTGCATCCCCCCGAAGCTGGGGTCACCGGCAAAGTCCACGAAGCAGCGCCTCGTGCGTGCCGGATCTCGCGCCACATAGTTGGCGGTATTGCTCGCCCCGGCAGAAATGCCTGCCACCCAGTCAATGTGTATGCCGGCCTCCAGCAGGGCCACCGCCACTGCGCAGGTGTAGCTGGCACGCATGCCGCCACCTTCAAAAATCAGGGCAGTGTCGACGACATTGCTGGTCAACTCGGTCATGACTCCCAGTTTGGTACGAAACCGGCTGGTACGAAAACAGTCTGGTGTGAAAATCAGCCTGTACTCACGTAGGAGCGCTCATGTGTCAGCTCGGTTATCGGTGCATGGAGAGGTGCTGGGGGTGCACATGTGGGCACCCCAATGGTCCTACCAGCAAATCGTCTCGTACTGTGGAGTCACGGGCCATTGCGCCGATGCGATGACCCAGGCAGGGAGGTTGTCATGGCGGACATGTCAGTGGACGTCGTCGTCATCGGGGGCGGTGCCACAGGAACCGGCGTCGCCCGTGATGTGGCGATGCGAGGCTACAGCGTTGTTCTGGTGGACCGGGCCGATCTGGCCCAGGGCACCACGGGTCGCTACCACGGCTTGCTGCACTCGGGCGGACGATATGTGGTCTCTGATCCCGAATCGGCGCGTGAATGCGCTGAGGAGAATGCAATCATCACCCGCATCCATGCCGATGCGGTGGAACAGACCGGCGGCCTTTTCGTGGTGACCCCAGAGGATTCCGAGGAATACTCTGACGGCTTCATGGCGGGTGCTGCCAAGGCGCACATGCCTGCTGAAGAGATAACTGTGGCCCAGGCCCTGTCGCGCGAACCGCGCCTCAACAAGGGAATCAAGCGTGCCTTCGCCGTCTGCGATGGCACTGTTGACGGCTGGGCAATGGTGTGGGGGGCTGCCGAATCCGCGAAGGAACACGGCGCTGCCATCCTCACCTACCACCAGGTGGACAAGATCCATCGCGTTGCCGATCAGGTGACCGGTGTGGAGTGTGTCAACCGCAAGACCGGTTCACGACTCAGCATTGATTGTCGCTTCGTCATCAATGCCGGTGGCCCGTGGGCGGGCCACATCGCCGAGATGGCCGGCTGTCACGACGTGGAGGTCGTGCCGGGCCGCGGCATCATGATCGCGATGAACCACCGGCTGGTCAACACCGTGGTGAATCGATGCATCAAGCCGGCTGATGGCGACATCATCGTGCCAGTGCACACCGTGGCTGTTGTCGGCACCACCGATGTGAAGGCCGACGATCCCGATCGGCTCCCCATTCCGCGCAGCGAGGTCCAGCAGATGCTGGATGCCGGCGAAGCAATGGTTCCCGGATTCCGTCAGGCTCGTGCAGTGCACGCCTGGGCCGGCGCTCGGCCATTGGTCAAGGACCGCCGGGTCGCAGCTGGCGACACCCGCCACATGAGCCGCGGCATGGCCGTGCTCGATCACCAGGAACGTGATGGCGTGAACGGCCTGCTCACCATCAGTGGCGGCAAGCTCACCACCTATCGCCTCATGGCAAAGCGCATCGTCGACATCATGTGTGAGCAGCTCGGTGACGACCGGGTCTGCACCACTGATCAGGAAACAGTGCCCCCGGCCCGTGGCAAGCACACCTATCAGGTGACCCATCGTCTGGCAGAGCGTGATCATGAGTTCCAGAAGGACCAGATCATCTGCGAATGCGAGCTCATGAGCCGCGAGATGTTCGTTGACCTGGCAAAGGACAACCCGCATGCCACGCTGGATGATCTGCGCCGCCGACTGCGACTGGGAATGGGGCCCTGCCAGGGCGGTTTCTGCTCGTCACGCGCAGCTGGCCTGTTGTGCTCCAACGGAATTCAGGACTCGGCGGAGGCCACCGAAGAATTGCGTGAATTCCTCAAGCACCGCTGGATCGGACTGTGGCCGGTTGCCTCGGGCGCCCAGATCCGCCAGACCGCCCTCGATGAGTGGATGGCCCGCGGCACCCTGGACATTGATCACGCACCCGGCCACGAGGATCCGCCGGAGCGGTTCCCGGTCGGTGCCGCCCAGGCTTCCAACAACGGACTTGATGATGCGGAGGGCGCACGATGAAGGACGTAGTGGTTATTGGTGCCGGTCTGGCCGGTCTTACGGCAGCAATTCGCCTGCGACAGGCAGGTCTGGCAGTGATGATGGTGCACAAGGGCCGTGGGGGACTGCAGCTCGGTCAGGGCACCATCGATGTGCTGGGTTATCGGCCCGAGCGCGTTGCCCGGCCCCTTGATGAGCTCGACGGTTTCCTGGCAGCCCAACATCGTGACAATGACATTGCTCATCCCTATGCCAAGACCGGCGCAGCTGCCATCAGCACCGGCGCAAAGTATGTTGCCGAGCTCCTGGGCAGTGGCTTCCTGGTGGGCGATCCAGCGATCAATGTTGCATTGCCCACCGCGGTGGGAGCGCTCCGGCCGACAGCCCTCTACCAGCCATCCGTGGCTGCTGGGGGGGTCTGCCTGGATCCTGCCACACCCGGTGCATTGCACAAGGACTCCAAGATCGTGGTGGTGGGAATCCATGAATTCAAGGATTTCGCCCCCGAACTGATTGCCGGAAATCTGGAGCGTGCAGAGCTTCCCGACGGCGGTCATCTGCAGACCCGCTCGGCCTGGATCTCCTTCCCGGCTCGACGCGGTGAGGTTGATTCAACAGGTCTCAATCTGGCGCGGGCACTCGATGATCCGTCGAGGAGGGCAGCCTTCGTCAAGGCCTTGGCAAAGGTGGTCAAGAGCGATGAGACCGTTGCCGTGCCAGCTGTGCTCGGCCACGAGGACCATGGCGCCTTTACAGACATCAGTGAGCGACTGGGCCAGCCGATCTTCGAGATCCCGGTGTTGCCGCCCAGCGTTCCCGGTATGCGACTCAATGATGAACTCATCGAGGTTGCCAAACGGAAACGTGTTGAGATGGTGCTCGGTTCCAAGGTGACCGGAATTGAGAGCTCCAACGGTGGGCTCACCACGGCTGTGGTTGGCACTGCCGGACATGACACTCCCGTGCAGGCCAGGACTTTCCTGCTGGCGGCTGGTGGTTTCGAATCGGGAACCCTCGAATTGGATTCGTACCAGAAGCTCTCGGAAACGATCATTGGTCTTCCCCTGGCGGTTCCTGCCGGTGAATTGATCAATGACACCTGGGCCGGGCAGCAGCCATTGTTCCGCGCAGGTGTTGCGACCGATGACCACATGGCCGTCATCGATCCGGCGTCGAGTGCCCCGGTGCACAACAATCTGTGGGCTGCCGGAGGCGTATTGGCCGGTGCCCAGCGATGGGACGAAAAATCAGGTGACGGTATTGCCGTGGCCAGCGCGGTATGCGCAGCTGATGCCATCATCAGCAATCTCGGAGGAGGACAGCGATGACCGAGCTGAAGAACAACGAAGCAAGCGTCGATGATCAGTCTGTGGGTCTGGCCCAGGGCACGTCGGTCTGGGAGCATCTCGCACAGGTGAGCCCGCGCATCCGCAAGAATCCGAACACATATGAGGCCCAGCAGCTGAATCGCGCTTCGCTCGACCAGTGCGTGAAGTGCACGATCTGTGAGACCCAGTGTCCGGTTGCCAAGGCAACACCGCTGTTCAGCGGTCCGAAGTTCGTGGGCCCGCAGGCAGAGCGTTTCCGCAATGGAGCCTCGGTGGATCACACTCTGGACTATTGCTCCAGTTGTGGCATGTGCACGCTGAACTGCCCCCAGGGGGTGCGCATCGCAGAGCTGAATTCGATGGCTCGCGCAGTGATGAAGCAGGGCCACATGCCGGTCCGTGATCGACTGATCACCCAGACCGAGCTCGAGGGCAAGGTGCTGACGCCCTTCGCGCCCGTGGCCAACTGGGCTCTCAAGCAGAAGCCGATCCGCGTGGCTGTTGAGAAGGTCGTTGGTGTGCATCGCAATGCACCCATGCCGGTTGCCCAGAGCCAGAGCATCCAGGGCTGGTTGAAGAAGCGCAAGGGTCCGGCGGCGCGCCGTCCCGGACAGCCGGACCGTGGCCCGGTGGTCTTCTTCACCGGTTGCGCAGGTTCCTATTTCGAGGTTGAGACCTCCAAGAAGACCATCGAGGTGCTGGAACATCTGGGCTTCGAGGTGTTGGTGCCCAAGCAGGGTTGCTGTGGTCTTGCCGAGCAGTCCAATGGCTTGTTCGATGGCGCACGCGCCCATGTCCGCAAGCTGTGTGCACAGCTGAATGCGGCGGGCAAGGATCTGACGGTCATCTCCAGCTCCGGCTCATGTGCAGGAATGGTGAAGCATGAGGCCCACGAGATCATGGGCGTCGATGACCCTGAGGTCATGAGCGTAGGCACCCGGATGCGTGAGACCAGCGAATTCCTGCTCGAAATGTATGACGAGGGCCAGCTGCCCACTGATTTCGTGCATATCGACATGAAGATTCCGTATCACGGTCCTTGCCAGCTCAAGAGCCAGGGAATGGGGCTTCCTGCCGTGAGGTTGATGGAGCTCATTCCGGGTATAGAGGTGATCGAATCCGGTGAGAATTGCTGTGGCATTGCCGGCACCTATGGGCTGAAGAAGGAGAAGTACGACATTGCCCAGGAGGTTGGCAAGAACCTCTTCCGCAAGGTCCGTGAACAGAATGAGGGCTTGGCCGTCTGTGACACGGAAACTTGCCGTTGGCAGATCCGCAATTCCACCGATGTTGCCACCGTGCATCCGATTCATGTGATCCACGCCGCCTACGGACTGTCCGATATCCACAGTCCTGAGGTCTGATCCGCTGGGCGCTGACGACAGTCAGCATCGGGATTGAATCGCCCCGATCACCGCAATGGTGGTCGGGGCGATTCGGCGTCCGTTGAGTGCTGTGTTCCGGCTGACGGAGTGAGGATCGGCCAGGAGGCGATTACTGGGACAGCTCGAGGGTTGCCCGTGCGGTCTTCTCGTCAACCACAAGATCGGTCATCACCTGGGCACGCAATGCAGCAACGAGTGCACGAGCTTTGCCCACCCCGGCAACAACCCCGAGCCGCCGCGGAATCCGCCGGAGCTGCAGGGGAGTGGGGCCGGAGGCGCGCGTGTTCAATGCGATATCGGCCCAACTGCCGTCCTGACGCAGCAGGACGGTGCACACATCGCCCATCACATGGTCGCGGGCAAGTTCTGCCCGCGCGTCCTCATCGAGATAGCCCGACGAATAGACATGGCTGGGGAGACCACCGGAGACCGAGCCCACCCCGAAGATGGCCAGCCCACACTGCAGCTGCATCTCGCGCACCCGGGCAATGGAGCGTTCCCGCCACAGTGCCTCACGGGTCTCGGCATAGTCGAAGAATGCCGGCACAGGGAAGAGCAGCGCCTCGGCGTCGTAGGCCTGCGCAAAGCGCGACATGATGTTGGACACATAGTCGATGCCGGTGGTGCGATCATTGGCGGCACCGTTGAGTTGTACCAGGGGGACCCCATTGTCGAGCTTGGGCTGCAGATGTGTCGTGACAGCTGCGATCGTGCTGCCCCAGGCAACGCCA
>CAXYYR010000119.1:0-6289 GCA_964293265.1 uncultured Propionibacterium sp.
GACCATTGTCGGCATCGTCTGGCTGGTGAAGCGCTCCAAGGCCAAGAAGGCCCTGGAGAACAGCCATCCCGGCGCCTACCCCGGTGGGATGCCCACCCAGGGCGGCTATGTGGCACCGCCGCAGGCCCAGCCCGGCTATCCGGCGGCTCCCCAGCCGCCCACTGGCTATCCGAGCGCGCCGACCGACCCCGGCCAGCAGCCTCCGACCAGCCACAGCTGATTCATCAACGCCAAACCAGAAAGAACGGCGCCGCTCAGATACGAGCTGAGCGGCGCCTTCACCAATCGGAGCCCTCATGTCGTTGCCACCCAACACACCCCAGCCCTATCCCGGCGACCAGCCGCCGTATGGGCAGCCCTCATATGGGCAAGCTGGGGGTGGGCAGCCGCCCTACCAAGAGGCACAGTTCGGGCAACCCCCATTCGGAGAGGCCCGGTACGGGCTGCCGCAGCCAGGGCAGGTGCCGTTCACGCCGGGCGCATCCCTCGACCACTCGGGCCAGCCCAAACCATCCACAGATCAGAAGCGTCGAAGTGCGCTCATCATGCTCATCGTCGGCGCCACGCTCATGATTCTGCTGGGGCCCGGCGCCAGCGCAGTGGCCTCAATTCTGGAAAGCAATCAAACGAACGAGCTGGAGCAGCTCACCGTCGGCATCGAAAACACAGTGAACCTTGAGCCCAACACCAGCTATTCACTGTTTACCGACGACGAGATTTCCTGCAGCGTCACCGCACCCAATTACGACACCGATTTCCAGGTGACCGACGAGGTGGACTCGGTGTCGGTGGACGGCCACGACATGTTCGGCGTGCTCACCACCGGAATGGGCGGCGACTACGACATCGAGTGCACCTCGGATTATGTGTTCAGCCTGTGGATCTCGCCCGAGGTGACCGGAAGCGACATGACGCCGCAGCTGATATGGCGTCTGGTTGGCGCAGTGTTGGCGTTTGCCGGTTTCGTGCTGGTGATCGTCGGCGTGATCATGACGGTGAACAGCAACAAGCGGGCGAAAGCTGAGCAGGCAGCGGCCGCTGCAGCCATGGGACCGGTTGGTGGCTACCCGACGGCGGCCCAGCCCTATGGCGGGCAAACCTATGGCGGCCAGCCCGGCCCTGGCCAGCAGGGCGGATTCTCAGACGTTGGCCAGCAGGCTGGGTTCCCACCCGCCCCGACCAACCAGCAGTTCGGGCTTCAACAGCCCGGCACCTTCATGCCCGACGACAGTGTGCCCCCACAGCCTGTTCCCCCTCAGCAGATGCCGCCAAGCAGTTGGCCCCAAAACAGTGGTCAGCCAAACGGTGGCCAGCCAACAAGCAGTGACCAGGCAAGCAGTGGCCCACCCACCGACTTCTGGTCGCAGCCACCGGACCCCAATGGAGGGTTCCCCACCAAATAGGGTGAGCCAGCACAGCTGCGCCTGGGCACGAGCAGAACGCCCCACGATGGGCAGAGCCCACCGCCGAGCAGAACCCGCACGAGCAGAACTACCGACCGTAACTTTACCGACCGTCTGGTACAGTTACGGTCGGTAATTTTCTCGACCAAGTGGGACGCATGGCTTTGAACACACGGAATCGTTGGGCACTTCTCATCACAGTGTCCGCAGGACTCGTCCTGGTGAGCCTGGACAATTCCATCCTCTATACGGCGCTGCCAACGCTGACCGAGGAGCTCGGAGCCACCGGCTCGCAATCGCTGTGGATCATCAACGCCTACCCGGTGGTGATGGCCGGATTGCTGCTGGGTTCGGGCACACTCAGCGACCGGATCGGGCATTCAAAGATGTTTGCGATCGGGCTCATCATCTTCGGCCTTGCCTCAGCCGCCGCAGCATTCTCACCATCCGCAGGCCTGCTCATCGCCGCGCGCGCTGTGCTTGCAGTCGGCGCGGCAGCCATGATGCCCGCCACCCTGGCGCTCATCCGCGTGACCTTCGAGGTGGAGCGCGAACGCAATCTGGCAATTGCGATCTGGGGCAGTCTCTCGGTGATCGGCGCAGCCCTCGGCCCCATCGTGGGCGGGCTGCTGCTCGAACATTTCTGGTGGGGCTCGGTGTTCCTCATCAACATTCCCGTGGTGATCGCAGCGCTTGCCGCCACAGCAGTGGTGGCGCCCGCCAACGACCCCGACCCATCCAAGAAGTGGGATTGGATCTCGTCGATGCAAGCGATGGCAGCCCTGGTGGGAGCAGTGTTCCTGATCAAGGAAATTGCCCACACCCCTCAGAACTGGACGGTTGCCACCATTGCCACGGTGGTGGCCGTTGTCGGGTCAATCCTGTTCACCCGCCGCCAGAATCGGCTGGAACAGCCCCTGCTGGAGTTCGGCATCTTCAAAAACCCAGCATTCACCTCCGGGGTGCTCGCAGCCGCCTTCTCAATGTTCGCCATCGCAGGCGCCCAATTGGTGATCACCCAACGTTTCCAGCTCGTGGAGGGATTCACACCCCTGCAGTCAGGGCTGCTCGTGGCCACCGTCGCGGTCGGATCACTGCCCACCTCACTCATCGGCGGCGCATTCCTGCACCGAATCGGCCTGCTCCCACTCATCACCGGCGGACATGCCCTCGGCGACCTGGGTGTGGTGGGAATCATCGCCGGCACACAGAGCCACTCGTTCGGTCTGCTCATCGCCGGGCTTGCTGTCACCGGCGCAGGCCTTGGCGCGGCGATGTCGGTGGCATCCACCGCCATTGTGGGAAATGTGAGCCCCCGCCGCGCCGGCATGGCCTCGTCGATTGAGGAGGAGTCGTACGAATTCGGCTCACTCACAGCCGTGGCGCTTCTGGGCAGCCTGGTCACATTCGTCTACTCCGCCACTGTCGAGCTGCCGGAGGGCACACCCGAATCAGCAGGAAACAGCTTGTCGGACGCCCTTCTGGTGGCCAATGGCAATCAGGACATCATCACGGCAGCAAACACGGCATTCGACACCGGATTCCTCATCACCATGGTGGTGCTCGCCGTCATCCTGGCCATCGGCGCAGCAATCACCGGCTGGCTGCTGCGTCACCACGGCCCCGGATCAATATCGCAGGCGCACGCCGCAAGCCACTGAACACCGGGACCCCAGCAGCGCTGCGACACCGCCGCACTGAAGACCCGATCACCACCGAGACACTGAGAACCAACAAGACCGAGCACCAACAAGACCCGAGCACCACAGGCAGCAACTGGGCATTGGAAGGAGAAAACATTGCGTCCGAGCAAGCGAACCGCAATTCTCGACGCCGCACTGCGCGTCATCGAGCACGGCGGTGTCACTGAGGTGACATTTGAATCCGTGGCAGCTGAGGCCGGCATGACCAAGGGCGGCCTGCTCTACCATTTCCCGACACGCGAGGCACTGCTGAAAGCCCTTCACCAGTATCTCGCCGATCAGTGGGAATCCAGTCTGGAAGCCGCTGCCGGGACGACGAGCGAGCAGGCAACAAGCGCAGAACGCCTCGCTGCCTATGCGCGTGTTGCATGCCAGAGCGCCACCAGGGCCGAGCTGTTGTTGATGCTCGAAACCGCGAACGAGCCCGCCATGCACGCACCCTGGATCGACATACTCGACCGCTGGGCATCGCCTGCATCACTTCAGAGCACACAGCCAATGGAGACCTCCCCGTCAGTCCACGCCACACAGGACCGGCAGGACGGGCTGTCCGAAACTGGGCTGTCCGAAACAGAACTGCGGCAGTTGATCACCCGACTTGCTGCGGACGGACTCTGGCTCAATGAATCCCTGCCGAGTGCCCATCTGCGCCCGGCCGTGCGCGAACAGCTGCTCGAACACCTCGCCACACTGGCCAATCCAGCAGGCGCTGCCACCCCGACAGACCCAACAGACCCAACTGACTCTGCCAGCCCAGCTGACCCTGCCAATCCAACAGACTCAACAGACAAGGACACTGCCTGAATCCCCTGAGCCAGCACCCGCTGAGGGCAGCCAGCACTATTTGAGCAGGCGACTCATGCGCCGATCAGCAAGCAGTTTGTCGCCCGTCTGACAGTGCGGACAGTATTCGAGCGACGAATCAGCGAAACTCACCGAGGCAATCGCCGTGCCGCACACCGGGCACGGATCACCGGCATGGGCATGAATGCGCAGCTGGGCGCGCTTGTCGGCCTTGATGTCCTTGGCCGCCAGACCTGCTGCCCGCTCGACAGCTGCTGTCAGGCCATCACGGATTGCCGAATGGAGCCGTTGGAGTTCGCACTGGTCCAGACTGTTGGCAGCCTTGAACGGGCTGAGCTTGGCGGCATGCAGAATCTCATCGCTGTAGGCATTGCCAATGCCGGCAATCACCCGCTGGTTACGAAGAACGCCCTTGAGTTGGGCTCGCGCGGCATCGTCAAGCAGGCTGCGCAGCACGTCCATGGTGAACTGCGGCGCCATCGGATCAGGACCGAGCGTGGCGATACCCGGCACCTGCTGCGGATCGCGCACAACCCAGACGGCCAGCTTGCGCTGCGTGCCGGCCTCGGTGAGATCGAAACCCGCCCCGTCGGCCAATCGGACGCGCAATGAGATGGGGCTCTTGCCGGGACGGATGCGGGTTTGCGCCATCTGCTCGCGCCAGACAAGCCAGCCGGCACGTGCCAGATGGAACACCAGATGCAGCGTGCCGGACGACGGGGCACCATCAGCCCCCACCCCGGTGCTCAGCTGTTCTGCGCCGGGGCTGTCCCCGCCACCAGTTCCGGCATCGGACCCAGCAGCAGACGTCACCACATCAATGTGTTTTCCCCAGCGGTTCACCGCCGTCACCGTGCGGTCCACCAGTTCGTCGGCCGGCGGATCAAAGGTCTTGAGCGTGTTGATGGTGCCCCATTCGAGCTGCTTGATGGTCTGGCCCACCAGATTGGCGCGCAGGAACTCGGCCAGGGCCTCCACCTGGGGCAGCTCAGGCATCGTCGCCCTCATTCCCGCGCTGAGGGACAGCAATTCGTCCACGTGCATAAACCCCCGGAGCAGGCCACTGTGTATCGGGAGCATCGAGCGCACGATCAAGCTCGCTCAAATATTCGTGGCGCGGAATCTCGACGCCACCCAGACTCTTGAGATGCGGCGTGAGCCACTGCATGTCGAGCAGCGCCGAGCCATCGGGACGCGAACGCAGGGTGTCAACAAGCCTCACCAGGGCAACCTTCGAGGCATCCCGTCCGAACTCGGGATCGTGGAACATCGACTCACCGGCAAAAAGACCATGGATGCTCACGCCATAGAGGCCGCCGACAAGGCGATTCTGGGCATCCCAGGTTTCCACGGAATGCACCACGCCGGCCTCGAACAGACGGGTGTAGACGCCCACCACATCGTCGTCGATCCAGCCGTCCGGACGTTTGGGATCGGCGCAACCGGCCAGCACCTGTTCGAAGGCGGTGTCAACCGTGGTGCGATAGCGATGGAGCGCCTCGCGCAGCGAATGACTCACCCGCAGCCCGTCGAGCGGCATGATGCCGCGGTGCATCGGCGACCACCAGCCCATGCCATGGAAATCGGACTCATGGAGCGGCATCGGGAACAGACCCGAGGCATAGGCCACCAGCGTGAGATCAACGTCGATGGTCTCGGTGAAACCGATCAGGTCTTGGCTGGGCCAGCTGGCCTCGGGGCCAAAGACATGGGCAAGCATGTCTCCAGTGTGACAGCTGCCACCGACATGCCGGACGCCCCGGTCAGTTCACCGGCGCGCTATTTGCGCACCCACACCACCGAGCTGTCGCTGCCCCTGCAGGTGGTGATGGTGGCGCCTGCCGTGCACGTGACATTCACGCTGGCGCGGGTCTGCGAGTTGGTGAGCGTGGTGGTGGTCAGCGAGGGATTGGCGGTGAGCGCCTGCTGCACCTGCGTGCCGAATGTGCAATAAGTGGTGCCGCGCTGCACGGCCATGGTGCCGCCTGTGGTGCAGATCACCGCATTGCCCTCGGGAGGCCAGATCTCAGGAGTGGTTGCCGTTGTGGCAGCAGAGCTGGGAGCCTCGGTGGGCGTGGCAGCAGAAGTGGTTGTGGGCTCGGGTTCCGATGAATCGGAATTGAGCCGCACCACCGCCAGGGCAATGGCAGCACCCGCCAGCAGGCCGACGACGATCGCGCCGATCACACCGAAGATGAAACGCCGCCGCGCCTTGGAACGGATGCTCAGATCGTCACCATCGGACTCGGTGGCACGCTCGGGCTCACCTGTGTTCCGGGCAGTCACCCCATGGGCGGAACCTTCGGCTGCGAGGTCGCTGTCGGAGCTGCCTGCACTGGTAGCTGCAGCATCCATGGTGGACGCGCTCGCGCCCGTTCC
>CAXYYR010000120.1:0-6246 GCA_964293265.1 uncultured Propionibacterium sp.
ACCATTTTGTCCTCGCTCGTGGGGCCGACCATTGAGTTCTACGCCTTCTATGCCTACCCTACAGCTGCCATTTCGGTTTTCCCGCTCCTTTTCTTCCACTCAAGTGAAGGCAATGGTGCGCTGCTCGCCTCATTGGCCACCTTCGGAGTGGCCTTCGTTGCTCGTCCGCTCGGCTCAGTGCTCTTCGGTCATTTCGGTGATCGTGCCGGACGCAAGGCAACGCTGCTGGCCTCCTTGCTCACCATGGGCATTGCCACGGTGATCATCGGACTGCTGCCCACCTATTCGGCGATCGGCGTTGCCGCACCCCTGTTGCTGGCGCTGATGCGCTTCTGCCAGGGCCTCGGTCTGGGTGGTGAGTGGTCGGGTGCCTCCCTGCTGGCAGGGGAGAACTCCCGCGCCGGCAAGCGGGGCTTTGATTCCATGTGGCCCCAGCTGGGCGCGCCCTTCGGCTTCCTGCTGGCCAATGGCTTCTTCTTCATGCTCACCTACACGATGAATTACGACTCAACGACGGCGAGCACGAACCACACCTTCCTGTCGTGGGGCTGGCGTCTGCCGTTCCTGTTCTCGGCGGTGATCGTGGCGCTGGGGCTGTATGTGCGCTTCAAGCTGCATGAGACACCCTCGTTCCAGCGCACCAAGGCGCGTGGCGAGGTGGTGAAGGCGCCGGTGATCGAGGTTTTCCGCAGCTCATGGCGCAATGTCATCCGCGGCACCTTCATCATGCTGGCCACCTACACACTGTTCTATCTGATGACCACCTGGATCCTGTCCTATGCCATCGGAAAGGTGTCCTTGGGCTATCTGGGCATCAGCTACCACTCATTCCTGGTGGTGCAGCTCATCACGATCCTGGCCTTTGCCGTGACCATCCCGTTGTCCGGCTGGCTGGGTGACCGGATGGGACGCAAGCGCTTCCTGCTGGCGGTCACAGTGGCAATCCTCGTCTTCGGGCTGAGCTTCGGCTTCTTCCTCGATCCCGCCCGGATGGGCACCGGTGCTGGAGCCAATCTGGCCCTCATGACGGTGTTCATGCTCATCGGCATGACGCTGATGGGCCTGACCTTCGGCATCCAGTCGGCGCTGCTGCCCGAGTTGTTCCCCACCAATGTGCGTTATACGGGCTCAGCGATCTCCTACAACGTTGCCTCGATCCTGGGCGCTGCTGTTGCTCCCTTCATCGCCGCGTGGCTGGCAGCCAGCTTCGGGCCGGGCAGTGTGGGCCTGTATCTGGGGGCCATGGCTGTGCTCACAATGGTGGCGCTGATCACCACCCGTGAGACCAAGGATCTTGACCTCGACGCCATCGGACGTCGCAATGAGGCCACTGATGCCGAGCAGGTGCTGGTGGCGGCCTGAACAATCAGTCGATCTGCACCGCCAGCCTGCGCCCCGCCGGAAATTTCGGTGGGGCGCAGGCCGCGTAGACTGAACTGGCAGCGGGCACAGTGTGTGCCGGGCATACCCACGCAGGATTGAGGATCAAGGCTCTGACTAGCATGCATGCGCAGCGCACCGGCGCTGATGAAGGTCACATCGTTCGCACTGTGGCGGCTCCCGCTGCGATGGCCATGGTCAATGTGCTGGGGCCGAAAGACACCTATCTGCGCTATCTCGAATCGGCATTGGATGCCGACATCCTGGTGCGTGGAAACCGCATTACCCTCTCGGGGACTCGCGACGAGGTGCAATTGGCCGAGCATGTGTTCAACGAAATGATCACCATTGCCGGCACCGGTCAGGGCCTCACCACCGATGTGGTGGAGCGCATCGTCTCGATGGAGAACGAGGATGCCGGTGTGGAGCCCTCCCAGGTGCTGACACAGAACATCCTGTCCAGCCGTGGGCGCACCATTCGTCCCAAGACGCTCAACCAGAAGCTCTACGTTGATGCCATCGACGCGCACACCCTGACTTTCGGGATCGGCCCTGCCGGCACCGGAAAGACCTATCTGGCGATGGCCAAGGCCGTTCAGGCGCTGAACAGCAAAGTGGTGAGTCGCATCATCCTCACCCGTCCCGCCATCGAGGCCGGCGAAAGTCTGGGTTTCCTGCCCGGCACGCTGGACGAGAAGATCGACCCCTATCTGCGTCCGCTGTTCGATGCACTGCACAACATGGTTGATCCCGAGCGGGTGCCCAAACTGCTGAGCGGGGGAGTCATCGAGGTGGCTCCGCTCGCCTACATGCGTGGCCGCACCCTTGACGATGCCTTCATCGTGCTCGATGAGGCCCAGAACACCAGCCCGGAACAGATGAAGATGTTCCTCACCCGCCTCGGCTTCGGCTCGAAGATTGTGGTCACCGGTGACATCACCCAGGTTGACCTGCCCGGCGGCACCCCGAGCGGGCTGCGGCAGGTGGAGCGCATTCTTGATGGGGTTGACGACATTGCGTTCTGCCATCTGACAAATCAGGATGTGGTGCGGCACCGCCTGGTGGGGCGCATCGTTGCCGCCTATGACTCCTATGACGCCCACCGTGGGCGGGGATCGGCACAGCGATGATTGAAGTCAACAACGAGTCGAGCGATGTGGTGGACACCCGGGCGCTGGTGCGTCTGGCGCGCTTTGCCTTGGCAAAGCTGCGGATCCATCCCCAGGCAGAGCTGTCGATCCTGCTCGTTGATGCCGACACCATGGCCACCTACCATCAGCAGTTCATGGGTCTGGAAGGGCCCACTGATGTGATGAGCTTTCCGATGGATGAGCTGCGTGCTCCCCGGCAGGGTGAGGAACCACCGCTGGGAATGCTCGGTGACATCGTCATCTGTCCCTCCTTCACCGGCGCCCAGGCCCCCGGCAATGGCCGAACCAATCAGGAAGAGATGGAGTATCTGCTCATCCACGGGCTGCTTCATCTCCTGGGCCATGACCATGCCGAGCCCGATGAGAAATCGGTGATGTTCGGTCTCAACGACCGAATCATTGCCGACTGGCGTTCCGAGTCGGGTGCTGCCCCGGATGTGGAAGCAGATACTGACGTTTCCTAGCAGACATGTGAACCCGGCCCGGCTGACACGAAGTTCTGGAGGCGGCACCGCGGTGAAATCTGCCACGATGCAGTGCCCTAGACTCGTGCCACCGGCGGGGCCGATCGCGGCCCCTGGACAAGACAGGTGTTGAGTCGAACTCGTGACGCAGACTGACTGGATGTTCCTCGTGGTGGCGGTGTTGCTCACCGTTGCCGCCCGCATGCTTGCCGCCGGTGAGACCGCGCTCCAGACCGTTTCACGCAAGCGTGCCGAACGCATGGTCTCCGATGGTATGAGCGGCGCTGAGCGCGTCTTGGAAATCGAAGCTGACCCGGCACCCACGATCAATACGGCGATGCTGGCCCGCATGACCTGTGAAACCGGTGCCGTGGTGCTGGTGGCGTTGGTCATCTTCGCGAACTTCGGCCACAACTGGGAACGCATCCTCATTCCGGTGGTGGTGCTGAGCGTGGTTGATTTCATTGTCTGGGGCGTCACACCCCGCACTCTGGGACGTCAGCATGCCGAAAAAATCGCCACCCGCGCCGCACGGCCACTCACCGCGCTGACGAGCGCCTTCGGCTGGCTCACCAGTGGCCTGATTTTGGTGGGCAATGTGCTCACACCGGGCCGTGGCTATGCCGATGGCCCCTTCAGCTCCGAGGCCGAGCTTCGCGAGATGGTCGACATGGCCGAGAAGGCCGAAGTGATCGAGCACGGCGAACGCGAGATGATCCATTCGGTCTTCGAGCTGGGTGACACCCTGGTGCGCGAGGTGATGGTGCCCCGCACCGATGTGGTCTTCATCGAGGGCGACCGCACCCTGCGGCAGGGCATGAGCATGGCCTTGCGCTCCGGCTTCAGTCGTATTCCGGTGATCGGCGAGAATCTGGACGATGTGCGAGGCATCGTCTATCTCAAGGACCTGACCAAGCGGGTCTTCGACAATCCCGATGCCGAGCAGAAGGAGACCGTGGACCGCATCATGCGCACCCCGGTCTTCTGCCCCGATTCCAAGCCGGTGGATGATCTGCTCGCTGAGATGCAGGCGAGCAGGAACCACATGGTGGTGGTGGTCGATGAGTTCGGCGGTTCCGCCGGGGTGGCAACCATCGAGGATCTGGTGGAAGAAATTGTTGGTGAGATCACCGACGAATACGACGCCGAGCCCGATCTTGCCGAGCAATTGGACGATGGACAGTGGCGCATCTCGGCACGCATGCCTCTTGATGAGGTGGGTGATCTGTTCGAGCTGGAGCTTGACGATGACGATGTCGAGACAGCTGGTGGCCTCATGGCCAAGCAGCTCAATCGGGTTCCCATCATCGGCTCCGAGGTTGTGTGGAAAGGCCTGTGCTTCAAGGCTGAGAAGGCAACCGGTCGGCGTCACCAGATCGACACAATTCTTGTGAGCCGCGAGCCGGCGGCTGAGCCTGACACCGAGGAGGAGGACGACGATGACTGATCTTCACCCCCACGAGACATCACCCGAACCGACGGCGGGTGAATTTCCGGACAGTGGCGCTGCCGCTGGTGCGCCAGGCGAAAATGGGCCCATGGGGAGTGCCGCCGCTGGTGATGGCACGTTCCAGAGCAATCGTGGCGCTGATTTCCGCAGCGGTTTCGTCTGCTTCGTGGGCCGTCCCAATGCCGGCAAGTCCACCCTCACCAATGCGCTGGTGGGCTCGAAGGTCGCCATCACCAGTTCCAAACCACAGACAACTCGTCATGCGGTGCGAGGCGTGGTGCATCGTGACGATGGCCAGCTGATCATCATTGACACACCCGGACTGAGCAAGCCCCGCTCACTGCTGCAGCAGCGACTCAATGATCTGGTGCGTTCCACCTGGTCGGAAGTCGATGTGGTGGCCCTGATTTTCCCGGCCGACGACCACATCGGGCCGGGCGACATCTATCTGACCACGCAATTGGCCGAGCTGGCATCGCCGCCGACACTGGTGGCCATTGCCACGAAGACTGATCTCGTGAGCCCGGAACGTCTGGGCAAGCATCTGGCCAGGATCGGCCGCCTTGCCGACGAATTGGGCATTACCTTTGCCCACATCGTGCCCTGCTCGGCCAAGTCGGGTTCCCAGGTGGATGAGGTCAGCGATGTCCTGCTGTCACTCATGGCGCCCGGGCCTGCCTACTATCCCGATGGCGAGATCACCGATGAGCCCGATGAGACCCTGGTTGCCGAACTGATCAGGGAAGCAGCATTGGAAGAAGTCCGCGACGAGCTGCCGCATTCAATCACCGTCGAGGTGGACGAAATGATGCTGCGTGATGGCCGTCCGGTTGACCGACCGCTGGTGGACATCTTTGCCTCGATGATCGTTGAGCGTGATTCGCAACGAGGAATCATGGTTGGCCGGGGCGGGGAACGGATCAAACAGATCGGCATCGAGGCACGTCGCCAGATTCGCGCATTGTTGGGCACCCAGGTGCACCTGGACCTGCGTGTGAAGGTGGTCAAGGACTGGCAGCGCGATGCCAAACAATTGAATCGCCTGGGATTCTGACAATCGTCGACACTCTCGGTGGATTGCAACGTGCGATGTCAACGTGTTGGTCCCACCGTCAGAGTCTGACGCGATAGCGTGGGGTGACAAAGCAGTCACCATGAGCTCGTGGGTTGATGACAAGGGCACACCGGAGGAGAGGAAGAAAAATGGCGAAGAAGTCGAATGAGGCAACCGGCAAGAAGAAGCACAAGTTCCTGCGCTGCCTGCTGTGGTGCACCGTGCTTGGCGGCGTGGTCGTTGCAGCGGTCGTCTACCTGGGGCGTCCCGGCACCGGCGAATAGAACTCGCAGATCACACAGATGTGGCTTGTGCCCTCGGGGTGCGGGCCACATCTGTGTGTGCGGGTGTGCACACAGAGCAGACATCACTTGGCCCCAGTGCTCATGGCGCAGTGCTCATGACGCAGGCTCACAATCCGGCGCGATGAGTGATTCGTCCATGGGCAATGGTGAGGCGCGGAGTGATCCCGGCCAGTGCCGCAGGCGGCAATGAGAACGGATTGTCGTCCACGACCACAAGATCGGCCCGGCCCCCGGGCACCAACTGGCTGATCCCGTCAGTGGAGGCACGCAGAGCCTGTCCAATGTCCAGATGTTCACTGCCCAGGTTTTCGGCGTCGGCGCAGACAGCGGCCGAGATGGCTCGCCATGGGTCCAAGGACGCCACCGGCGCATCCGAGCCCAGCGTCAGCACGATCCCTGCGTCGGCCATGGTCGACCATGCGGTCAGGCGGTCCGGCTGGCC
>CAXYYR010000121.1:0-6180 GCA_964293265.1 uncultured Propionibacterium sp.
TCTTGAGAAGGGCTGTCCTTAGTACGAGAGGACCGGGACGGACTAACCTCTGGTGTGCCAGTTGTTCTGCCAAGAGCACGGCTGGTTGGCTACGTTGGGAAGTGATAACCGCTGAAAGCATCTAAGTGGGAAGCACGCTTCAAGATGAGGGTTCCCGCACAGTTAATGTGGTAAGGCCCCCGGTAGACCACCGGGTGATAGGTCGGATGTGGAAGCATGGTGACATGTGGAGCTGACCGATACTAAGAGGCCGAGGGCTTGTCTTACACTTCAAACTCAAGAGTTTTGCTGCAAAGAAATTTGTGTTCGCGTCCACTGTGTTGTTCCCGGTATACGGTCGACACATTCCCGCTAGTTTGTCCAGGTGACTGGGCGGGCTGGTGTTGGCGGTGTGCACTGTGTTTTGCCGAAAAGTGTTTCGGTGGCCATAGCGAGAGGGAAACACCCGGTCCCATTCCGAACCCGGAAGTTAAGCCTTTCAACGCCGATGGTACTGCAGGCGGGAGCCTGTGGGAGACTAGGAAGCCGCCGGACTTAACATCAACTCCCTCCCACAATAGTGACTATTGTGGGAGGGAGTTTTCACACCCTCACTTGCATTGATTGATGCCTCGAAGCCTTGCGCTTCGGGGCATTGTTGCGTTGTGGCCGCAACGCCATACGGCATGAAGCCAGTGGGATTGGGCCAGTGAGATTGGGTTATGCAGGACTGGGTCATGCAGGGCTGGGCCATGTGGGACTCTCATCATCAGATGTGAGCGGTATTGTCTGCGCTGCCCACTAATCTGAAGCCATGGCCTTGGAAGATGAATTTCGCCGCAAGTTCGTGGCCCTGGATCCGCAGAAGCGCCCGGTGCGCCAGCGCACAGCCAGTCGCGTCCTCGTCGTGGCTGACGACCGCATTCTGTTGGAGCAGGACACTGACCCCGGGCATCCCGGCTCACTGTGGTGGGTCACCCCCGGTGGCGGTGTGGGGCGGGGTGAGAGCTATGAGCAGGCTGCTGTGCGGGAGCTCAAGGAAGAGACCGGGCTGGATGTCACCCAGGCCGCCCTGGAAGGTCCTGTTGCCGAACGCACCGTCCACCACGGTTATTCAGACCAGATTCTTGTGCAGCATGAGCAATTCTTCGTGGTGCACACCCGCGCCTTCGATGTTGATGTGTCGGGATACACCGAGGACGAAAAGGTGACCCTGCAGGGCACCAGATGGTTCACGTCAGAAGAGCTGTCGGGCGTGACGGTATGGCCGAAGCAACTCATCCAGCTGTGGCGGGCCAGCCCCAAGGACTTCTTCAACATGGGTGACGTAGAAGAATCGACCGTGCCCCTGCTGCCCGAGCAACGGACGTTCTAGTAGGGCTGGCTCAATAGCGCCAGATATCTGCTGTGACGCCCGGGGCATCCTGAAGGAGCTGATCAGTGCGTCAGTGATTGCTTTCGCTGCCGACTTCAGAGGCATCGATGATCCGATATGAATAGCCCTGCTCAGCCAGAAAACGCTGACGGTGTTGGGCATAGTCGGCATCAACGGTGTCGCGGGCAACAACCGAATAGAAATGGGCTGTGTTGTCCGCTGCCGCAGAGTGGCCGGCAAGTTCTGGCTTGGGCCGCAACAGACGGCCCAGCCTCTGGGCCTCTTCCTGTCTGGAACCGAAGGTGCCGGAGATTTCGATGGCAACCTGGGCAACCGGCAGGTCAACCGAGAAGTTGGCCACCTTGCTCACCACCAGCAGAGTGATGGCACCGGTACGGAAGTCACCGAAGATCTGTTCGCGTTCCCTGTTCGGGGTGGCGCCCGTGATGATGGGGCAGTCGAGTTCCCGCGCAATGTCATTGAGTTGGTCGACATATTGGCCGATCACCAGGGTGGGCATGCCCTGGTGCGCGTGGACCAGCTCGTCGACAACCGGTGTCTTTGACGGCGACGTCGAGGAAAAACGGTGGCGCACGCTCGGCTCTGCCATGGCATAGGCCATCTTCTCGTCGTCGGTGAGATCAACCCGCACCTCGACGCAATCGGCAGGAGCTATCCAGCCCTGGGACTCCATCTGTTTCCAGGCGGCGTCATAGCGTTTCGGGCCGATCAGTGTGATGACGTCGGCCTCGTGGCCGTCCTCACGCACCAGCGTTGCCGTGAGCCCCAGACGTCGGCGCGCCTGCAAGTCGGCAGTGAGGCGGAAGACGGGTGCCGGCAGCAGGTGCACTTCGTCATAGATCACCAGTCCCCAATCGCGGGCACTGAACAGCTCAAGGTGCGGATGCACACCATTCCGCTTGGTGGTGATCACCTGGTAGGTGGCGATGGTCACCGGCCGAATCTGTTTTTTGGCGCCCGAGTATTCACCGATCTCATCGGGCGTCAGGCTCGTGCGCGCCAAAAGCTCATCGCGCCATTGACGAGCAGCCACCGTATTGGTCACCAGAATCAGCGTCGTTGCCTGTGCCATGGCCATTGCGGCGGCGCCGACCAATGTTTTCCCTGCGCCGCAGGGCAGCACCACGACGCCCGAGCCACCCTCCCAGAATGACTCCGCTGCACTCTGCTGGTAGGGCCGCAGTTGCCAGTTCTTCGCATCCAGCTCGATGTGATGGGCCTCGCCATCGACATAACCGGCGACATCCTCTGCCGGCCAGCCAAGTTTCAGCAACACCTGCTTGAGATGGCCCCGTTCCGAGGGATGCACCAGCACGGTGTTGTCATCGATTGCATCGCCGATGAGTCCTCGAACCTTGGCGCTGCGACGCACCTGGGTGAGCACAGCCCGATCGGTGGACGTGAGCACCAGCCCGTGGGCAGGGTCCTTGTCCATGCGCAGAATGCCGTAGCGCCCCATCGTCTCTGCAATGTCCATGAGCAGGCCCGAGGGCACCGGGAAGCGCGAATAGCTCAGCAGGGCATGCACGATCTGCTCGGCATCATGGCCAGCGGCTCGTGCATTCCACAAACCCAGCGGGGTGAGCCGGTAGGTGTGAACATGCTCGGGCGCCCGCTCCAGCTCGGCGAAGGGAGCAATTGCAGCACGACATTCGTCGGCCAGTGGATGTCCGACCTCCAGCAGGAGGGTGCGATCCGACTGGACGATCAGTGGTCCATCTTCAGTCATCGCCCACCAGTATCCCCGCCGTGACAAATCGGCTGACGCGCATGCTGACAAGTGGGTGCACATGCTGGCAAGCGAGTCAGCAGCTTGGGCATCGGCTCGGTCAGCTGTTGGACTGGCTGGTCCCGGGGAAGTCGTGGTCGGGGGTCGGCAGCTCCACAGCAATGATGCGGCTCAGCGGCAGGCTGAGGCGTCCGGCAGCATGGCGCACGAGATGAGCAATGCCCGAGGCGATCGACAGCACCCTCATGCGGTGGCGATGTGGTGCGCCATTGTCATCGGCCCAATCCACCTCCACCCACAGATCATCACGGTAGGCGGTGGTGAGTGCTTGGACCACCTGCTCGGACGAAAGCCCCACCGACTCCCGTCGCAGCAATGCCGCGGAGAGGGCATCAACGTCAACTCTGGCTTCGGCAGCAGGCTCCACCCGAGCGGGTGCGCGACGGCCGGGTGGGGTGGTGATGCGGATTCCCTGGTTGCCCTGCGCCACCGGGGCCAGGCCGCGGGCACGCAGAAAAGCAACGAGCTCAGCCGGGTCGACTCCTGCGCCGATCACACCCGGAGCGAGTTCGATGAGTCCCAGATCTGATGCCCGCTGGTCGGCCAGAACCGATGCCTGTGTGCCCGGATCGTCGAAGGTGACCACTGCCGTCACTGTCATGACGCGCACCTTGCCGTGCTGGCGTGCCACATCGTTCACGAGCGCCACCAGTGCATCGGGAAGTGGAGCATCGGGAAGTGGAGCATCGGCGAGCGCATCATTCGGTTGTTCGTTGTGGGCAGCGAGCCAGTCCAGGATCTCCGGAGCACTCCAGCCGGCATCGAGGGCCTTAACCAGTGATTTCTCGGTGAATCGGTAGGTGGCGGTGGCGCCATGGGACTCGCGGTGTGCCATCACTCCCAGCAGTGCTGCCGTGGTGTGGTCCAGGGGCGCCGGGGCGACGGCAGTGAGGTCCGACTGCAACACCAGATGACTGCCGTAGCTGCTGAAACCGGGGTCGGCTGCGTCATCTGCCACAGCGGCCAACTCAGAGATGCGCGAAAACGCCAGCATCCCCAGCCATTCGAGTTCGGCGATCATCTGCTGGCTGTTGATGGCGCCGCTGCCCTCCGGAGCCAAAGCAGGGTGACGCCAGGAGAGTCGGGCTGCAAGGGCCTCGGCATCCACGCCTGTGCCCGGGGCAGAGCCTGCCAACTCTTCCAGCGCGGCCTGCCGCGTAGTGCTGGGATGCCCCTGATGTGAGGGACCGCCCAGATTCGGGGAGCCGCCATCGCCGTGGTGGTCGGCAGCGGCAAGTCTGTCGGCCCCACCTGCAGACGCCTGCTCGGCTGGAACTGCATCTCGGACTGACTCCGGCCACCATTCCAAACCCGTCCAGTGGTGACGCAGGAACCCCCAGCGATGGAACAGGTCCATGTCCAGGAAATCATCCATGGCGGTGGTCGGCAGTACGGCGCCGCCCCGGATGGTGAACAGGCCAGCCTGACTGGCCAGATGCACGACAAAATCAGCAATGTCGTCGTCACCCACCAGCCGCGCAAAGGCAGCTTGATCGCGCTTGGATATTTTTCCGCTGGCCAGGGCACGTGGCGTGCGGGCTGCAATGTCGTCCAGCACCGTCACCACATGGCTGATGAGTTCCTGGGCCGAACCGATTGCTGCTCGGGTGATCAAATCTGTGGGCAGGGAAGCACCGGCGCCTGATATCGAGCTGGGCCACGGCGGTTCGGTGGCCGGTGTCGGCTGCGCTGTGAAACGTCCTTCGCGCAGCACCAGGGCCACTTCACGGGGCAATATCACCTGGTCGGGGCCGATGGGTCGGAGCAGTCCGGTTGCCAACAGTTTGTCCATCGTGGTCTCGGCAGTGGATGGGTTCACGGCGCGATCTGCTCGTTGTACGGCCCCGGTGGGTGGGCCCCACAACAGCCGGTCCAGGACATTGCGGCCCTCCGCACCGACCAATTCCAGCGCCTCGTTGATCTCTGCGTCAGTAAGTGGGGTGGTGGATTGAGCAGCCAAGCCATGGGGATGGTCGCCGAAGGCGGCACGTGCAGCCTGGGCCAGGTGAACGGGCTGATCCCAGGCGAGTCCGATGCTGCAGAGCTCATTGATGGCCGTCTGGACCTGCTGCGGGCTTGCCTGGCCGCCAAGCGCCTTCGCCAACGCGGGGATCTCCACCGGCTTGTCGCCGTTTTCCCATGCCGCCAGGCCTCGTGCAACCGCGAGTTGCCAGGCGTTGAGGCCTCGCAATGCACGCAGTGTGGATGCACGCGACGTTGCCCGCTCGATCAGCTCCGACAGATCCATCGGCCGCGGAGACGCCAGATCAGGCCTGCTGCGCAGCAGATGTGCCAGCTCGGCACTGGTGAACTGCCGGATGGTTGCGGCCAGGGAACGTGGGGTGGAGGGACTCATACGCCGACTGGGGGACGTCCGTCAGCTGATCGCGGCAGACTGGAATACACGCAAGCCACGATGGTGGGGATGAGGGCCAGGTCAACCCAGCGCATCCAGGGCGTGAGGGCCGGCAGGGTGGCGAAATAGCCGTTCGAGGCCTCCACCAAGATGGCCACCACACCCAGGGCGACTCCGATGCCGAAGGCGATCTGGGTCTTGCGGCGTCCCACCCGGAAGTTCATTGTGCACAGCCACGCCACCACGAAGGCCGTCACCGACAGGTTCTGGAAGAGCGCACCCACTGCCAATATGACCAGGGCCATGATCCCGGTGCCTGCCAATGCCTGTCGCATTGTTGTCGAATTTGCTGGTCTGCCAGCTGTTTGGGCAGGGCCCGGCGCGGCAATTCGCCCGTTTGCGGAGGGCGGTGGGGCCTGGATGACTGCCGCATTGTTGTTGACCGCAGGTCCGGCGAAAGCAGGCGCTGCGGGTGGCAGCATTCCGTCCAGCCTGATCGGACTGCGAGGATCGGACATACGCTTGCTCCCGGTGCCAGCCAGGTTGGCGTCGAAGGGACGCCGCGGGTCCCTGGGTGAGCGTGACGTGGGGCTCACAGTGTCCAGGGCCGGTCCGGCGGATGAAGGCGGGATCAGCTGGTCGGGGGCCGGGATGGCATCG
>CAXYYR010000122.1:0-6094 GCA_964293265.1 uncultured Propionibacterium sp.
CGATTCCGATGCGGCTGTGGTGGGGGCCGTGGAGGAGCATCTGTTGTCGGGCGCACAGCGCGCCATGGACGCCGGCATTGCGAGGAACAGCGTGGTGCTCGATGCCACGCTGGATTTCGGCAAGACCACAGCCCATTCGTTGGCGTTGGTGCGTCACACCGCCGCCCTGGCCGGTCTCGGCCATCCACTGATGATGGCGATCAGCCGCAAGGATTTCGTGGGTGAGACCCTGGACCTGCCGGTGGATGAGCGGCTGGAGGGAAGCTTGGCTGCAACCGCCGTTGCCGCCTGGCAGGGCGCTTTGATGTTCCGCGCCCACGATGTTGCTGCCACCCGGCGCACCGTTGACATGGTGGCCTCGATCAGGGGTGACCGCGCACCCTCCCGCGCACAGCGCGGAGCCTGACTGCCCTCTCGGAGCGTCACCGCATGCGCATCCCAACCACCGCGCATGACAAGCCAATTTGAATGAGTGAGTGCTCACTCACTAGTATTCATCCTCGTGTCACGTGCCACCCCGATGCCCGCCAGCGAGAGGCGGGACTCCCTCATCGCCGCCGCCCGTCCGCTGTTGTTCAGCGAGGGGCGCGACTTCACCACCAAGCAGGTGGCGAAGGCTGCCGGCGTTGCCGAGGGCACCATTTTTCGGGTCTTCGCCTCGAAGCAGGAGCTGCTCGAGGCCGTCGTCGAGGATGTGCTCGATCCGGGCGCACTCGTTGCCGCACTCGATGCAATGCCAGACGATCCCACCCTGGATGCCCGCGTGAAGCGCATCATCGGCCTGCTGCACCACAATCTGGACGATGTGCGCCAGTTCTTCGCTGCACTGCGCGCCATCCCCGCGCACGGTAAGGGGCCGCACGCCCACCCGGCGCCCGAACACAGCAATGCCATGCACAGCCGACAGATGCGATCGGACCAGCTGTCACATGCCGCCATTGAGCGTGGTCTGGCGCCCTTCGCCGACCAGATGTCGGTTGACCCCTCGACTGCCGCGGCCTATCTGGCGGCCATGACCCTGACCATCTGTCATCCGTTCATGATGAGCGGTGCACCCACGATTTCCCCCGACCAATTGGGCCATCTGCTCGTCCACGGTATGAAGAAAGAAGCCTGATGCTCGTTCGACTCATTTGGCGTTATCTGCGCCATTACAAGTCCGCCCTGGCCCTGGTGTTGCTGGGTCAACTCGTGGCAGCGGTGTCCTCACTGCTGCTGCCCAATTTCAACGCCAAGATCATCGATCAGGGCGTGTCCACCGGCGACACCGGATACATCTGGCGCACCGGCATGCTCATGCTCGCCATCAGCGTGTGCCAGGTGGGTGGCCAGATTTTGGCTGCCTACTTCGGTTCGCGTCTGGCCATGGGCGTGGGACGCGATATTCGCGCCGCCTTCTTCGACCGCACCCTCACCTTCTCGCAACAGGAGGTGAACAAATTCGGCGCACCGAGCCTCATCACACGCAACACCAATGACGTGCAGCAGGTGCAGCAGCTGCTGCTCATGACCGCCATCATGCTGGTGATGGCCCCCATCACCATGGTCGGCGCCATCATCATGGCGCTGCGTGAGGACGCTGGTCTGTCATGGATCATGCTTGTGGCAGTGGTTGCGCTGGGCGTGAGCGTGGGCATCATCGTGAGCAGGATGAGCCCGCTGTTCGGCCAGAACCAGATTCGTCTGGACGCCATCAACGGTGTGCTGCGCGAGCAGCTCACCGGCATCAGGGTGATCCGCGCATTCGTGCGCGAGCCCGACGAGCGCAAGCGCTTCGACAAGGCCAATACCGACATCATGCAGCTGAGCTACAAGCTCGGCACGCTTTTTGCCTTCCTGTTCCCCGTGGTGATGTTGGTGATGAATTTCTCGTCAGCCGCCGTGTGGTGGTTCGGCGGCATTCGCGCCGACAACGGCCAGATTCAGGTGGGCCAGCTCACCGCATTCATGACCTATCTCATGCAGGTGCTCATGAGCGTGATGATGGCCACCATGATGTCGATGATCATTCCGCGCGCCTCGGTGAGCGCCAAGCGCATCATGGACGTCTTCCTCACCAAGTCGTCGGTGGTGCCGGTGGAGCATCCGGTCACCGAGCTGGCCAGCCCCTCGGTGATGGATCTGGATCATGTGGAGTTCAGTTACCCGGGCGCCGAGGCGCCTGTGCTGCATGACATTTCGATGCAGCTGCGTCCCGGCACCACCACTGCAGTGATCGGCTCGACCGGTTCGGGCAAGACCACTCTTGTGCAGCTGATTCCCCGGCTCTACGACGCCACTGGCGGCAAGGTCACCATCAGCGGCGTCGACACCCGCGAGATCGACATGGACCTGTTGTGGTCGAAGATCGGGCTCATTCCCCAGAAGGCCTATCTGTTCGGCGGAACGGTTGCCTCGAACCTGCGTTATGGCAAGCCCGACGCCACCGAGGACGAAATGTGGGAGGCCCTGCGGGTTGCCCAGGCCGAGGGTTTCGTGCGTCGCATGGACGGCGGTCTCGATGCCCCCATCGCCCAGGGCGGCACCAATGTCTCGGGCGGTCAGCGCCAACGGCTGTCGATTGCCCGCGCCCTGGTGAAGAAGCCTGATTTCTACATCTTCGACGACGCCTTCAGCGCCCTTGACGTGGCCACTGATCGTCGCGTGCGGGCCGCTCTGGCCCCCACCACCAAGAACGCTGCTGTGCTCATCGTGGCCCAGCGCGTCTCCACCATCCGCAGTGCGGATCAGATCATCGTGCTTGATTCCGGACGCATCGTCGGGCAGGGCACACACACCGAATTGCTGGAATCCAGCACGACCTACCGCGAGATCGTGGAATCCCAGATGAGCGCGCAGGAGGCAGCATGAGCGCCGACACCCACAACACGGGCGAGAACAAGGAAACAACGAATTCCGAGCCCACCTCGGAAGAGGCCAAGGCAACCGCCAACAAGCGGCCTGACTATGCCAAACATGCTGAGACGGGCGGCCCGGGCGGTGGCCCGGCAGCAGAGAAGGCAGTGAATTTTGGGCCGTCACTCAAGCGACTGATCGGCCAGATGCGCCCCGACCGCGTGTTGCTGGTGATCGTGATGATCCTCGGCGCAGTGGGTGTGGCAGCCAGCGTCTACGGCCCCAAGCTGTTGGGCAAGGCCGCCAATGAGGTGTTTGCCGGTGTGATCGGCAGGAATCTTCCGGCCGGACTCACCAAGCAGCAGATCGTTGATGGCCTCAACCAGCAGGGCAACACCGATCAGGCATCGATGATCGCCAATCTCGACATCGTGCCCGGTCAGGGCATCGACTTCGACAAGCTCGGCAGCATCCTGCTGCTCTGCCTGGCGTTCTATGTGGCCGCCTCCCTGCTCACCTTCGTGCAGATGTACATCGTGAACCGCATTGTGCAGCGCGCCGTCTACCGTCTGCGTGACGATGTGAGCCGCAAGATCGACACCCTGCCGCTGTCATATTTCGACGGCCAGCCGACCGGTGAGCTGCTGAGCCGCGTGACCAATGACATGGACAATGTGCAGCAGTCGCTGCAGCAGACCCTGTCGCAGGTGATCAATGCCCTGCTCACGCTGATCGGCGTGATCATCATGATGTTCACCGTGAGTTGGCAGCTGGCGCTGGTGACCTTGTGCATCGTGCCGCTGTCGTTGGGCGTCTCGATTCCGATCGGAAAGGCCGCCCAGAAGCGCTTCGTGGGCATGTGGAAGTCAACCGGCGAACTCAATGGCAAGGTCGAGGAGTCGTACACCGGCCATGCTCTGGTGAAGGTGTTCGGCCGCCGCAAGGAAGTCGAGGAGTCGTTCCACGCCACCAATGACGAGATGTACAAGGCGTCATTCGGCGCCCAGTTCATCAGCGCCCTGATCATGCCGGTGAATTTCTTCATCGGAAATCTCAACTTCGTGGCGATTGCCGTGATCGGCGGCCTCAAGGTGGCCAGCGGCACCATGCAGTTGGGCGATGTGACCGCCTTCATCCAGTACTCACGGATGTTCACCCAGCCACTCACCCAGCTCACCTCGATGACCAATCTGTTGCAGTCGGGTGTGGCCAGCGCCGAGCGCGTGTTCGAGGTGCTTGACGCCCAGGAGCAGACGCCCGACAGCAATGGTTCACTGAACCTGCCGGTGAAGGGCCATGTGCAGTTCAACCATGTGGACTTCAGCTATTCGGCTGACAGCTCGCTGATCGAGGATCTGTCGATCGAGGCGCAGCCCGGTCAACAGATCGCCATTGTGGGGCCCACCGGCGCGGGCAAGACAACACTGGTGAATCTGCTGGAGCGTTTCTACGACGTCCGTGGCGGCGCCGTGCTCATCGACGGGGTGGACATCGCCACCGTGCCACGCGCTCAACTGCGCGATCAGCTCGGCATGGTGCTGCAGGACACCTGGCTGTTCGGCGGCTCGATTCGCGACAACATTGCCTACGGCAAGATCGACGCATCGGAGGATGACATCATTTCGGCGGCCAAGGCCGCCTATGTCGATCGCTTCGTGCGCACCCTGCCCGAGGGCTATGACACGGTGATCGACGAAGAGGGTTCGAATGTTTCGGCCGGTGAGAAGCAGTTGCTCACCATTGCCCGGGCATTCATTTCCGATCCCTCGATCCTCATCCTCGACGAGGCCACCAGCTCGGTGGACACCCGCACCGAGGTGTTGGTGCAGAAGGCGATGAACCGTCTGCGCGCCGGACGCACGAGCTTCGTGATCGCCCACCGGCTGTCAACCATCCGCGACGCCGATCTCATTCTGGTGATGGAGCACGGCTCGATCGTGGAGCAGGGCAATCACACCGAGCTGATCAACAATGAGGGGCCCTACTACCGGCTCTATCAGTCGCAGTTTGCGGCGACCGAGCAGTCGGACGCACCGGTTGATGCGCAGGCAGCAGCCCAGGCCGCCGAGGTGGAAGCCCAGGCGGCACGTGATTCCAGCTGACGCTGACTGAACTGACCCCGCTGGGTCAATAAATGGTGAGGGGGCGGGGATCTGCTCGGGCCCTCCCTTCATGTTCAATTGCTCATTCGCGCCTGTCGCGCCGCCGCGGGGGCGACGACGCACCACCTTCACATTTCCACGGCTGGCGCTGCCGCCCCAGACGGCCACCACAATGCCCACTACCGCGCAGATCCATGCGACAACCGTCCAACCGGCCACATACAGTCCCAGGCCGGCAACGATGAGCACCAGTGCAAGCAGGGCCTGGGGCAGGTTCTTCAGCTTCATGATGTCTTCCTAGACCCCATACCGCCGCTTGGCCTTTTCGATGGCCGACACATAACCGGAGCGCTCATAGTCGGTGGCGGCCACATTGGCCGGCACGGCCAACATGCCACGCGCCTGGTCGAGGCTCAGATCGCTGCGGCGCAGATAATCGCGCAGACCGTCGATCAAACGCTGACCGTAGGCGGCACCATGACGCACCAACGATGAGGTGGTCATCACGATGTCAGCACCGGCGAGCAGACCCTTGACGATGTCGTCGCGGGTCTCCACACCACCCGACACTGCCAGCGAGGCATTCACCTTGCCGCGCAGCACTGCTGCCCAGGTGCGCGGCAGACGCCCAATGCTGGGATCGGAGAGCTGGAAGCCCGAGACCACTTCACGACGGTTGATGTCGATGTCCGGCTGCAGGAAGCGGTTGAACATCACCAGACCATCAGCGCCGGCGTCACTCAGCGCCGCGGCCACCTGGCCGAAGCTGCTGAAATAGGGCGACAGCTTCACAGCCACCGGAATGTCAACAACATCCTTGACCCCGCGCAGGATCTCAACATGACGATCCTCCACTTCCTTGCCGGTCATGGCAGTGTCGCCGGGCACCAGATAGATGTTCAGCTCGATGGCCGAAGCTCCCGCGTCCTGCATGCGGCGGGCCTCATGCGTCCAGGCGCCCATCTTCGAGCCGTTCAAGCTGGCGATCAGCGGCACCTCAACGGCCTTTGCGGCCTGTTCGAGCAGCTGCAGATAGTGGCTCGACAGGGTGTCACCCACCGAGGCGATCGCGCTCACCGGGAAATAGCTGTGGGCTTCCGCGTAGCTCTCCGACTGTGCCTCGGTCTGCTTGGTGATCTGCTCACTCTCGTAACGCA
>CAXYYR010000123.1:0-6028 GCA_964293265.1 uncultured Propionibacterium sp.
ACCTCCTTGGCCCACAGAACGACATGGCTCCGACCCGACTTGTCGCCGCAGCTGATGATCAGTAGCTGGAAATGAGTGGGCCCCGGAGATATCTCCGGGGCCCCACTTTTTGTAATCCGCTGTCACATTCAGCTCTGCTTGCGGCGAATCCCTGCTGCAGTGACTGCGCCGATCAGTGCCAGCGCTGCGCCGAGGCCAACGAGGCCATTTGATTCAGAGCCACCCGTGTTCACCGTGACGCCATCAATGGAATCCGCAGGGGATTCAGTGGATGGGACTTCAGGGGTGGGTGTTTCGGGAACTGGGGCTGCGTAGCTGAAATCCCAGCTTGGGTTCGTCTCGCCCTGCGTGTAGCCAGGAGCCCCGACCGCTTCAATGGTGACTGATTCCCCGTCGGCAAGCACGATGGGGCCGGTGACGGGCACACCATCCACCTGGTAGATCACATTGGGCTCGGTGGGGATGGTCACCGTGTTGCCGGACTGGGTGGGTGCCGCCGGGGCAGTGAGCGCGATGTCCCAGGAGCTGAGCACCAGCGAGCTGCCGCGTGCCCCGAAGAAGGTGGGTGAGGCTTCGAGGTCAAGTCCTGCGGTCTGAATTGTCTCAGAGCCATCCGTTGGCGCTCCTGCCAGCGCGGAGATGTTGATTGGCAGCGTGATCGTCATCGTGGATCCTGCAGCAAGGCTGCCCTGGATGGTGAGGGCCATGAGCTCTGCCGGGCCGTATCCCGCGGCGGTGAATTCATCCCATGTGGAGTCGTCGGACATGCCATCACCGATGTATGTGATCGCAAGGTTCTGGGGAGCCCCTGATATGGCTGCGTCAGCGATTCCTGACCATCAAAGGCGGTCCCGTCAAAGGGCATGGGCACTGATCCAGTGAGCATGGCCATAATCTGAGGGGCGTATTGCATACGGTGAAAATCCAGTGCGGTGGCGGTGGGATTGGTGATCTGGGTCACCAATGTGATGGCGTCGGTCGCAGGTGTATTGAGTGGTACATCATCGAAGATCAATTCAGGAGTTGATTCGGCAGCCGTTGATGCCGGAATCTCGGTGACGCCCTCACCGCCCACCGTGAAGTGCGTGGTTTCAACCAGTCCTGAGTCACTGACGTTCGAGGCGTCAGTGATGCCACTGTTGTCCACGAGTGCGCCCGGGATGACCACGGACTGGGTGACGGCCTGACTGTCGGATGCGGCGGCAGCCGAGGTCTCGGTGGTGTCTGCTGATGCCGGCAGGGCAGTGACGGAAACAGCTGCGAAACAGGTGGCCGCCAGCGCAACGGCGGCAACTCCGGAGGTCAGGCGGCGTGAGGCTCGGCGCGTTGAAACGTGGGTCATGGCACTCCTTCGGGGTGAACGTTGCCCCATCATCTCATTCTGGAACGGTCAATCACAGTCCCGCTAGGGGGTACGCAATGAATAATGAAGGTCTCGGGAACGCAAGGGACGGGCCCCACGTAGACATCACGTGCGGCCCGTCCTTGAAATGCGTAACGATCCCGAGCGGGAACTTCCTTTGTTGGTGTCAGTGCTTGCGGTGAATTCCTGCTGCAGCGCCAGCACCGATCAGGGCAAGTGCTGCGCCAAGGCCGATGAGGCCGTTGGAATCTGAGCCGCCGGTCTCCACGGAAACGCCGGTGGCTTCCTCGGCGGCTGCGGCTTGGGTCTCCTCAGCAACGGGTGTCGAGGGATCAGGAGTCTCGACCACCGGGGCCGTGTAGCTGAAGTTCCAGGTAAGAGGCTCCTGGGCAAAGGTGAATCCATCAGCAGCAATAGCGGTGACGGTCACCGACTGGCCGTCAGCAAGCACGATTGGCCCGGTGGCTGGAACGCCATCAGCCAAATAGGTGACTCCGGCCTGCTCAGGAATCGTCACGGTGTCACCCGACTGGGTGGGGGCTGGTGGGGCTGCCAGGGCAACATCCCACGCGTTCACAGCGAGGATCATGGCGCGCAAGCCGAAGTTCGGGTAGAGCAAACCCTGGTCTGACGTCACGGCGTCGATGAATTTTGAGTTGTCCTGGGGTGCATCCGCTAGGGCCGAAATGTCCAGTGGCAGTGTGATCGTCAGTGTGCTGCCGGCGGCCAGCGTGCCGTTGACCTCAAGATAGGCCAGGTCTTCAGCGCCATAGCCCAGTGCTGTGTAGTCCTCCCACGAGCCGGCGTCCGGGTTAGCCCAACTGCCGTAGCTGAATTCGAGGTTGGCTGGCGCGCCAGTGATCACCGAGGCGCGAATTCCTTGGTTGTCAACGGCGGTGCCATCGACCGGCGCTGCCAAGATGTAGTCGACTTCCTGACCGTCGACTGGCAAGAAAACCATGCGGTACAGGTCAAGATCGCTAGCAGTTGGGTTGTTGAATTGAAGCACAAGCGAGATCGATTCGACCGCTGTCATGTTCAGCGGGACCTGTGAATAGCTCAATTCTGGGAGTGTGTCGGACGCGGTGGCAACGCCGGTTTCTGTGACCCCAAGGCCGGTTGCGGCGAGGTGGCTGGTGTCGGTCAACCCGGAGATGCTGACATTGTTTTCTTCAGTGAAGCCGGTGTTGTTGACAACTGCACCGGGCGTGATGACGTCGGGGGTTGATGCGTCGCTTTGAGCGCTTGCCGGAACGGCGGTGCCAGCCATTGCAGAAATGGCCAAGGCGGCTACTGCGGCAATTGTGGCCGGCTTTGCCACATGTGAGCGCGCGCGACGGAGGGACAGGGGGTTCATTGGGGGCTCCTAGGGGGTTAATAAGGTTTTCACAGCTTTACATCGTGGCATCCGGAAATCAAATCCCATCAGGGGTTTTGCTCCTTGGGCGGACAGAATCAACGCAGAATCAGCCCCATCTTCTTGTTTCAGCGATGTATCGGTATGTATCGTTCAATGCGGTGGTTGAAGTGACCACCATGGTGTGAAAGTCACGGTGTCAAAGTCACGGTGTGGAAGGGAACTCTCATGTATGGAGCATTCGGCAGGAACGGCGACTTCCAGGGGCGCCACTCAACCCTCGATGGCAGCCTCATGGCGGCGTTCGGGCAAATGGAATCGCAGATCAGAGATTTTGTGCAGGCCAAGAGCACGCCGCGGGCTTCCCGTGGTGATGTTCGCGCAGCCGTGCTGGCATTGCTGGCTGAGCAGCCGATGCACGGCTATCAGATCATCCACGAGATCGACGAACGCAGCGCAGGCACCTGGAAGCCCAGTGCCGGCTCGGTCTATCCAACTTTGCAGATGCTTGCCGACGCCGGCCTCGTGAGTTTGGAAGAGAAGGACGGCAAGAAGGTCTACAGCCTCACCGATGAGGGGCGCGCAGAGGCCGAAGAGGCCGCCGACAGGCCCAAGCCCTGGGAATCCGATGCCCAGAAGGATGTGCCCGACGCCATGGTGCTGCCGCGTGCCACTGCCCGTCTGGTGCAAGCCGTGGGCCAGGCTGTCACCAATGGCAGCGCTGCCCAGGCGAAGGCTGCCACCGAAGTGATCAATGACGCCCGCCGCAAGGTGTTCGCTATTCTCGCCGAGGACTGATCGCCCATCATGATGCCCAGCCAGCGTTGGCATGATCGTCGCATGACATACAGCGCGGAGCGCAGACCATGAGCAGCGAGCGTGAGCTGCGCCGCCGTTATCGCCGCATCCTGCGTTTCTTTGCCCGTCTCAGCGCCCAAATGTGGTGGTTCGACGTTCTGCTGCCGCGCATCGGCATGCGGCGCCTTGCTGCCAGGGGTCGCAGTGAGCGTCTCGTACGAGCGGCTGCGCGGTTTCATAGGCTTGCCGCTGAGCTCGGCGGGCTCATGATCAAGGTGGGTCAATTCATGTCAACCAGGCTCGATGTGTTGCCTGCCGAGGTCACCGACCAGCTCGCCGGCTTGCAGGATGAGGCGCCCCAGGTGCCATTCGAGCTGATCAGGCCTTTTGCCGAGACGCAGCTGGGAATGCCACTTGACAAGGCTTTTGCCAGCTTCGATGCCAACCCGGTGGCGGCGGCGTCGCTCGGCCAGGTGCATCGGGCCACCCTGTGTGACAGCGAGGCTGATGAGCTGGGCTTCGCGTCGGTGATGGTGAAGGTGCAGCGTCCGGGCATCGAGCAGGTGGTTGATATTGATCTGGCAGCCCTGCGCAAGGTGGCCGGCTGGGCGTCACACATCAAGGCGATTGCGCAGCGCACCGATGTGCACGGGCTGGTGGAGGAATTCGCCCGCTCGAGCCTCGAAGAAGTCGACTATCTGCACGAGGCCGCCAACGCCGAACAATTCGCGGCAGATTTCAATGGCAATGCGGGCATCGACAGCCCGGTGGTGGTGTGGGAACGCACCAGTGCTCGGCTGTTGACGCTTTCTGATGTGAGCGCAATCAAGGTCAACGACGTTGATGCGCTGCAGGCTGTGGGCATCGACCCGCACGACGTGGCCTATGCGGTGGCCGACGCCTACATTGCCCAGGTTTTTGAGCACGGTTTCTTCCATGCCGATCCCCATCCGGGGAACCTGTTCGTCACACCCATTGGCACTGTCGCTGGCAAGAACGGCGGCACTGGGGATGTGGCGAACCGGGAAAAGCAGCCCGGCGGTCAGGTGGTGAGCTGGCGACTCACATTCATTGATTTCGGCATGATGGGCGAGGTGCCGACAGGCCTGCGTGGCCAGCTCAAGGAAGTGATCGTGGCCATCGGCATGCGCGATGCACAACGCTTGATCAAGGCGATGAGCGAGATGCACATGCTGCTGCCGAGCGCCGATCTCGGGCTGTTGGAGCGAGCCCTGGGCCAGCTGTTCGACCGGTTCGGCGGCATGAGCCTTGCAGACATGCGAAAAATCGACCCCCAGGAACTCATTGATTTCGCCATGCAATTCCGTGAGCTCATGCGCACGATGCCATTCCAGCTTCCGCAGGATTTCCTCATGCTCATTCGCGCGGCCTCACTGATGAATGGTCTGTGCACTGCGCTCGACGCCGAATACAACCTGTGGGAATCGGTGCAGCCCTACGCAGACAAGCTTGTTGCTGAGGAGTCGGGCTCGGGGGCCCGCTTCATTCTCGGTGAGGCCAAGGCAGTGGCGGAGCTGACGGCCGCCCTGCCGCGTCGCCTCACACGCGTGCTCACCATGGCCGAGCGTGGCCAGCTCACCGTTGAGATTCCCGAAATTGAACGCCAGATGAACCGCATCGAAGCTGGCGTGCGGCGCGTCGTTGGCGCCATCGTGTTTGCCGCGCTGCTCATCGGTGGCATCCTGCTGCGTCCCGATGAACCGGGCTGGGGACTTGCCATGATGATCGCCTCGGTGTTGCCGCTTGGCCAGGTGCTTTTCGGTGGACGCCGCCGCCGCGGGCCCCACCCGAGGTGAGGCAGAGTTCCGGCGTCCGCAAGAATGGGAACCGTGGACAACACAGCGTGATGACACAGCGTGATGACACAGTGAGGAGCCGTGGATGAACAACGACAGCGCAGGCAATGGCGGCAGTGAGCGCCGCACCCGCATTCGTGACCGATTCCGCATGAAGGGTGAGGGCACTCCGGCGTTGGCGCTCGTTGTGGTGATGGGTGTGGTCTCGGCAGCTGTGCACGGCTTTCACGTGCAGATCGGGCCACGCAACAGACGACTCGCCACGCGCGGTGACTGAACCAGGTGCGCTGACAACTCAACGATGAACAACTCAACGACAGGCAGCTCAAAGGGGGTGGTGCTTCCGATATCGGAAGGACCCACCCCTTTGGTTGTTCGGGCGGGGGGGACCACCCGGGCTGGTCAGCGCAAGCTGGGGCTCAACGCGGGCCAGGTCTATAAAACGCTGCTGGTCGCCGTTAACGGCGACATGAAGCATCTGGCCGTCGCAGTGACGCCGGTAGCGGGTCAGCTGGATTTGAAAAAGGTGGCGAAAGCCTTAGGCGCGAAGAAAGTGGATATGGCAGACCCGATGGTCGCGCAGCGGGTCACCGGTTATCTGGTGGGCGGTATCAGCCCGCTCGGGCAGAAAAAACGTCTGCCGACGGTGATAGACGCGCCGGCACAGGAGTTCGCCACCATCTATATTTCCGG
>CAXYYR010000124.1:0-5936 GCA_964293265.1 uncultured Propionibacterium sp.
GGCGAGGGCACGGTGTTCATGCTGGAGGTCCGCGGCGATTCAATGATCGAGGCCGCCATCTGTGATGGCGATTATGTGGTGGTTCAGCAGCAGAACACCGCCCGCGATGGCGATTTCGTGGCGGCCCTCATTGATGACGAGGCCACCGTCAAGGAATTGCGACACCGCGATGGCCATGTGTGGCTCATGCCGCACAATGAGGCCTATGAGCCCATCAACGGCGACCATGCCAGCCTGGTGGGCAAGGTCGTTGCCGTCCTACGTCGTATCTGAGCGGGCTTCACAGCTCAGCATCGTCACTGTTTGCCGTGCAGGCGTCGAAGGGCCTCCACCGCAATGTCCACCGAATGTGTGGTCCAGAACGGCGGCAGGGATGCGCGCAGATAACTTCCGTAGCGCGCCTGCACCAATCGCGGATCAAGGATCGCCACCACACCACGATCACTGGCGGTGCGAATGAGACGGCCGGCGCCCTGTGCCAGCAACAGTCCGGCATGGGTGGCGGCAATCTGCATGAAGCCATTTCCACCGGCATGGGCAACTGCTTCCTGACGGGCCTGCATCACCGGATCATCCGGTCGCGGGAAGGGAATGCGGTCCATGATCACCAGCTGGCAGGTGTCCCCGGGAAGATCGATGCCCTGCCACAGCGACAGCGTGCCGAAGAGACTCAGCTTTTCTTCTGCCGCAAAGCGCTTGGTCAGCTCCGACAGCTGCGCCTCACCCTGGCAGAGTACGGGGAAGGCCGGCAGTTCTGCGCGCACATGGCGGGCGGCAGCCTCCGCATTGCGTTGCGATGAGAAGAGACCCAATGTGCGCCCCTCGGCTGCCCACACCAGTTGGGCTATCTGTGCCAGCACCTCATCGGCCATACCCTCCCTGCCTGGGCGGGGCAGGCGATTGGCCAGATAGAGGATGCCCTGGTGCTGATAGTCGAATGGCGTTCCGACATCAAGACCCCGCCAGCGCACCACAGCATCAGCGGTGACTTCCGGGCGGTCCGCCGCCGACAGTTCTGAGCTGTCCAGCACATCGGTGGCGCTGAGTTCGTCGTCACGGCGCAGTCCCACCTGACCAGCCATTGCCCCGAATGACCCACCTATCGCCAATGTGGCCGAGGTGAGAACAGTCGCACCCTGGGCAAGCACCCGGTGCCGCAGCAGGCCGGCCACCGACAGCGGCGCAACATTCAGCTGGGGCCCGAACCGCTCATTGGCGCTGACCCACACCACATCAGCATCAGACAGCTGGGCCATTCGCTGTGCCGTATCGAACAGCTCCCGTGCATCACCCTGGGCAGCAACCCGGGCAGTGTCAACGCCCTTTGACGAGCCGGGAGACAAGGCACTCACTGTCTGACGGGCAACGTCCCGGATGCGTGCCAGAGCCGTCACGATTGAACCATCGGGATTCGTTATGCGCCCCGGCTCGGCCTCCCCCAGGACACCCTTCAGCACATCGGCGACGTCGAGGAGTTCCAGGGCCTGATCGTCAGTGACCCAATCGGCAGCGGCGCGGCTGACGCGTTCTATTTGGGCCGGGCTCAGTTCCTCGGACGCCGCGCCTGTCACACGTGCCGTGAGTTCATGGGCCTCATCGATGATCACTGCCTCATGGTCCGGCAGCACATCACGCTCACTCATGGCATCGATGGCAAGTAGTGCGTGATTGGTGATCACCAGATCGGCACCCCGGGCGCGGGTACGGGCCAACTCGACGAAGCACTCGTTGTACAAGGGACACCGTGAGCCCGCACACTGTCGCGCCGTGACGCTCACCTGGGCCCACGCCCTGGCCGTATGGGCAGGCGCATCGTCGCGATCGGCAAGCTGATGGCTGCGAGCCTGCTCACTCACCCACTCACGCAGAGCCAGCACTTCTGCTCCCAGTGCCGAAGTCTGGTCGGTTGACGAGGCATGGGCGGTTTCGACCAATTCTGCACCCGACAGGAGGCTGTCCTGGCCGTCATCGCCACCGGCCTGGACTTTCAGCAGGCATGCATAATTGGCGCGGCCCTTGAGCACCGCCACACTGGGCTCGCGGCCCGTGACCTTGCCCACGGCACGGGCGACAGCCGGGCCGTCCTTGGTGGCAAGCTGGTTCTGCAGTGCCAGGGTGGCGGTGGCAACAATGATCTTGCTCGAGGCGAGTTGCGTACGCACGAGCGCAGGCACCAGATAACCGAGTGATTTTCCCGTTCCGGTGCCGGCCTGCACCAACAATGCGCTGGCATTGTCGAGAGATTCACACACTGCCTCAACCATCCGCAGCTGGCCATCCCGTGCCTGTCCACCGATCTGTTCGACGGCGCTTTCCAGAGCCTTACGAGCAACGGACCAGGTGCTGACGGCATCGGACGAACCAGCCGGTCCGAGACCTGCTGGGGCGCGGGTTCCCGATGTCACCCGCACACCCTATTGGTTGCCCCAGCGGTAGTGCTGGAGGCGCACTCGAGTTCAGGCGCGTGCAAAGGGTTCCAGCTCCCCCGCCAGGTCGGGATAGACATTCGCCACCAAGTGGGTGCCGTCCGCTTCATATTCATCGGTGCTGATCAGGCCGAAGCGGTGGATCCGATCAACGAGATCGCCCCTGCTCCAGGGCACCAACACATCAACGCGTGTCTGGGGGCTGGGCAGACGCTGCTCAACAATCGCCAGCAGCTGATCAATGCCCTCACCCGTGGTGGCACTCACAAGAACCGCCTCGGGATGGCTTCGGCGCAGTGCTGCCACGGTGTCGGAATCCGCACGATCGATCTTGTTGACCACAATCTGTTCGGGCCGTTCACCTGCACCAATATCACGCAGAACCGTGTGCACGGCCTCGATCTGGCCGAGTGGGTCTGCATCCGATCCATCAACCACATGGAGCAGCAGATCGGCTCGCACCGACTCCTCCAGCGTGGATCGGAAGGCTGCCACCAGATCGGTGGGCAGGTGGCGCACGAAGCCAACGGTATCGGTGAGCGTGTAGACGCGCCCGTCGTCGGTCCGGCATCGCCGGGTCGTGGGATCAAGGGTGGCGAACAGTGCATCGGCAACCATCACGCCGGCACCGGTGAGCCGATTGAGCAGGGAACTCTTGCCCGCGTTGGTGTAACCCACCAGGGCCACCGACGGGATGCGCTGCCGCACCCGCTCGGCCCTTTGCAGGCTGCGTGCCGAGTCCACGGCTCGAAGCTTCTTCCGCAGGCTCGCGATGCGTGTATTGATCCGGCGCCGATCAGTCTCAAGTTTGGTTTCACCGGGTCCGCGTCCACCGATGCCCACACCGGAGGCAGCCCGGCCACCGACCTGTCGTGACAGGCTCTCGCCCCAGCCACGCAGCCTCTGCTTCATGTAATTGAGCTGCGCCAATTCCACCTGCGTCTTGCCTTCGGTGGTGCGGGCATGTTGGGCGAAGATGTCCAGGATCAGGGCTGTTCGGTCAACAACCTTGACACCCACCCTGTCCTCCAGATTTCGCAGCTGGGCGGGGCTGAGCTCACCATCGGCAATGACGGTGTCGGCTCCCGAGGCAACAACCGCTTCGCGGAGCTCCCGCACCTTCCCCTCGCCGATGTAGGTGGAGGCATCCGGGCGGGAACGACGCTGCACCAGGGCTTCCAGCACCTGCGAGCCGGCAGTCTCGGCCAGGGCGCGCAGCTCAGACATTGCGTTCTGGGCATCTTCGGCGCTGCCAGTGGTCCACACGCTGACCAGGACCACGCGTTCCAGACGCAGCTGTCGGTATTCGACCTCACTCTCGTCCTGCAGCTCCGTCGACATGCCGGCAATTCGCGTCAAGGAGTGTCGTTCATCCAGGTCCAGGGAATCATCATCCCGGGAGTGTCCGAAGCCATCCGTCACGCGACGGGCAGGCTCATCGGACGCGAATTCATCTGTCATCGGGCATCATCCGGCAGCAGGACTGATCCATGGGCAACGATCACTGCCGGACCAGTGAGATGGGCGTGACCATCAGCCAGGTCAACACTGAGATCACCGCCGGGAACATGCACATCAAAGTGCCCCTCCCCTGCGATCTGACGTGCCTGGGCCGCCGCTGTCGCCACAACACCGGTGCCACACGACATGGTCTCGCCGGAGCCCCGCTCGAAGACCCGCATGGACAGCGCACGAGGGCCCGTGACATGAACGAATTCCACGTTGGCACCCTCGGGATACACCTGCTCGTCAAACACCGGCGAGTGATCAAGATCCAGGCCGGCTAGGTTCACCGACTCGGGAAGCAACACGACCGCATGGGGGTTTCCGACATCAACGGTGGTTGCCACGAAGCTGGCATCACCGAGCCGCACCCAGGTGGGAGCATCGGACACCTGCACCTGTCCGATATCGGCACGGAAGCTGGTGTCGGTGAGGCGCTCAACCCCACGCTGACCAGCCCTGGTGGCCACGGCGAGCTCGCCCGCATCGCTGAGGCCTTCCTCGGCAAGATAACGGGCGAACACCCTCAGCCCATTGCCACACATCTGCGCCAACGAACCATCAGAATTTCGATAATCCATGAACCACATGTCGGGATCGCCCGTCCATTCGGGCATGTACTTGGCCCAGACGGCCCTGATCACACCGTCGCCGCCGATACCGGCCCGCCGATTGCACAGGAAACGCACGTCGTCAGGAGTCAGTTCAACACTGTTGGTTCGATCCTTGAGCAGCACAAAGTCGTTCTGCGTGCCGTGGCCCTTGGCGAACTCCCAGTTCCTCATAGCCCCATTCTCTCACCCGGCATCAACCTCACTGCCGAACGAGTCCTGCGCACCGGTGGGTGACACCGCAGCCACCCACGCAGGGCCGGCGAGTTGCCTCGGGTCAGCTGGCTGTTCCGCCGGATGCGGGCAGCCCCAGATCGGCCCCGATCGTGGCCACCAACGAGGCCTGCCCAGCCGGCAACCACTGGATTCGCGGATCGCGCCGGAACCAGCCGAGTTGTTTTCGGGCAAAACGCCGAGTTCCCTCGATTGTCGCCTTGATTGCCCCTTGTTCGTCGAGACGTCCATCGAGCATGTCGAGCACCTGCTGATAGCCCAGCGCCCTGGCGGCCGTTATTCCACGCCGCAGGCCATTGGCCTCCAGCTCGCGCACCTCGTCCACCAGACCATCGGCAAACATCTGATGCACCCTGGCCTCGATCCGCGCATCCATGCTTTCCCGATCAAGGGTCAAACCGAATTGATGCACATTGCCCAACACATAGCGCGGCTCGGGAAGGTGTGGATGGTAATGGCCGGTCAGTTCGAGCACCTCAAGTGCCCGCACGATACGACGCGCATTGCCGGGCTCCATCGCGCCAGCTGCCTGCGGCGCACGCGAGACCAGTTCGGAATACAGCGCCTCGGAGCCGACCTCGGCAAGCCGCGCTTCCCAGCGGGCACGCACCGCCGGATCAGTGCCCGGAAATTCAAAATCATCGACCACGGCCCGGACATACAGCGAGGACCCCCCCACCATGATGGGGATGATTCCCCGGTCCCGGAGCATGGCAATGACCTGCCGTGCCTTGGCCTGGAAATCGGCAACTGTGGCTGTCTGGGTGATGTCGAGAATGTCGAGCAGGTGATGGGGCACCAATGCCCGTTCAGCAGCGCTGGGCTTCGCCGTGCCGATGTCCATTCCCCGGTAGACGGCCATCGCGTCACCATTGATGATCTCGGCACGGTGACCTGCGCCGGTCAATGACTGTGCAAGATTGATCGCCAGCGCCGACTTTCCGGACGCCGTGGGGCCGATGAGCACCACCAGCGGAATATCGGTGGCTTCTGCCCCTACGCCCGAGATGGGCGCGCCCTGCCCACTCATCCGCGTGCGACGGGTGGCTTGCGCGGGGTGGAGCGCTCGGCGAATCCCGGAGCTGTCGGGATACCCAGTCCCACAGTGTTTCCTTGATCCAGGTTTCCTTGATCCAGGTTTCCTTGCTTCGGGTTTCCCTGC
>CAXYYR010000125.1:0-5757 GCA_964293265.1 uncultured Propionibacterium sp.
AGGAAAAGAGTCCGGCCCGCCCCAACCCACAAAAAGGCGGGGGCCCCGCCAAAGGGGCGGATCCCACCCGGGAAATCCCTGGTGGACACACTTCCTCTTGACGAGACGCGGGTCAAGCGGCCCGGGCACTCAGGCCCTCAACCGTGCTGAGGGACTGATTGCTGCGTTCACGCATGCACCTCCACGACATTGCGTTCGTATTCGTGCTCGGGCAGGTCCGCATGGCCGAGACGCTTGCGGAACACCCAATAGCTCCACACAGTGTAGGCCAGCACGATCGGCACCATGATGGCGGCAAAGATCGTCATGAGCTTCAAGGTCATGGGCGAGCTGGACGCCGTCACCATGTTCAACGGATTGTCCATGTCGGCCGAGATGAAGCCCAGGGTGCCGTACATCTTGGTGAAGATCATCACCAGCATGGTGACGATCGACAATCCGGTGCCGATGAAGGCCCAACCATTGCGGCCCTTGACCTGGGCCAGCAGACCCAGCGCCAGAGCGACCACCGACAGCAGACCAGTGGCCCACATGATGATCGGCGCCACATCGCCCAAGTAGGGATTGTCACCTGCGCCGTAGATCACATTGGCGAAGAACACGAAGGCGAGCAGCACAACCAGGGTGATGGGGGCGAGGGTGTGCACGAACTTGACCGTGCGCTCCTTCACCGGGCCATAGGTCTTCAGCGCCAGGAACATGGAGCCGTGCGTGCAGAACAGCAGGATGAACAGCACGCCGCCGAGCAGCCCGAAGGGGTTGAACAGCGACCAGAAGCCACCGGTGAACAGATTCGGCTCACCGAAAGCAGCTGTTGCATCAGGCGCCACCGGCAGGCCACGCACGAAATTGGCGAAACCGATTCCGAACACCAGCGAGACGATCAGCGCACCGATCGAGGCGCAGGCATCGAAGGCATTGCGCCAACGGTCATCGGGCATCTTTGCGCGGTATTCGAACGAAATACCTCGCAGGATCAAGCCCATCAGCACCAGGAACAGCGGCAGGTACAGAGCGCTGAACAGGCTGGCATACCAGCCGGGGAAGGCGGCAAAGGTGGCGCCACCGGCGGTGATCAACCACACCTCGTTGCCATCCCAGGTGGGTCCAATGGTGTTGATCATCACTCGGCGATCCTTGGGGTCTTTTCCAAGAATCGGATACAACATCGAGACGCCGAAATCGAAGCCTTCAAGGAAGAAGAACCCGATCCACAGCACCGCGATGAGCAGGAACCATGTGATCTGCAAGCCGGACGCGTCGAGGGCCACCTGCAGCGGAATAAGAGAGTTTGTAAACATGTCTATTTCTCCAGCCTCAGTACGCGAAGGACATTGGGGCGTCGTCAGAAGACTTCGGTTCCACCTTCACCAAGGCGGGAAGACCTTCCTTGATCGTCTTGAGGAACAGCTTCACCACGATCACTGCCACCACTGCATAGATCAGCGTGTACAGAATCATCGTGAGCCACACGTCGAAGGCACTATTGCCCGGCGAAGCAGCCACCAAGGTGGGCAACACACCATTGACAATCCACGGCTGCCGCCCCATTTCGGTGAAGATCCAGCCGAAGGAATTGGCGAACAGTGGCATGAGAGGCAACAGACCCATGAGAACGGCATAGAACTTGCCGCCCTTGGGAAGGTGATCACCGCGCGTCATCACAAGCATTGCGATGCCGATGATGAACGCCAGAATGCCCAGCCCGATCATGAGCCGGAAGCTGTAGTAGTTGACCATGATGTTCGGCACAGGGTCGATCTCCATGGCTGCCAGCTCGTCGGCGAACTCCTTCTGCAAGGCATTCGTCGTGCCGTCATCAGCGGTGTAGCCCTCGGCAAGATATGCCTCACGGAGGTCGATCACACCCTGCACCTCAGCATTGGGATCGTTCTTGGCCAGGATGGACAGCACGGCCGGAACGTCAAGGCTGAAGACCTTGTGGAATGTCTTCTCGGAGCCCTCACCCTCGGTGGTGATGATGGCAACAACGGAGAAGTCAGCACTCGTGTCAGTGTTCAGATGGCCCTCGGAGGCAGCCAGCTTCATGGGCTGGTACTGGGCCTCGATCTTGCCCTGGAAGTCACCGGAAACGAAGGTGACCAGCGAAGCAATGATGAGTGCCCAGGCAGACAGTCGCAGCGACTTGCGCCAGGTGGCGGTGTCGTCGGAATCGGCAGGCTGCGCATCGCGACGCTTCTTGGCGAGCCACCAGCCCGAGACACCGAGCAACAGTGCACCGGCGGTCATGAACGCAGCGCCGATGGTGTGCGGCAACGTCGCCAGCAGCACCGGATTGGTGAGCAGGGCCATGAAGTCATTGAGCTCTGCACGGCCGGTCTCGGGGTTGTAGATGGCGCCAACCGGATTCTGCATCCACGAGTTGGCAGCCAGGATGAAGATCGAGGAAAGGAAGGTGCCTGCGGCCGTCAGATAGATGGTGGCCAGGTGCAGACCCTTCGGGAGGCGATTCCAGCCGAAGATCCACAGGCCCACGAAAGTGGACTCGAGGAAGAAGGCAATCAATGCCTCCAGGGCCAGCGGGGCACCGAAGATGTCGCCCACGAAGCGGGAGTATTCAGACCAGTTCATACCGAACTGGAACTCCTGCACGATGCCGGTGACGACGCCGGCTGCGAAGTTGATGAGGAAGAGCTTGCCAAAGAACTTCACCAGGCGAAGCCATTGGTCATTGCCCGTGCGCACCCACAGCGTCTGCATGATTGCGAGCAGCCATGTGATGCCGAGCGTGATCGGCACGAAAAACCAGTGGTAGACGGTGGTGATGCCGAATTGCCACCGCGCCAGTACTTGTGCGTCCATAGCGGCAACCTACTGCAGAGACAGGGTGTATCGCATCCCGTTCGGGCAAATTCGGACCATTTCGGTCCATATCTCGTCCGGCCGCAATGGTACAGGTCTCGATTAAGAGCACGACAAGGGGGGTCTGTTTAGCGGCTATGCGTATTTGTTACTCGGGCCATCCGCATCAATTCTGCTCACAGTGAACAAGGCGTTTGTCAGGCCAAATTACGCCTGAAATTTACCCACTCATCCGGGAAAACTCGGGGATTTCCGGGGCCTTCGACGCCGGTCCAGCTGACCACATTCGCAGGCGCCGGACAATTTATTTTCGGGCCAACAACCGGGCCGGTGGTCCGGACACCAGAGCACTGGGCCACGGGTAGTCATCGGCCGCCACCAGCACGTCACGCCAGGGAAGCTGCGCCCCGGCCAGGGCAAGGTAATGATCAAAGAGTTGGGCAGTTGCCCGGGCATCACCCAACGCGGAGTGGGCATTGATCAGGGAGACGCCCGCAGCCTCGCAGCAATCCGCCAAACGCTTCGACCGGGCATCCAGGAACTTCGGCGACATGCGCATGGTGCACACCTGGGGAATGGGCTCCGGCGGAATCGTCATTCCGGCAGAGCGCAGCTCGGCAGTGAGGAAGCCCACATCGAACGACGAATTGTGGGCCACCACCACGCGGCCACGCAGCAGATCGACCAGCTCGGGGGCGAGCTGTGACATGGTCGGCGCCGAGGCAATGTCCTCCTGGTGGATGTGGTGCACCTGCGTTGCGCCGACCGTGCGCAGCGGATTGACCAGGGTTTCCCACTCATCGGTCACTGTGCCAGTGTCATCGAGGCGCACCAGGCCGATCTCGACGATGCGATCGCCACGAGCGGGCGAAAAACCCGTGGTCTCGAGATCGAGCACTGCATATCCGGCCATGGCATTCATTGTCGCATTCGCCACTGACACTGCCTCCGTGGTCACCTGGCGCACACGTGTCTTCTCACTACGCTGTGCGCATGCGCATGATGACGGCCGCTGAGGCCACTCGGGCGGCCGGCAAGCTCGTGGTGCCCGGCCAGCGCCGACTGTTGGGCATCGCCGGGGAGCCGGGCGCCGGAAAGTCCACCCTCGCCAACCGGATCGCCGAGGCCCTGAACGCAAAAACCCCGAGCACCCAAGCCCTGGACACCCAAGCACTGGACACCCAATCCCCAAACACAGGGCGCGCTGCTGATGATGCCCCCGCTGCCATCGTCGTGCCGATGGACGGCTTCCATCTTGCGCAGCACGAGCTGGAACGCCTCGGCCGCGCCGACCGGAAGGGAGCACCCGACACCTTCGACAGCTGGGGCTTCCTTGCCATGCTGGCCCGGCTTGCCGACGGACGGGCCCGCGAGGTCTACGCACCGCGCTATGCCCGCGAGCTGCACAATCCGATTGCGGGCGCCATCCGCGTGCCCCGTGAAACTCCGCTGGTGATCATCGAAGGCAACTATCTGCTGCTTCCCCACGAGCCATGGGCACTCGCCCGCAGGCATTTCACCCAGATATGGCAGCTGAACCTCGACGAGCAGCTGCGCAGGGAGCGCCTCATTGCGCGGCACATCGAGTTCGGCAAGACACCGGAGGCGGCACGCCGTTGGGCGCTGGGGCCCGATGAACGCAATGCCTCACTGGTGCGCGCGCAGGCCGGACGGGCCGATGCACTGGTCACGCTGGACCAGTGAGCCGGGCTCTCACCGGGCACGTCACGACCCGGCGCGCATAGGCTTGCCGTCATGACCAATCCAAGCAAGCCAGAGGTCACGCTGCCCGCCGAGGCACCGGACGACCTTGTCATCGAAGACATCGTGGAAGGAACTGGCGCGCAAGCACAGGCCGGCAACCTGGTGGACGTGCACTATGTGGGCGTGGCGCTGAGCAATGGCAAGGAGTTCGACTCCAGCTATGGCCGTGGCGAGCCCCTGACCTTCCAGCTCGGCATCGGACAGGTGATCAGTGGCTGGGATCAGGGCGTGCAGGGCATGAAGGTCGGTGGACGTCGCCGCCTGGTGATTCCGCCACAGCTCGGTTATGGCTCACGTGGCGCAGCTGGCGCCATCAAGCCCAACGAGACACTGGTGTTCGTCTGCGATCTCATGGACGTGAACTGACAGCGCAGCCATCTGATGGTCAAGCAGCCTGACGAACTGGGTGCCTGAAGAACAGGCCGCCTGACGAACCAGGCGTTGAACCAACCAAAGCAGGGCCTGCCGGAAATCGGCGGGCCCTGCTTTGGTTGTCCCTGAGCTGAGATTGTCCTTGGACTGAGAGTGTCGCTGGACAGTGAGGTCGCCGGCGGACTACTCAGGCGTCAACAGAATGCGGGTGCTCAATCACCTTGAGCGCGCCCGAGGGGCAGCGCGAAATCACATCACGCAGCTTCTGGGCAGCCTCGGGTGTGTTTGCCACATCGCCGTTGATCCACGGGCGGGCGTCCACATTGAACACCTCGGGCATGCCGCGCACACACTCACCGGCATGGGCGCAGACCTCGGCGTCGAAGGTGGCATCGATGATGGGTCCGCGATAGGTCTTGGCGGCCATGGTTTCTCCTGCTTTCTTGCAATGAATGGGCTTGGAATGAACGGGCTTGCGACGAACTGGCTTGTGAGCGCTCAGGCCTGCGGCTTCGAGCGATAGACCAGATCGCGATAATCGGGGTGCTTGCCGATCCAGCCCTTGATGAAGGGGCACAGCGGCAACACCGAGTGGGTGGCCTCGGCACGCACATCGTCCAGGGCAAAGCGGGCAATCGCGCTGCCGACACCCTGCCCCTCGTGGTTGGGCTCCACTTCGGTGTGGGTGAAGATCACCAATTCCCCATTGAGCTGGTATTCGGCGAAGCCGGCCAGATCACCATCGATGTGCGCCTCGTAGCGGCTCTTGTCGGCGTTCTTCTGCACGGAAACATTGCT
>CAXYYR010000126.1:0-5726 GCA_964293265.1 uncultured Propionibacterium sp.
CCCTTGATGGCCAGCGGGCCGGGGGTGAGGATGACCTCGCCGCCATATGCCTGGATCAGTGCGCGGCGCTCGACCGACAGGCTTGCCGGCAGCACAACCTTCACCTTGTAGCCGCGGGCGGTGCCAACAGCAGCCAGGCCGATGCCGGTATTGCCCGAGCTGGGCTCAATGATGGTGCCACCGGGCTTGAGCACGCCGCTCTTCTCGGCGTCGGTGATCATGGCCAGTGCAATGCGATCCTTCACCGAGCCTGCCGGGTTGAAGTATTCGAGCTTGAGGGCGATGTCGGCGTCGGCAGCGCCTGCCTTTGCAAGATAGTGCGGGGCGCGGACAAGGGGAGTGTTGAAGATCAGATCGGTAATGGAATCGTGAATTGCGGACATGGTAAAGCCTTTCGACAGTGCAAATGAGTTATTCGTGACGAACACGGTATTACTGGATTTCCCCATCAATCCGAGCTGTGGAGTGGGGAACTGATCGAGTGGTCTTCGTCCCATACTGTTCAGACGAATCGGGTGTGCAAGCACGCCGGCGCTGACAAGGGAATTGGGAGACCAGACTGGCCTCGGTAGAAGTGCAGAAGAGTCTGCAGGCTGTACCGGGCTAGCGGCTACAGCGACAACACATCATCGCGACAGCACCGCACGAGTGCATCGCGCGATTGAGGTCGGAAGTGTTGTTCACGTGGATAAACATAGCCACACATTTGGGCAATGCCAAATGAACTCCCAAATTGTGGACAGACGCGGCACAATGAACACATGGCTGCGCATCGGAACTCCCTATTGGGCAGGTGGTTCGATGAACTGCCCGGTGCCCGGCCGCCGAGCGTCGATGCCCGCCCGGCCAGCCGTCCCGTGCCCACGAACATTGGGCTCCTGGCCCATTCGCTGTCAGACCACCGCGAGCAGATCGTTGATGCCGTGGCTCGTGTCGCCCACCGAGTGGATGCCCGGCTGATGGTGCGCCGCACATCGGCGAGCTCCCCCGGAACATCCCAGATCCAGGAATTTCTGACGGCCGGCGCCGATGCGGTGGTGGTGGCAGGGGGCGACGGCACGGTGAGGCTTGCTGCCGGAGTGTTGGCGCGAGCCGGTGCCGCGGCGCCGAGTCTGGGGGTCATTGATGCCGGCTCGGGAAATGTGTTGGCTTCTTCGCTTGGTCTGCGGCATGGCACCCTGGCGCATCGTGCCCGGACAGCGGTGCTCGGACGGACAATCGCGATTGACGTTGGTTGGGCGTCATGCACCGATGACACCGGCGCTGAGCTGGCCGCTGAACCCTTCTGCACCATGGTGGGTGCCGGGCGTGATGCGCTGACCGTGCAAGCGGCAGGCAGACGCTCCAAGCATGCGCTCGGGCCCTTGGCCTATGGCGTTGCGGGCATGGGCCAGGTGGTGCGCCGGGCGATGCCGATGGAATGGCAGGTGGATCAGGGGGAGTGGAGACTGGGCCCCTATTGGTCTGTGTTGGTGACCAACACACCGTTGCTGCCGAGCGCCGGTCTGGTGCCCGGGGGAGCTGTGCTTGCCGGGGCTGCACGCATGGACGACGGTCTTCTCGACGTGGTGGCTGCCCAACCCAGGAATCTGAGTGAATGGCTCTCGATAGCCGCCTCGGGTGTGCTCAACATGGCCGACACCGTGCACGGACTGCAGCGCGCGCAGGGCCGCACCGTGGCTGTCAGGGCCACGAGCCCGGTGCCCGTGCAGGCTGATGGTGATGTGATCTGTGCCGCGGCCGAGGCCCTGTCGGTGTGTCTGGATGGCCAGGTGGCCATTCGCGTCCAGAGCCAGTGACTACTGCACAGCTTGGATGAGCACGTGGGCAACGATGTGGGCAATCCGAGCCGCCCGCCCATTGATGTCGCCGCTGCCCAGGTCGATGCTCACCACATCAGTTGGCCACCGGAATTCGGCAGGAAGATAATCGGGGCGCGCCCAGCTCTGGGGGCTGAAGATGCCACAGGAAGCCAGCTCGCCCTCGATGCGCTCGGCCATGTGTGATCGTAGGAGCGCAAAGCAGGCACGGCCCGGGTTGAGCATGCCGATGGCATCGGCTCTCTCCGAGTTTCCGGAATCGCCGGGGCCCGCAGTATCCGTCGGGTTTGCCTCGGCCAGTGCCCGCTGGAAGGAGCGATTGGCGGTGCGCAGTCGACGCGCCTGGGTGAGCAGTGTGAATGCGCGCAGCTGACTGGTGGCTCCATGGCTCATGGGAACGGGTGATTGTGCGCGATCGAAGAACTCTTCGGAGTTGCCCAGGGCAGCCAGATAGTCGGCAGCGATTGCCGGTGGCTGCGCATCCGGTGTGTCTGTGGGCGGAACGGGAGTGTGTGCCCTCAGCCATGCAGCCCTTGTCAGCAGGGTGGTGCGACTGGCAACGAGTTGCTCATCGATCTTGGCTCGCCGGCCTGGGGCTGCCGTGTGAATGCTGCTGCGCGTCCACAACAGGGCCCCGTCTGTCACGGGAATGAGCTTGCGCAGACTTGCGATCACCAGATCGGCCTCCGGTGGCCACGTGGACAGTTCTGCTCCACTGCGAACATCCGGATCATCATCTGAAGGTGTGTCTTCGCTGCCATGTGATCCGGGGCGGGGCCGGGCGGTGAGCAGATCATCCAACAGGGAATGGGTGGCATCCTCCAGCCAGAGGTGGCCACTGCGGTGGGCCTTCTGCAGGGTGGCTGTGAGCGCCGACGACCGCGGAACTGCTCCGACGCGGGTGGCCACCACCAGCGCCCGCTCGCCGCATGATGCCAACAATCGCCCCAGGGCCTCAGGGCTGGCCTGCAGACTGTCGTCAACCTCGACGAACTGCACCCGCATGCCCTCCAACCAGAAGGGCAGTGCCATAGCCGAGCAGTGATAGGCAGGCAATACAGCCAGTTCGATGTGCTGGCTGCGGCACCATCGGGCAACAAGCGTGAGTGCCTGACGGGCCGATTCGAGCATCGTCGTGGTTCCGTGGCTGGGAATCAGCGCCGATGGAAGCACATCAGTGGGCAACCCATCGGTGGGAAGGCCATCGGCTGGTCGGGGCTGCTCTGTCGGGAAATGCCGTCCACCAAGGCTGTGCCCATCAGCTGAATTTCCCACGCAACCGACGCTAGCGCGAGGCCGGTGCGAGCGTGACGATGGCAACGGGTGGACGCTGATCACTGTGGTGGGGATGAGCGTGTCACCATGGTGTCATGAGCATTGTTGATGCTGCCTCTGCTGCCCAGTCCACCCCTGATTTCCGGGCCATGGGGGCGTCCATCCAGCCGGAGCTGACTGCTCTGCGCCGTGAACTGCACCAGATTCCTGAGCTGGAATTCGAGCTCAGTGCAACCAGTGCCAGGCTGCTCTCCGCCCTCGACGGTCTTCCCCTGGAGATCCAGACCCGTCCTGGTTCCAGCGCCATCATTGCCATTCTTCGCGGTGGGCGTCCCGGCCCGACGGTGTTGTTGCGGGGCGACATGGATGCCCTGCCCGTGACGGAGCAGACAGATGAGCCCTTCAAATCCACCAACGGCCGGATGCATGCTTGCGGTCACGACCTGCACATGGCGGCCATGGTTGGCGCGGCACGACTGCTGAGCGATGTGCGTGAACAGCTGGCCGGCTCGGTGTTGTTCATGTTCCAGCCAGCCGAGGAGACGGCGCGGGGTGCCGCCGAGATGCTCGAACATGGCCTGCTGGATGCTGCCGGTGACCAGCCCGTTGTTGCCTGGGGCATTCATGAGATGCCCTATCCAGGCGGCACAGTGCATGTGAGGGCAGGGGCCCAGATGGCTAGCAACTGCCAGCTCACTGCCACCTTCACCGGTCTGGGCGGCCATGGTTCGGCGCCGCATACGGCCATCGATCCGGTGCCTGCGGTGCTCGATCTCGGGCAGCAGTTGCAGAATCTGGTGACCCGCGAGTTCAGTGTCTTCGACCCGGTGGTGTGCACAACCACCCAGCTGCGTGCGGGCGAGGCCATCAATGTGATCCATGACACCGCCTATTTGGGGGCCACCGTGCGTGCAGTGTCGCCCGGGGCAACCGAGAAATTTGCGCGTCGTGGAGTCGAGTTGGCGAAGTCGATAGCAGCGGCGCATCGCTGCGAGATCGAGGTGGAGTTCCGGGTCAACTGCCCCACCACGATGAATGATCCCGTCGCCGCGCAGGTGGTGCTGGATACTGCCACCGGTTTGTTCGGCAACAGCAGGGTGGTGGCGATGGAGCATCCCGTGATGGCTTCGGAGGACTTCAGTTATGTGCTGCAGAAGGTGCGTGGCGCCTTCCTGTTCATGGGCGCTCTTTATCCCGGTGTTGATCCGGCGACAGCGCCCCAGCTGCACTCGCCGCTCGCACGCTATGACGACGCGGTGCTGGGTGATCAGGCAGCCCTTCTTGCGGCGCTGGCCTGGACCGGTGCGCTGCCGGACTGAGCACCGAACCGATTCGGCGCGTACACGCCTGCTGTGCTGGGGCAGTGACTAGTGACTCTGGCGCTCGACCGGCGGCTCAGCCGACCATGGGAAGACGATCCACTTGTCGGTGTGGTGCCACACATAATCGGGGGAGACGACGGTGGTGGGCTTGGCATAGAGCACTGCACTGCGCACGTCCGCACCGAAGCCGCGCAGCAGCTTGATCACCAGCTGCATGGTGCGACCTGAATCCACCACATCGTCGACCACCAGCAGACGCTTTCCGCTGATCGATTCGGTGTCGAGCATGGGAGCCAACAACACAGGATCAGGAAGGGTCTGCGCAACCCCGGTGTAGAACTCGACATTTATGGCGTCAGTCAGCTTGGTGCCCAGCGCATAGGTGAGGGCTCCTGCCGGGATCATGCCGCCGCGGGCCACCGCAATGATGATTTCGGGATCGAAGTCCGAATCGACGATCGTCTGGGCCAATTCGCGTGACGCCCCACCCAAGCCATCCCAGGTGAGAACTTCCTTGTCGGTCTGGTCGACTGCGTCCGCGTGATAAGCCGTCATGTCGGAATCCTATCGGCATCGCCCACGATGCGCCGAGCCGCCTGCCTTCGGGTGAAAGCTGACGGATCTGTGGCATCACAGCTTGTCATCGAGCAATTTGATGAGCACCACCACATCAAGCCAGCGATCAAATTTGCGTCCCAACTGGGGCAGCAGTCCGTGGATGCGAAAGCCGAAGTTCTTGTGAAAGTTGATGCTTGCGGTGTTGTCGGCGTCCACCAGCGACACCATGGCATGCATTCCTGAGCGTCGGGCATGGGTCAGCAGCACCGTCATCAACGCCGAGCCGATGCCTCGATGTTCGTTGCCTGGTGCTGTGTAGACGCTCACCTCTGCTGTGTGGTCATAGCCGGCCAGCGCACGAAAACTGTCGTAATCGGCAAAACCAACCACTGTGCCATCGGCATTCTCAGCCACGAGCACAGGCCGGTCAGCCGCTTTCTGATGGACTATCCACTCCCGCCGCTGGGTGGCGGTGCCCGGTGTGAGGGCATAGCTGGCGGTGGTGGCCACACCCTGGCTGTTGTGGATTTCGGCGATGGCCTCGGCGCCGGTGGGCACGGCCGCACGCACGCTGAATTGGGTGTGCACCCCAGCGGCGTACGACCAGCTCCGGTGATCGGGGGAGCGCATCAACAACGGGTTAGCCTTGCCGATGTGCGTACACCAGATGCCGGACCCAGTCGCTGGGCCGCCATCGGACACGAGTTCGGACGCACCTTCATCTCGCTGGCACAGCGCAATTACCGGCTCT
>CAXYYR010000127.1:0-5421 GCA_964293265.1 uncultured Propionibacterium sp.
GCACTTTTCGGCCCAGCCACCGGCCCCGACGCACAAGTGATCACCCCCCTGCGCCTACCCCGCACCGTGCTGGGACTGCTCGCCGGCACCGCGCTCGGCGTCGCCGGCGCGCTGATCCAAGCCGTCACCCGCAATCCCCTTGCCGACCCCGGCATCCTGGGCGTCAATGCCGGTTCAGCCTTCGCCATCGCCATCGCAGTGGGCGTCTTCGGCGTCACCTCACCGTCGGGCTATCTGTGGTTCGCGCTGCTCGGCGCACTGCTCGCCACGGTGGCCGTCTATGTGATCGGCTCATCGGGGCATGGTTCGGTGAGCCCGGCGCGCATCACCCTGGCTGGCATGGCGCTCGGCGCAGTGCTCAGCGGCATCACCTCCGCCCTGCGTCTGGCCGACGACAAGAAGTTCTCCGTGATCCAAACCTGGCAGGCCGGATCGTTCGCCGACCGCGGTTGGGATGTCATCGTGCCGACGCTGCCGTTCCTGGCAGTGGGCCTGATCCTGGCCGTGGTGTTGCGACGCTCGCTCGACGCCATCGCGCTGAGCGACGACATGGCGCGTGCCCTGGGCACCAATGTGACCGCCGCCCGGCTGGGCGCGCTCGCCGCCATCACACTGTTGGCCGGCGGAGCCACCGCCATGGTGGGGCCCATCGTGTTCGTCGGCCTCATGGTGCCCCATGTGGCGCGCTGGGTTGCCGGCCCGCGGCAGGGCTGGATCATCGGCCTGTCGGCTCTCCTCGCGCCCGTCCTGGTGCTTGTCTCCGACGTGATCGGACGCGTGATCCTGCGCCCTGAAGAGGTTGCCGTCAGCGTGGTCACCGCCTTCATCGGCGCTCCGGTGCTCATCCATCTGGTGCGTCATTCGAAGGCGAGTGCCCTATGAGCGCCCCTACCGTGTTGGACACAAACCCAGCTCACAGTGCGCCTGTGGAAGCGACGCCCTGGCGCCGTCACATGTCGCGCCGAATGGTGCTCGTCTGCACGCTCACGGCCATTGCCGTGGTGGTCATTTCCCTGGTGGCGCTGAGTTTGGGCGACTATCCCCTGACGATCGGCCAGGTGATCGGGGCGCTGTTCGGCGACCAGGGGTTCGCCACCACCATCGTCACCCAGTGGCGGGCGCCACGAGTGGTGGCAGCCATCGTCTTCGGCGCAGCCCTGGGCATCTCGGGAGCCCTGTTCCAGACCTTGACCGACAACCCACTGGGATCGCCCGATGTGATCGGCTTCTCGACCGGCTCGTACACAGGGGTGCTCATTGTCACCGCGCTGGGCATCACCGGCAGTGCAGCAATTTCGGGCGCTGCAATCGTGGCCGGAATCATCACCGCCCTGGTGATCTATCTGCTGAGTTGGCGCGGTGGGGTGCAGGGTTTTCGTCTGATCGTGGTGGGCATCGGCGCAACCGCCATGCTCACCGCCGTGAACACCTTCCTGCTGCTGCGGATGCGCACCGAGGTGGCCATGTCTGCCTCCATCTGGGGCGCGGGCTCACTGTCACTCACCCGCTGGAGCCAGCTCGCCATTGCAGCTCCTGCCACCGTGGCCCTGCTGGCCTGCGCCGCCGTGTTGTCGCGCCCGCTGCGTCAACTCGAACTGGGCAACGACACCGCGCTTGCCCATGGCGTGCGGGTGGAGCCCACCCGGCTGGCAATCATCGTGGTGGGAGTGGCCCTGGTGGGCGTGGTCACGGCAGCCGTCGGGCCGATTGCCTTCATTGCCCTGTCTGCACCGCAGGTGGCCCGCAGCCTGTCACGCAGTGCAGGTATTCCCTTGCTCGGCTCGGCCCTGATGGGCGCATTCCTGCTTGTCGGAGCCGATGTGATTGCGCAACACATTTCGTCCGATCCCATCCCGGTGGGCATCGTCACCATCGTGCTGGGCGGCATCTATCTGCTGGCTTTGCTCTTCCGGGAGGCTCGATCACTATGACCCACACTGTCACCGGGGCGCCGACGAACAGCATTGCGCCACCGAGCACACTTGTTGACGTGCACACCGCCAAGCATGGCCCCGACAGCCCGCAGCAAAGTCTGTGGGCAGGCAGCGCTGGCGCCGGCGCGGATGCCGGGACAAGCCGTCTGGGCGCCGACCATGTGGAGCTGGCCTACGGCGAACGCACCATCTGCGACGACCTGTCGGTGCACATTCCGGCGAAATCATTCACGGTGATCATCGGGCCGAACGCCTGCGGAAAATCAACGCTGCTGCGGGGATTGTCGCGTCTGCTCAAGCCGCGCGAGGGCCAGGTGGTTCTCGATGGCCAGGCCATCAGCAGCTATCGCACCAAGGAAGTGGCCCGCATCGTGGGGCTGCTGCCGCAATCGTCCACCGCGCCAGAGGGCATCACGGTGGCTGATCTGGTGGCGCGCGGCCGCTATCCGCATCAGGGCCTCATCAGGCAGTGGAGCCACGCCGATTCGGTGGCGGTGGGCGAGGCGATGGCTGTGACCGGTATCACCGAACTGGCCAATGCCCCGGTGGACAATCTGTCGGGCGGGCAGCGGCAGCGCGTCTGGACGGCGATGGCGCTTGCCCAGCAAACACCGATCCTGCTGCTCGACGAGCCCACCACCTATTTGGACATTGCCCACCAGATCAGCCTGCTTGATCTGTTTGCACGGCTGAATGCCGACGGCACCACCATCGTGGCGGTATTGCACGATCTGAATCAGGCTGCCCGCTATGCCACACATCTGATCGCCATGAAGGACGGGCAGATTGTTGCCGAGGGCACTCCTCGTGAGGTGGTGACGGTTGAGACCGTGCGTGCCGTGTTCGACGTGGATGCGCTGGTGATCGACGATCCCGTGACCGGGACACCGATGGTTGTTCCCCGCTGAGGCAGGTGCACCTCTCCAGCGCCCGGGGTTGTCGCCTCGCTTGGGGTTGGGGGATGACGCAGGAGATTTCTACTTGGTGATGGACTCTGCACCGATCGTGAAGGCCGCATTTCCTTTGAGCTGGGTGACTTTTGCCTTGGCAGCGTCAGCAGCTTTGCCATCAATCGCATCTTCGACACCATCATGCAGACGGCCCATTGCTGCCACTGCTTCGTATTGGGCCTCGCCAATGACGTCGAGCAACTGCCTCTGGATACGGTCATAACGGTCTTGGATCATGGCTGCAGCCATGTCAACAGTTGCCTCGGCGAGCTCCCTGTCAATCAGAGCTGCCACGTCAGCCATCTGCTGCTTCAACTCTTCAACTTGCTTCTTCAGCTGCTCGATCACAATGCGCTCACCTTCCCAGAACAAAATCATCGGCACCCTGCGAATCAGTGGCGACGATTCCTGCGACAACCTGCTTTATCCGGTGTTCAAGCAACCCACAGTCCTCGGCAAACATGACAGCCGTCCTGTGCGACTTGGCCACCGCTGCCTCACTGACATGGTGGGGCGGCTCCATGTTTCGTGATTTCAATTGCGCATGCAGTTCCTCGACCCCGAAGACGTCACCACAAATCTGCAGAAGCAGGGTGTGCACCTCCTCATAGGCATCCCACATCTTCGGCAAGATCTGACTGTTGTGTGGGATGCCTCCTGGGCTGCCGCCATTGCCAGCCTCAGATCTGCCGGAATCTTCGATGCCTTCTCAGTGTCGGCACCCACCTTGGTCCGGGTGATCCCCAGGATCCCGAGGATCGTGGCACCTGCACCCATGAACAACCAATGAGCCAAGCCCGCTGTCGCGATATCTGCCAGCATCATCAACACAGTCGCTGGGCCAGACAGTAGAACACCCTGTGCCGCAAGGCTCTTCAGTAAGTTTTGGAAGTAACGAATTTGCTCGGCAATATGTTCTTCAGTCACGTTCTGGCGCACTGCTGAACCTGAATCAAACTTGATTTTGTCCAGCGCGTGCCCCACACCGTCCACCCAGACCGTGGTCCCCACGCTGTTGAAGCTGCCGGTGGTGAGCAGGTTGGTCAACCCTGTGACATCGTCCGAGAGCACTCGATAATCAATGAGCATGTCCTTGTGCCGCTGAGCCCAGGCGCGCTCTGCTGCATTGAGCAAGATGCCCGGATCAGCTGCGCAGAAGGTCCTGGACGAAGTCCCCAAACGGATGGCCCCGTACTCTGCCAGTCCCCCGCCCAATGAGTGACCGGTGAACAACACATTTCCATCACCGCCATGAGCGAGTGAGGCTTCACGTGCCTTCTCACCCAAAGCAATTGCCTGCTCCGGCTGCCCCTCGCGGTAACCAGCACCGTAGGACGCACCATCTGCAACAAGGTCTGCGGGATCATCAGAATTGGTGCCCGCGAACACAGTTGTGACAGCCGACCAGTCAGGATTCCCCGCGGCATCGACAGGCACAACCACCATGCCCTGGAAGCCTGTGGAGGCATCAAGCGCCACATCTACCACCATGTAGCTGAAGGGATCCCCGTCTTCGGATGGTATGACCGCTCCAGCGGTAATCGCAGGGTCAAACTTGTCGCTCTTGGGATCCAATTTGTAGGCATCCTCAGTCAGCTCCTTGAGCTGCCACTCAGAAAATTCCATACTCTTCTCCTTGACCGAACATCAAACTATAAACGAGAATTCAATATAATAGGTGATTGAAATATTATGCGCCGCTTCTAGGATCTCATCATTAGATGACTGCTGCATTCTTTTCTGAATCCCCAGAGCCGGATCACCTCCGAACCAACCCTGCTCCACAGCTTCTGGATCTTTAGGACCGATTGAATCTAAGGATGAATTATCTTCGGATACATTCAATGTATCGTCAGGGCTACCACCGATGCTTATATATCCTCGACGACCATTCATGAGAAGCCCAAATCCAAAGCCTTTTCCCAGCCAAGATCCATCCTGAAAAGAGATGAATTGAAGCGTTTGAACCCCTGTGTATTTGCCAGCAAGATATTCAGCGACCATGTCCTGGATCTCCATTTGCTGATCAGCTTTCACAGCCATCCGCTGCTGCCTGACTCCTGAAGTCAAAGAGAACGCACCCAAAACGACCAGGAGGCAGACCAGAACACTGAGGACCACGCGCACCGACCGGGAAGGAAGATCACACACCGAGCGCATACCCGGCGGGATGACAGAGCTGGCAGCAATGTTTTGAGCAGTCATGATCTGGTTCCCCTAGTATTCGACGTAATAGCTGATCGCGATGTGATCAAGGGAATTCTTCACCAGGTTGCCACCGGCAGAAAAGTCCCGCTTTTTCATTCCTAAGTCTGGATCTCCTGCGATCCACCCTTCATTCGAGGCGGCAATATCCTTTACGGCCGTACCCGATAATGATGAGTTATCTTTTGAAATATTTTCGGTCGGATAGCCCCCCACATTGATGGACATTCGGAGACCGTTGACCAAGAAGCTGGTGCTGATGCCACGTTGCGTCCAGCCGTCATTCGTGGATGTCCGAAATTCGGTTGTCTGGATTCCGGACCACTCACCAA
>CAXYYR010000128.1:0-5410 GCA_964293265.1 uncultured Propionibacterium sp.
CGTGCTTGGGGTGTGCAGCACCAAATTCCGCAGCCTTGTCGGGATCATCGGGAATCTCGTCCTCCAGACCAGCGGGCAGGAAGGTGCGTTCCGTGGTGAGAGCCGCCCCTGCGACGGTGTCGGGCCAGGCGACCTCTTCGAGGCCTGCGAGCAGATCCGCACCGGGATGGAAACCGTCCTGTTCCACCGAGGAGAGCTGGTCGGCGTTGTGCACCACCAATTGATCCGCCAGGGCCGGTTCGGCAGCCATGAGTTCTGCCGTGGGAACGAGCGCAAAAAGCGGTGACGCCTGATCCCATCCCGAGGCAGCCACATAATGCTCGATCTCGACCAGGGCGGCACTCAGACGTTCCGGATCCGGATTGTTCTGGCCACCCGGTGTGGGCGCGGCTGATGCCGCACCACCATCGAACGATTCGGTGATCCCCGGTGTTTCGGGGGTTCCCGGTGTGGAGTCCTCATTGCCCGGCTGACTCATTGGTCTTCCTCTCCATGCCTACGAGCAGACCCATGGCCGCCCGTGACCAGCTCTGCTCGGCAGATGTCACATTCCTCAGCATCGGGGCACATCTGCGCCATCCCCGCGGCCAAGGGCATTTAGCGAGCTGATTGCATCATCAAGTTTGTTCACCTTCACCACATCCAGTCCGGTTGTGCCGAGCTCTTCGGCCTCGGAACAATTCGCTGCCGGCAACAGGAAGACGGTGGCCCCACCGCTCTCGGCACTGCGCATCTTCTCAGCCACACCGGTAGTGGCGCCCACCGAACCGGACGGATCAATGGTGCCGGTGGCTGCAATGGTGCGTCCCGTCACCAGGTCCTGCGGCGAGACGATCTCATAGACGGCGAGCGCCAGGATCAGACCGTCATTGGGCTGGTCCACGTCGGGGTCCATGGTGAATCGCACCTGGGGTGCATAGCGGTAGCCATCACGCAGGGTGATCCCGGCGCGTGGCACGCTCCGATCCGACGAGCTCGCCTGCGTTGTGACGGCAACCTGCATGCTCGTGCTGTTGCGAATGATGCTGAACTGCACAGTGTCGCCGATACTCACTGCCCGCACCGCTGCATAGGCATCGGAGGCTGCGCTCACCGCCTGTCCATTGACGGCGGTGATGATGTCACCCGCCTGCAACAGCTCATAGGCAGGTCCCCCGCTCGACACCGACTCGACGACCGGGTTCTCCTGGACGTCGATGCCGGCAGCGCTCAGGGCCGCGACAGTGGCATTTCGCTGTGAGGTTGCCATCTCCTCCGCTGCACGCTGGGCCAATTCCGTGGCGCTCATACCCACCGGGTAGGCCCAATCCCGGGGCATCACATTGTGTGAGGGCAACAGATAGTCGGCCACTGCCTCGGGCAATGTCAGGCGTGAATCGGAACGGGTCGCAGCAACGGTCGGCAACAGGAGCTGTCCGGTGGCAGGACTTGTTTCCACTCCACTCACCTGGACTGCCGGGGTGCCATCACGTTCACCCAGCAGGTTGTAGGTGATGCCCGGACTCCAGCCGACGAAAGGAATGGGAGTGAAGGCGATGACCCCGCACAACAGCACGAAGCACAGGGCCGCGACGATCGAGGTGCGCGTATTGCGCGTCATGGGGACACCACGTCCACGGTGTCCCCAACCTGTGCGCAGCTTGTCGTCGCCATGTGCCGAAGCTTAGCCGAGCCCCTGACCTCGCACCGGGTCACCAAGTCGGCTTGTCGGGTGCGCTTGAATGGAGGCATGAGCATCGGGGCCCCGGCACCCGGTGCATGATCGAGGAGCCTGTCATGAGTGACGAGAACACGATGCGACCCGGCGACAACGACCCGGGCAAGGATCCGTTGAGTGAGCTGCTGCGTCGGATGGGTCTGAATGTGCCCTCACAGGGCTTGGATCTCAACGCCATGATGAGCCAGTTCCAGCAGGCCATGACACAGGCTGCCTCACACAGCGATTCCTCCACCGGAATCGATTGGGACGCCACCAAGCGCGCCGTGAGGCATGAGGTTTCAGCATTGGGACCGGATCCACTTCCCACCCAGACCCAACGTCGCGAACTTGCTGATGCTGAGCGTCTGGCGGAGTCCTGGCTCGATGCGATCACCTCGTTCGCGGCGGCAGATGCCCCCGTCCAGGCTTGGACACGTGGCCAGTGGGTCGACGACACAATGGATTCCTGGCGCACGATCGTGGAACCCATTGTGAGCGCAATCGCCGAGGCAATGTCGAAGACCATGGGTGGCCAGGTATCTGCCGAATCACCGGAGCTGGCCCAACTCACGGGAATGCTGGGGCCCATTCTGCGCACTGCTGCCGGCCAGATGTATGCAGCCCAACTTGCCGAGGCAATCGGCAAGGTTGCTGCCGATGTTCTGACCGGTGCCGAGCTGGGCGTGCAGTTGCTGAGCCAACCAAGGGTGGTGATGCTCTCATCGAACGCACAGGCCTTCGTGCGTGGCCTCGAGCTTCCCGATGCAGACGTGCTCATGTATCTCACGGTGCGCGAGGCTGCCCGGCAGCGTCTGTTTGCCAGGGTCAGTTGGTTGGGACCGCAACTGCTGGCGCTCATCGAGCACTATGCACGAGGCATCACCATTGACATGGAGGCGCTCACTGAGGTGATCGATCCCGGTTCCATGGCAGAGCTGACCCCCGATCGCCTGCAGGAATTGTCGAAGCAACTGCAGGGGCGGCTGTTCACTCCCAGCCGCAGCTCTGAACAGAATGAGGTGTTGGAACGGCTGGAGACCCTGCTCGCCCTCATTGAGGGATGGGTCGACACGGTGTCCCATGACGCAGCCAGTCCGTGGCTCAGCCATGAGGAGGCCCTCATGGAGGTGGTTCGCCGTCGCCGGGCAACCGGTGGCCCCACCGAAAAGATGTTCGGTTCACTCGTTGGGCTGGAATTGCGGCCACGCAGGGTACGTGATGCCCAGCGCCTGTGGCAGGCAGTGCAGGCAGCCAAGGGCTCCGAGGGACGCGATGCCGTGTGGTCACATCCTGATCTCATGCCCACGGCCGCCGACCTGGACGATCCCCTGGGCTTCAGCAACGGGGAGCACGCTGAGGCCGATGAGCACAACTGGGATGACGAGCTCGCCCAATTGCTTGCCGATCAGGACAAGGGCGATGACAACTCGGGCAATGACTTGGGGAACGACACTCCGGAACATCCGGGTCCTTCACAGGGATAGCCCCGATCGGGCGGCTCCGCAGGGAGTGGACGGTCGCGGACGCTGTTCAGGCAGCATCCACCCTGTTCAGACCCTGCCACTCCGGTGGGCGGCATGACTCCAGCCATCGAGAAAACCTTCTGCCCGCTCGGCGCGTTCATATCGGTTCAGCATCGTGTGGAATGCATCCGAGTGATCGGGATGGAGCAGATGCACCAGTTCATGGAGCAGCACATAGTCCACAACCCACTCGGGCATGGGACGCAAGCGATCGGAAAGTCTGATGCTGGCGTCCTCGGGTGTGCAGGAGCCCCATCGGGAGTTCTGGTTCCCCACCCATCGCACTGAGCTGGGAACCGCACGGCTGTCCAGATATCGCGCCGAGAGCTCAGTGGCTCGTTGAGCCAGTCCGGCATCGCTCACAGGATTGGCGGCCCCGGATGTTTTTGCAGCCACCCGCGCGACCAGCTTGGCCACCCACTCGTCCTGTTCGGCACGCCCCGTGCGAGCCGGCATGGCAACAATGATGCAATCGGATTCGCGGCGGGCCGAGACGGTACGCCGACGACGCGTACTGCGTCGCACGATTATTCGTTCAACCCCAACCGGCAGCGTGACACCGGCAGGTGGCTCCACCTCTTGCTCTGTGACACCCGGCCGTGAGCTTCGCAGGGGAAAACGGGGACTGTCGGACACCGTGCCAGACTAGCCAGTCCTCACCGGTCCCCCGGGCAGCTCGCCGTATGAGTCCTTGGGTTCCTCAAAGTCTCAACCCATCCCATTCGCGGGGTTGACGTGCCTTTGGACGGCCCGTTACATTTGTTGTGAAGCCCCCGGTTTCAGCCAGCGCAGGGGAAGGCGCTTGGTAGGCCCGGGGGTTTCATCATGTCCGGGAGCCCTTGCCGAGTGCCCCACAGGCCCTGTTTCGTTGGCCGCCCAGCCGCTCTCACAGCGATGCATTGGGACGGTTTTTCGGGGCTCGGGAGCAGCCGAAAATCACGCCTGCGCCACACGGGGAATCCAAAGGTGCCGGATTGCTTTCTCCTTGTGGCTAGAGTTGTCCCGAACGTAGGCCTCAATGTTCCTCTGGAGCATGAGCGCCCCAGTCAACTTTTAGGAGGAACAGATGGCAGAAGAAACCTATGAAGGTGATTTCTACTGTGTGAAGTGCAAGGAGAAGCGCCAGGCCAAGGGCAATGTCGTGGTGAACGCCAAGGGCACCCGCATGGCCAAGGCCAAGTGCCCGGTGTGCGGCACCAATCTGAACCGCATTCTCGGTAAGGCCTGATTCACACTTCCTTACTACGAACGGGTCGTTCGGCATCAGTGATGTCGGGCGGCCCGTTCTCCATGTTTGCCCGAACCCCGACTGCCCAAATCCCGACTCACAGGGTGTTGTCCATCCAACGATCAGTGTTGTCCGCTGGGCCGTGGACCTTCCGCTTCATGAGCAAATCCCACCAGACTCGATGCCATGTCCCTTTCCCCCCAGACGAAACCCCGGCGTCGTGCACACAGCAGCGCCTCACAGACAGACCTGCACCCCGATGCCGGTGAGCTCCACTGCGATGTGACTCAGCTCTCCAGCCAGCATTGGGTGGTCACGCTCGATGATGGTCGCTGTATGGAATCCACGGGTCCCGGTGCCGCATCGACAGCGCAGGCACTTGCAGTGGCCATCAATGGGACTGGTCCGTCGGCTACACGCTCTCAGAACAATGCAGCTATCGATGCCTGTTCCCCCTCGCCCCAGCAGGACCAGCTGGGGCGACTCCTGGCGCAGCTGAAGCATGACAGTCCTCATGTCCTGCCCTCGGCAACACGCGGGCCCCATCGGCTGGGAATCATCGGTGAAGGCCCCTTGGCCAACGCCCTCCACGCAGCACTCGCCCCGAGCGCCCGGATCACCCAGTACCAGGAGTGCCTAGCTCCGGTGGCCAGCCGCATCGCTGTGACGAAAGCCCAGCAGCGCCGTGAGAGGCGGCTGCTCCATTGGACCGAGTCGAGCCACAACGACCACGAGCTGGTGCTGATCGCCACAACACGCAAACAGCCTGAACCTGCTGTGGCGTGGCTTCTGGCGAGACGTGGAATCCCTCATCTCGTGGTCACTGCCGATCAGGACATCAGTCAGGTGGGCCAGCTCGTGGTGCCTGGTGTGACGGCGTGCCTCATCTGCCATCCCGGACCACCGGTACAGCGCCTGGTCAGGGGCCGACTGGCATGTGCACCAGCACATCCCGGCGAC
>CAXYYR010000129.1:0-5409 GCA_964293265.1 uncultured Propionibacterium sp.
TGGATTCGTTGTTCGTTGACGAGGGCTTCGGTGGGCTCGATTCGGCGTCGCTGGACGATGTGATGGATCAGTTGGAAGGCCTGCGTGCCGGTGGCCGTCATGTGGGTGTGATCAGCCATGTTGCCGAGATGAAGCAGCGCATCGGCGAGCGGATCAGCGTGCGCAAATTGCCCGATGGCAGTTCAACGCTCACCACCACCCTTGACGAATGAGCATGAACACCTCATAGCTGAATGCCCACCCCTCAGCTGAAAGTGTGGGTGGCGTGAACGCTGGGTGATTAGAGTCGAAAGAAACCGGCGCAAGACCACATCACCACGTCAGCATTAGGAGTTTCGCAGTGACTTTTGCCAGCGACAACGGATTCCTCAGCGAAGAGCTGCTCACCCGCATCCACCAGCGGGCAGCCACCCACGACCGTGACAACAGCTTTCCCAGTGATGACCTGGAAGATTTGCGTCGCGCCGGTTATCTGGCGGCGTTCGTGCCCAAGGAATTCGGTGGCGCAGGCCTGAGCGCCCAGCAGATCTGTGATTCGCAGCGCGATCTGGCGAAGGCTGCCCCCGGCACTGCCCTGGGCATCAACATGCATCAGATCATTGTGGGCATGGGACGTCATCTGGCTGCCAACGGCAACGCCAAGGGTGAGCAGGTGCTTCGTGACGCGGTGGCCGGTGAGCTGTTCGGTTTCGGCATAAGTGAGCCGGGCAATGATCTGGTGCTGTTCGGTTCGATCTCCAAGGCCGAGCCCGATGGGCAGGGCGGTTACAGCTTCCACGGCACCAAGGTGTTCACCTCGCTGGCGCCGGCATGGACCCGTCTGCTCACTTTCGGCAACGACTCCAGCCAGGATGATGGCCCGCATTCGGTGTTCGCGATTCTGCATCGCAGCGATGGCGGCTTCAATATGCAGCCCGATTGGGACACCATGGGCATGCGCGCCACCCAGTCGAATACGACGGTGCTCGATGGCGCCCACGCGCCTGAGTCGCAGGTGTTGGCGAGGATTCTTCCCGGCCCCAACCCCGATCCCGTGGTGTTCGGCATTTTTGCGCATTTCTCTGCTTTCATCGCCGCCACCTATCAGGGCCTCGGCGAGCGCGCAGTGGCTGTTGCTGCCGAACAGGTGACAACGCGTCGTTCGGTGAAGAACAACGATGTCTATGCCAATGATCGCGATTTCCGCTGGCGACTTCCCGACGCCGCCATTCGGCTTGACGGTTCGGCCGGGCAGCTGCGTGCGCTGGTGGGCGACATGGATGCCGGCGTTGATCATGGCGGACTGTGGCTGCCCCAGCTGTCGGCAGCGAAGAATGCCTGCGTCGAGGCCACCATGCATGCCATTGATCAGGCCATGCGCTCGGTCGGTGGCCGCAGCTTCTACAACTCAAACGAACTCTCCCGGCTCTACCGTGACGCTGTTGCCGGTCTCTTCCAGCCCACCGACCAGGAATCGCTGCACAGCGCCTGGGCCAATGTGGTGTTGGGGCCGGTGACGAAGGACTGAACTTTGGGGTCTGTTCACCCACCTGCAGCGTTCCTGCAGGTGGGCGTTTTTTCACGTCACCAATTTGGCGGTTCGACACTTTTCCACTAGACAGGGAGCGCCCCATAACCCCTAGTCAGTTCAAGATTGGCCCCACCATGAGCGACATTGACGTCCTTACCCCGCCCACACTCCGACCACCCCGGCGCCCCGCACATCGCAGCCGACGAATGCTTGCCAGCATTGCTGCGTTTGGCCTTGCCCTATCGGGGGTGGCGCTCAATGCAACCACCAGCGCAGCCGACAGCGCCATCACCCCTGGTTCCGGCCCCATTGCCGGCGGAACAACCGTCACAGTGCCTGCAGAAGTTACTGATCTTAAGTTCGAATCAGTCCATGCCCAGGAAACTGGCAGTATTGCTTTGACTGCTGAAGGCAACGCATATGTGTTGGGCTTCAATAATTTTGGCAACTTGGGCTTCGGACAAACGGCAACAACATTCACTACGCCGACCTACCTCCCGATGCCCGATGGCGTCACAATTTCTCAACTGAGTACCGGTGGATACCATGCGATTGCACTTGGCTCCGATGGTTTGGCCTATGCATGGGGATCAAATCAGGACGGAAGGCTTGGCATCGGGTCTGATGACGAATCAGTGAGCGCAGGACCGGTGACTGTCGCAACCGAGCCCGGAATCACGTTCAAAGAGGTGGCTGCAGGCAACAATGTCTCCATGGCGCTGGACACCGATGGACATGTCTGGGCTTGGGGCAGCAACGCCTGGGGCCAACTTGGTGACACCACTAGAGTCGGCTCAAACTCACCTGTTCGGGTGCCATTACCAGAAGACTTGGTGTTCACCCATATCGCCCAGGGCGGCAGCCGAGGATTGGCGATCACGAGCGACGGCACCGCCTACTCGGGGGGCTCAGGCCACAGCCCAATGGTAGGCGACATTCTCACGCCAGCACCTGTATCCATGCCCACTGGAGTAACTAAATTCACCACCATAACCGGAAGCCGGGGAGGATTCGTAGCCGTTGGCGATGCTGGCAACGTCTACGCCTGGGGAGGCGATGACGCGGGGCCAGGTTTTGGGGGTGCTGGCTACGGAGGTGATAGCTCCGGCGGAAATCCCACCCTTGGCAGTGACTCAAGACCGGTTGAAGTCTTGAATCCAACCGCAGTCGAATTGGGCACTAATAGTGCCGTCGTTGCCATCGATGGGAATCAGTCCAGCCCAGTGGTCGCAGTGCTGACTGCTGACGGTCAAATCATCACTTGGGGTTCCGGAGCGCAACATGGCATGACCGGTGCCGGCGGTCTTGGCCTTGGGACCGGAAAACATGCTGACGGTGATTGGGCGCCACAGGCGGTGCAGACAAATCTCTGCAATTCCTTTGAATCCGTTGCAGTGCAGGGTAACCACGGCTCCGCCGTTGGGTGCGGAGGTCAGCTATACGCATGGGGATCATTTTGGACCAAGGGTGGGGTGCCGCTGGGTGACGAGGCTGCCACCGAGGAGTCATTCGTCCCGGTATTGGTTGCTGAACCCATCCGTGAGGTCACCTCAGTGACCTTCGACGGACTTGAGGGCACGAACCTGTCACAAGTTGCCGACGAGTCATGGACGGTCAACACCCCCGCTCACGCAGCAGGAACGGTTGATGTAGTGGTGACGACCGCTTTGGCAGACGGCTCCGACGTGCAGTCAAAAACGTATGCGCAGTCATACACATACGTTGCGCCTCTGGTGACGATCACTCCGACGCCGCCAACCCAGGTGGGTGACACTGTCACCATTCCCACCCAGGACGGCGTGATCTACCAGATTGATGGCCAGCCGGTCACCGGCGACATCGTGCTTAACGACGGCGAAAGCATCTGGGTGGATGCCATCCCTGCCGATGGCTATGTCTTCACAGATGGTGTGGGCACCCGTTGGCCGTTCACCTACAACGAGGACAGTCCTTCGCCAAGTGGAACACCTTCTGCTGAGCCGAGTGATGCTAGCCCAGCAGCAGGCCCCACCGACGAGCCCAACTCTGACGGCGCCGACATCGGCACCGGTGGCGAAACCAGCAACGGCCTGGCCGGGCTGGGCGCAGCACTGGCACTAGCAGGCGCAGGAGCTGCCGCACTGGCACGTCGCAAGCATTAGGAATAGCCAGTCCACAATGAATTCGGGCCAGGTAGCGGAGCCAATAACTCCCCTGCCTGGCCCGATTTTTGCTGTTGTCTCATAGCAACGACCAATACCCACGCTTGCTCTGTCCCCGCTTTTCCCGTCATCATGGACTTACCCATCGTCCCTAGTCAGAAGCGGATTTACCCACCATGAGCGACCAAATCGCCACCCACGTCACCGACCCCATTCAATTCCAGGGCACACTCGCAACTCACATTCCGCGCCGAAGAAAAGCCGGTGCTGTCTTTGCAGCAATTGCTCTGGGCATATCGGGTTTGAGTTTGGCCTCACCAGCCGATGCCGCCGACAACGGGATCACACCCGAATCCGGCCCTGTTGCAGGCGGCACAACCGTCACGGTGCCAGCGCCTGTCACTGACCTCAATTTCGAATCATTCGAAGCCATGTCCTCCGGTTCCCTCGCGATCACCGCTGAAGGTGATGCCTACGGGTGGGGTGCGAATGCAGCCGGCAGCTTGGCCTCGGCGAGCAGAACCAATACCTAATGTCGCTCGCCCGAGTACCCATGCCGGATGGCGTCACCATCGACGAGATCAACACGGGCACTTTCCACGCGCTGGTCATCGGATCAGACGGCAAGGCCTACGCCTGGGGCTCGAATCAGGATGGTCGCTTGGGCATTGGCGACACCAACATCGCGGTGAGTGATGGCTCCGTGGAGATAGCCACACAGCCAGGCATCACATTCGTTCAAATGGAGGCTGCGGACAATTTCTCACTGGCGCTCGACAGTGACGGCCACGTCTGGGCCTGGGGGGCCAATGCTTTTGGCCAGCTCGGCGATGGAGGCAAAACGCCCCAGGCTGCACCGGTGATGGTGCCGCTGGACTCGAACAAGAAGTTCACCAAGATCGCAGCAAGTGCGACCAGAGCCATGGCTCAAGCAGACGATGGCACCAGCTATTACTGGGGCCAGACGAACACCAACAGCGGGACCAGCATCTCCGGGCCCACGGCAATCAACATGCCCGCCGGAGTGAGCTTTGAGCAGGTGGACGGTTACCAGGGCGGCTTTGTGGCGCTCGGCTCCGACGGCCAGGTCTACGCCTGGGGAACTGATCGCGATGGCACTGCCTCTGGTGGCCATCCCACTACCGGGAGCGGTTCCTCAATTCTGTCCATCCTGGATCCCACCCCGATCGATCTTGGCACCAACGCCGAGATCATTGCGGTGAGTGCTGGGCCAACGGCCTCCGCTCTGGCTGCACTTGATGCAGATGGCACGATTCACACCTGGGGGTTCGGCGGCAGGGGCCAGCTCGGCTCCGGCGAAGCAGATTCAACAACCATGGTGCCGCGAACAGTGGACAACAGCGTGTGCTCCTCATTCACATCCGTTTCGGTGATGACATACCAGATGTCAGCCACGGGCTGCGACGGTCAGCTGTACATCTGGGGATCATTCCAGCCGACCAACGTTCCACTTGCCGGTGTGGTGAGCCCCACCAAATCATTTGTCCCGCTGCTTGTGGTCGAGCCCACACCCGTGGTCACCTCGGTGACCTTCGGCGGCATTGAGGGCACCAACCTCACACAAGTCGCCGACGAGTCCTGGACAGTCGACACCCCAGCCCATGCAGCCGGGACAGTCGATGTGGTGGTGGTGAACACCGCCCTGCCGAATGGCACGAATCCCCTTGCCACCACCTATACCCAGTCGTACACCTACATTGCGCCGCTGGTGACCATCACCCCAGAACCGCCAACCCA
>CAXYYR010000130.1:0-5308 GCA_964293265.1 uncultured Propionibacterium sp.
GGTGCCCTGTTGCTGTGGCACAACGGTATCGAACCGGCATGGGACGGCATTAAGGCTGCCATAGGGCCGGTTGTTGACTGGATCAGGGATACAGCCGGGCCAGTCATCACGACCGCGTGGGACACCATCAAAACCGGTGCCCTGTTGCTGTGGCACAACGGTATCGAACCGGCATGGGACGGCATTAAGGGTGTTATAGGGCCGGTTGTTGACTGGATCAGGGGTACAGCCGGGCCAGCCATCATGACCGTGTGGAACGCCATCAAGAAGGCCACCCTTGACCTGTGGCACAACGCGATCAAGCCCGCATGGGACGGCATCAAGGCTGCCATGGAACCGGTGTTCAACTGGATCAAAGACACGCTGTGGCCGACCCTGAAAAACATTTTCGGCAAAGTCGGTAAGTACCTGCTCCTGCTGGGTGTCATCGTCATGGCAGCGCCGTTCGTTCTGGTGATCGGCGCCATCATTCTTGTGGTCCTCGCCCTGTCTGGTGTCCTCATGGGGCTCGCATGGGTGATCAAAAACATCATCATTCCGGTGTTCAACTTTCTCCGCACGGTGGTGGAAACCGTATGGAATGCAATCGCGAACGCGATCCGTGCGGTTGTCAACTGGTTCCAGTTCACGGTTGTGCCAGCATTCTCGGCAGCGGCGAACGCTATCGGGGTTGCGTTCGGATGGATGCGTGACCGGATCGGCGGCGCGTGGAACTGGATCAAGAACAACATCGTGGCCCCGATTGTCAACTGGTTCCAGTTCACGGTTGTGCCAGCATTCTCGGCAGTGGCGAATGCTATCGGGGGCGCGTTCGAATGGATGCGTGACCGGATCGGCGGCGCGTGGAACTGGATCAAGGACCAAATTGTGGCCCCGATTGTCAACTGGTTCGAGACCAGCGTCGTGCCCCGGTTCATCCTCGTCAAGGATGCCATCGTCGGCGCATTCGATCGTCTCAAGGAGGGTATCGGGAGCGCGTGGAATGCGATCAAGAACGCCGCAAAAACACCTGTAGAGTTCATCGTGAACACGGTGGTTGGCGGGCTCGTGAACGCCTACAACGCGGTCGCGACAAAGTTTGGCGCTGATGCTGCCGATGTGCCGCACGTCGAGTTCGCCAATGGCGGGTTCAGCCGTGAAGCACAAATAGGCAACAAGCCGATTGTGTGGGCTGAGGCAGGCCCGGAAGCCTATATTCCGTTGGATCCGGCCAAGCGGACACGCTCGCTGGGGATCTGGGCTAAGACTGGCCAGATGCTCGGTGCCCTGCCGATGGCAGACGGCGGCATCATCGGAAACATCGGGGAGGCCGTGTCTGGCTTCTTCTCCAACCCGTTCGACTATCTGTGGGGCAAGGTGAAGGGGCTCATCGGGCAGGTCGGTTCGTCGCCGTTCGCGCAAATGCTGGCAAGGATTCCTCGCACGATTGCCGAGTCAATCGGCAATTGGGTGAAGGAGCATCTGAGTTCGCTGTTCGGCGGCGGAGGTTCCGGGTCGGAGGCTTTCGATGGCTGGTGGAACGCGGCTGTCGCGATCAATCCGGCCATGGCGCCCTACAAGCAGGTTGCGGCCACGGTTGCACAGCACGAATCAGGGTTCAACCCGTCGGTTGTCAACAACTGGGACTCGAATGCGCAGGCGGGAACGCCGTCGGCCGGTTTGATGCAGTTCATCCAGCCGACGTTCTCTGCCTACCAGTGGCCGGGCTTTGGTAACTGGACCGGTGCAGTCGATCAGCTGCTGGCATGGTGGAACTATGTGAACGCCCGCTATGGCGGCCCGTTCAACATTCCGGGGATTGCCTCGCTGGCGGGTGGCGGCGGATATGTCGGCTATGCGGGCGGCACCCTGAACGCGGCTGCCGGTACGGCATGGGTCGGTGAGAACGGTCCCGAGCTGGTCGATTTCAAGGGCGGCGAAGCGGTCTACAACAGGACCCAGATGGACGGCTTGGAGGATCGTGTCGCCAATCACGTGCTGGCCGGGATGAACCGGATGCGGGTCGCGCTGATCGTCGACGGTCACCAAATGGGGCAGGTCATCGATGGGCGCATTTCGGTCGCTGCCGGAATGGCCGGGGGAAGCAGGTACTGATGCCGATCATCAACACGGTGGCAGGCTGGCCGGAAGCGCCGGCACGTTTCGAGTCCGCCGATGGCCGTATTGTGGCGGTGGTGGACGCTGTCCGGTGCGGTGTGCGGTTGAAAGTGTCCGGCATGGGCGGCTGGAAGGCGACGCTGACACGCGACGGGGACGTGGTGTATTCGGGAGACCCGATCATCACACCTGCCGGTGTCGGTGTCGCCTACGACGCCTTTCCCCCAATCGACGCTGATGTGGTGTACCGGGTGGTGTCCGATGAGGGTGCCGATGTGTCGGTGGCTGTCCACACTGCCCCGATCCGCTTCGAATGGGCGGCAGTGACCCCGCTGGCGAACTCGGCAGGCTCGGTCATTTTGCGGACTGTCGCAAATACCCCCACGCTGGGGCGCACGGCCCGGGCAACCTTGACAGCCTCCCCCGCGTCGCAACATGTGGCTGGGAGCTGGGACATTCCCACCGACACGGGGCAAGAGTGGACATGGCTGTGTGGCTTCCCCCACGAAGACAGGGGGATCGAAGAGCGGGACATGCTGATGGCTGCCCTCACCTCGGGGCCAGTGTTTTTCCGGCCTGAACCGTCGATTGGGTTCCCTGCCATGTGGGCGATGCCTGGCGATGTGTCGGCCACGAAGCAGGACGGGAAAATCTGGACGGTCTCTTCCGTCCTCACCCCGGTTGTTGCCCCATCGACCGCCGATCTGCCTGCATGGATACCCGGATACACCTATGCGGACATGCTGGCGCGCGGCACGTTCTCCGACGTCGCCAACTCATGCACATACGCCAACCTAGTGGGGTTCTAAATGATCAATGTTTCTCGCAGATGGACCGAGTCGGTCGGGGCTGGTGTCCGATGGTCGGTGATGGTGTCGTGGTCGTCCGATGGTGGCCAAACATGGCACGACGTCACCCCGACCGCATGCTCGGTGACCGAGTCAACTACGCAAACCGTCCGGTGGGAGCTGAAGGCCACCTTGCGGGCAGCCGACGCGACCGGGCTGGACGTGTTCGGGTGTAGGGCGCGGGTGTATGTGTCCATGCACCATACCGACACCTGGGAAGAGACGATCCAACTCGGCGAATACCGCATCGACGAGGTCGCCAACACATGGACGGGCGGCTTGTCCGGCGAACAGGCGCCCGCCGTCGAAATTACCGGGAAGTCGTGGGAACAGCAGCTGATTGATTCCCGACTGACCAAGCCACGCGAAGTGTCCGGTGCTGCAATTGATGTGCTGTCTGGTCTGATCCACGAGGTTCTGCCGGACGCTGAGATCACGTTCGATTCCGGCATTGATGCAGGGGCGAACATTTCCCCGACCATGGTGGAGCGGGACCGGTGGGACTTCATCGACGGAACCAACCAGTCGTCCACGTCGATTGCTCGCATGCTGGGCGCGACCGTGTCTACCGATGAGCGGGGAACCTTCCGCGTCTCGGTCCCGCCGGCATTGAACAGCCCCACATTGTGGGAGATCGCCGAAGGTGCTGGCGGCACCCAACTGTCGGCTGTCGCCCACGAAGACCGTTCCACGATCCGCAACACGATCGTCGCGAAAGGCGAATCGACCGACACGACCGTCCCTATTTTGGGGCCGGTGATCGTGTCCGATCATAATGCCTGGTCTCCCACGAACGTGGACCGTTCAGTGTCTGAGGGTGGCTTTGGTGTGGTGCCGCTGTTCTACACATCGTCGCTGTTCACCGAGCTGGCTCAGGTGGAGGCGGCTGCGGTCGCGATGCTGGAGCCACGGTTGGGTGTGAAACGCACCCTTGACATTACGACCATGTTCGACCCTGCCAAAAGGGCGGGGGATGTGGGGATTGTGAAAACGGCGGCCGGTCCCACCGTGGTGGTGTTGGAGTCTGTGTCGTGCGATCTTGTGGCGGCCACGATGACCTGCCAGACGCGCGGAACAACCGGCGGCCAGCTGACCGCAGACAGTGAGACAATCAGCAGCGAGGAGCAGATGGCATGAGTAGCCCAGATGTAGCCCTGAAGGCCATCATCGGTGAAGCTGGCCGGACGGTCGCGTTGGCGACTGTCGGGCAGGCCACTGCGGATTCCCGGCAGGTTGAGGTGGAGCGCGACGGGCAGAAGCATCTGGTGCGCAGGCTCGACTCCTACAAGCCGGCACCGGGGGACCGTGCCGTGCTGGTACGTCTCGAGAGCGGCATCTGGATTCTGATCGGCGCGCTCGCCTGACCGGCATGGCGCGCCATACGACACAACAAAAAAGGGGGACGATGTGGATACTTATGGACCTGATGGTTGGCGCATTCCAAGCTTGGAGCCGGATGCTGCGGATGTTCCGGCGACGCTTGTCAGGCTGCTGGATTCGATGCGGCCAGCACTGATCGGGCATGCTTCATCGATTGCCGACCGCAGCGCAAAGTATGGCCGGGCGTCGGCGTCGAGCATTCAGGCACCGAAGGGCACTATGGTGGTGTCTGCCGAGCTGAACGCGATTTGGGTGAAAACATCGGACACGCTGGACGAGTGGTCGACGATCATGCAACATTCCGATGAGGTGGCGACCTCGTCGGTGGTGTCTACCCAGTCCGACCAAATGAAGACGGTTCAGAAGTTCACGATTCCCGAGTCGGGCACCTACGCGCTGTATGCGTCGATGGACGATTATAACGGCCTTGATATTGACGGGTCGGTGCGTGAGATTCATGTTCTGGTGAACGGGGCCTGGAAGTTCGGCGGGATCTTCCCGGCGAGCAAGTTCTGGTTCTGGTCGGGTTCGCGGACGACCTTTCTCAATAAGGGCGACACCTATCAGATCGACTTTATGCAACGCTCAGGCGGGGAGCGGGGCCTGCGGGTAGTACTGTCTTATCAAAGGATTTTGTGATGGCGACGTGGGATTACGGGTATGCGCCGGCTGATGTGGTGACCGACGTCGCTGGCGACGTGCGTCCCGGCATCGAGCTGCGGGTGTGGGATGCCGAGGTGGCCGGGAAGGCCGTTGCTGTCCAGCAGGACCGTGGCGACGGATGGAAACCCGTGTCAAGAGTCCTCACCGACGATGTGGGCCGCTTCCGTTTCCGCGCCGAGGTCGGCCCCACGGTGTGGGTCGAGGACACGTCCGGGCGACGGTGGCGACTGGATGCCTGGCAGACTCTCGGCACCATGATCGATTCGGCCCAGACCGCTGTCACCGTGTCGCAGGCGGCGAGCAGCACCGCCGACGAGGCT
>CAXYYR010000131.1:0-5291 GCA_964293265.1 uncultured Propionibacterium sp.
TCCAGCTCCCTTGCTCACGTGTGCTCCAGCAAGCAAACTCGTACTTCGGGGTCGGTGTAATTCCGAGCCGGTGGTGACAGTCCACGACCCGTCAAGCTGCGCAAGCAGGGCGACGGTTGATCTGGTGAAACTCCAGGACCGACGGTGAAAGTCCGGATGGGAGAAGTTCACGTGGCGTCGTGAGACGTCGTGCGGTGCGCGCCATGGCGGTGGGCCCTGCTGGCGTATCCGGCGTTGTCCGTGTGCCGATCACGAACAAGCCCCGAGGCCTTGACCTCGGGAGAGCTGCATGGGCGCACACACCATCCACCGCGATGCCACGCCACGCGAGCTGAGTGCCATGCGCCGCGCATTTGAGCTTGCCCGGCGTGGGTCCGCCGACGATCCGAACCCCCAGGTCGGCTGCGTGCTGCTTTCACCGGACGCCCGCACCCTGGCCGAGGGCTGGCACCGTGGCGCCGGCAGCCCGCATGCCGAGGCCGATGCCCTGGCCAAGGCCCGCGTGTCCGCCACCAGCACGCGTGGCGCCACCGCAGTGGTCACTCTGGAGCCTTGCTCCCATTGGGGACGCACCGGGCCCTGCGCCGAGGCATTGGTCAAAGCCGGGATTACCCGCGTGGTCTTCTCGGTGCCGGACCCCAACCCGGTGGCATCCGGCGGTGCCGAGTATCTGCGATCCCATGGCGTGGACGTGGTTGTCGGAGCACTCGAAGCTGAGGGACGCGAGCTGTTGGGCCGTTGGCTTGCCAGCATTGCAGCGCCCAGCCACATCACCGTCAAGCTTGCCGCCACGCTCGATGGACGCATTGCAGCCGCCGATGGCACAAGCCAGTGGATCACCGGAGCCGAGGCGCGAGCCCACGCCCACCAGGTGCGCGCCGGCATGGATGCCCTCATCATCGGCACCGGCACAGCCCTGGCCGACAATCCGTCACTCACAGCCCGCAAAACAGACGGAAGCTTGCAGGGCCACCAACCTGCCCGCGTCGTGATGGGTGCCCGAGCCCTCCCCGAAGATGCCGCCCTCCGCGGCCCCGGTGGACCACTTGTCACCCTCGCCAGCCACAACCCCAACCACGTGGTTGCGGCGCTCGGACAGCGTGGCCTCACCAAGCTGCTCGTCGAGGGTGGACCCACTGTGACATCGGCATTTCTTGCCGCCGGCCTGGCCGACGAGATTCATGCATACATTGCCCCGGCCCTGCTTGGTGCTGGCCCCAGCGCCGTCACAAAGCTGGGAATCACCACCATCGCCGACGCAATGCGCTGGCACACCACGGAAGTTCGCCAACTCGGCGATGACGTGCTGCTTGTGGCGCAGCCCATCAGCTCGGGGCGCAGCCCATCAGAAGTTGAGTGCAACACGAACTGAGGGCATCAGTAATTCAGCACATCACGAAGCGCGCACATCAAAAACCGTCAATCCAGAGATCAAGCATCACAACAGGTCACAACCCGGCAGTTCACAACAACCCAGAAGGAATCACATGTTCACCGGAATCATCGAAGAAATCGGCACCATCACCGACTCCACATCAGCGCCGGGCGGGGGAGCCCGCCTCACAATCCAAGGCCCTCTCGCCGTCCAGGGCGCCACGCAAGGTTGCTCGATCGCCGTCAGCGGCGCATGTCTCACAGTGGTTGACCTTCCCGGCAGCGATTCGTTCAGCGTTGACCTCATGCCCGAGACCCTGCGGCGCACATCGCTGGGGCGTCTGCACGCAGGATCACAGGTGAACCTGGAACGGGCGATGCGTGCCGATGCGCGTCTCGACGGTCACCAGGTGCAGGGCCATGTGGACGGCCTGGCGAGCCTCACCAGTCGCAATGAGTCGGGCGGTTGGGTCGAGCTCGAATTCTCGGTGCCCTCCGAGCTCGGCCCGCTGGTGGCCGAGAAGGGCGCTGTGGCTCTGGACGGTGTCTCGCTCACCGTCACCCATGTGGGTGCCGCGTCCTTGGGTGTGGCGCTGATTCCCGAGACTCTGCGCATGACCACACTGGGTGAACGTGCTGTGGGCGATGTGGTGAACATCGAAGTGGATCCGGTGGCGCGCTATGTGGAGCGTCAACTGCAAGCGGCCGGCATCGTGAAGGCTGGCGCCCGGCCCACAGCCCAGCTCGGTGAGCAGGTGCGCGCATGAACACCATCGCCGAGGCGCTGGAACAACTGCGCGCCGGAAAGCCGGTTCTCGTGGCTGATTCGCAGAGCCGCGAGAACGAGGTGGATGCGGTGATGTCAGCCGCCCTGGCCACGCCGCAAACCATCGGTTGGATGATCCGCCACACCTCGGGATATCTGTGTGCTCCGATGACCGGTGAGCGTGCCGACCACCTTGGTTTGCCGCTCATGGTGCCGCGCTCGCAGGACAAGCTGCACACGGCATACACGCTGAGCGTTGACGCTGCCAGCGGCGTCACCACCGGAATCAGTGGCCATGATCGCGCCCTCACGGTGAATGCCCTTGCCGATCCCGCTTTGGGGCCTGACGATCTCATTCGTCCCGGCCACATGTTGCCGCTCCGCGCGGTTTCTGGTGGCGTGCGTCAGCGGGGTGGGCACACCGAGGCGTCGGTGGAACTCTGCGGTCTGGCTGGTCTGGCGCCAGTGGCGGTGATCTCCGAATTGGTGCATGACGACGGTTCGATGATGCGGCTTGCTGACGCTGAACTGTTCGCTGCCCAGCAGGGTCTGATGATTGTGACCATCGAGGCGCTGATCGCCGAACTGGATGCCCGCGATGCTGCTGGGCGGCATGACTCGCCCTTTGAACAGCAGCTTCCTGACGAGCGCGTCACTCGGGTTGCCGTGGCTCATCTGCCCATCAGACATGGCGATTTCACGGTGACCGCCTACCGCGATCTGCGTACCGGCGCCGAACATCTTGCGTTGACGGCGGGTGAGGGGGCGTTCAGCACTGCGCGTCCGAATGCCTCACTCGCAAGCATGGACGGGCCGTTGGTGAGGGTGCACTCGGAGTGCGCCACCGGCGACGTCCTGGGTTCACGGAAATGTGATTGTGGTGCCCAGCTGGACCGTTCTATGGAGCTCATTGCTGCTCACGGTGGTGTGTTGGTTTATCTGGGTGGTCAGGAAGGTCGCGGGATCGGCCTGGCCGAGAAGATTGCCGCCTATGCCCTGCAGGAGGCAGGTGCTGACACTGTGGAGGCGAACATTGCTCGCGGTTGGGCTCCTGACTTGCGTGAATACGGTGCTGCCGCGGCGATCCTGCGTGATGTGGGTGTCAACAGGGTGCGTCTGCTCACCAACAATCCCGACAAGGTGCGGGCGTTGGAAGCCCATGGCATCACGGTGAGCCAGACCGTGCCGTTGGTGGTTGGCGTCACCGAGCAGAACATTGACTATCTGCGCACCAAGGCAGCCAAGATGGGCCATCTCATCGACGCTGCTGTGGCTGTGCCCGGCAGTGGGCAGTCAACCGAAAGGAAGGCCTCATGAGCGGCGATGGAATCCCCGAGTTGAGCGTTGACGGGGCTGGTTTGAAGGTTGTGGTGGTGGCCGCCAGCTGGCACACGCAGGTGATGGATGGCCTGGTGGCCGGGGCATTGGTTGCGCTGGAACGAGCCCATGTGAGCGCGCCCAAGCTGGTGCGGGTGCCCGGTTCGTTCGAGCTGCCGGTGGCCGCCATGCAGGCAGCGATGGCAGGCGCCGATGCCGTGGTGGCCCTGGGAGTGGTGATCAGGGGCGGCACTCCCCACTTCGACTATGTGTGCCAGGCCGCGACGCAGGGTCTCACCGAGGTGGCGCTGCGCACCCGTGTGCCGGTCGGTTTCGGCGTGCTCACCTGCGATGACGAGGCCCAGGCATTGGCGCGAGCAGGGCTTGAAGGCAGCCAGGAAGACAAGGGCGGTCAGGCTGCTGAGGCGGCCTTGGCCACGGTGGGGGCGTTGCGCGAGATGTGAAGGTGGGGGCTGGCTGGCGGTCGGGGCGTCAAGCTGCTTGGAGTTGACGAGTTACTCGAGGGGCAGCGGCGGGCTGGATGTATCTGCTGCTGGAGTGAGGGATTCGTTGGGTGCAGGGCCGGTAAATCTCAGCCCCAGTCTTTGGTAAACAGCGAAGGGATCGGCATATTCGACACCAATGGCAGCGCAGGCATCGGGAATGAAAACCCGTTTTTCTGCATTTGGCGCTGGACGTTCGAAGGTAACAACGATGTGCTCGTGACTACTTGCTTGAGCAATCAGAAAGGAATCGGCGTCGCTAAAGAATTTTTGAATGGCGGCCTCGCGGAATCCGGGCTTGGCCGTTTGAGTCCAGCTTGCCAACTTGCTCATGGCTGCCAGGGTCGGTTCATCGTTGGGGCTGAGCCAGAAACTGCGGGGGAGTGCCTTCACCCATGTTGCGAGACGGTCATCATGTTTTTGGGTTATCTCGTGGCGTACGTTCTGCACCGAAGCGATGTTTCCTGCGAAGTGTTGACCCTTCAGCCAATCCCAGAAACCAGGAGTGAGGTGAAAGGCATAGTAGCTGCGAAATGCAGTGATGAACACATTGGAATCGAGCAGGAACATCAACGTTCTCCAAGTTGCTCGGCGTAGTTGTCGAAGACATCGATAGATCTGAAGGAGAGCAGGCCGAGTGCGTGAGTCATGGGTAGCTTGCCGCTGAGGGTTTCGCGCACGATGGCTCGGCTGAGTGTTGCGCCGATGCGTGAGTGCTGGTTGTTGTAGAACTGGCCACCGCCGCCTTGGGGTGCCTCCACCATGATGGCGAGCAGGCGACCAAGCTCAGAGGCATATGCGGCAGCTACATCCACGCCTGGCAGCAGCCCCACATCTCGGAGACGTAGAAGCACCACGAGCGTGGAGCAGTGGTAGAAGGATGCCAGCCTGTCCAGCTCATCAGTGAGATTGGTTTGCTTGTCGAAGCGGTTGGCCAGATCGGCGTGTGGCACGAGAATCTCGGCAGCCACAGAATTGCACCAACGTTCTGTCTCCGCGTCTGTGGGGGCCAATGGATCGCCGCCGCCGCTTACTGCTGATTCCCCTCGCCACACATGGGCAAATTCGTGCAACAGGGAAAATACCTGGCCCCGGATGGTGTCGTGGGAGTTCACAAAAACCAGCGGCGCGCTGGTGGAGTGGAGCGTGAAGCCTCGGAATTCCTCAAGATCGAGCATCCGATGTGTGTTGTTGCCGACCATCGAGTTGAGGACCACCAGGCCCCCGAGTTGCTCAAATTTGCGCGCCAAGTGTCCTCGCACAGCTGCCACTGTTTTCAGGGTGGGCCGATCAGGTACGGTGAAATCCAGCGCATGTGTCATCACGCTTGC
>CAXYYR010000132.1:0-5045 GCA_964293265.1 uncultured Propionibacterium sp.
AACCTTGAGGTCGTCGCCGGCATCATTCTTGAGCTGCTCTGATTCAGGCAGTGACGCCTCGTCCTCCTCGGAGAGATAGGAGCCGGTCTCCACATAATGTGCCCGTTCGTCGGCAGTATAGATACCCAGCTCGCTGCGCTCATCAAAATCGAGGTAGTCGAGCGCCAGACGGCGGAACACATAGTCAAGAATCGACTGGGCAATCCGAATATCGGGATCGTCGGTCATACCGGCAGGCTCGAACTTCAGATTGGTGAACTTCTGGACGAAGCTCTCCAGGGGCACGCCGTACTGCAAACCGATGGACACGGCGATCGAGAAGGCATCCATCACGCCCGACAGCGTGGAACCCTGCTTGCCGAGCTTCAGGAAGATCTCGCCGAGCTGGCCCTCGGAATAGGCACCCGTGGTCATATAACCCTCGGCGCCGGCCACCGAGAAGCTGGTGGTGCGTCCGGAACGGCTCTTGGGCAGGCGGCGTCGGCGCGGGCGATATTCCACACGCACCTCGGGTGTTACTGCCTCAGAGGTCTTCCGATTCGAATCACTTCCGGTGCTGCCGGCGCTCAATGGCTGGCCAACCTTGCAGTTGTCGCGATAGACGGCCAGTGCCTTGAGACCCAGCTTCCAGCCCTGCATGTAGACATCAGCGATTTCATCGACCGTTGCCGACTCCGGCAGATTGACGGTCTTGGAGATCGCGCCGGACAGGAACGGCTGGACGGCCGCCATCATGCGCACATGGCCCATGGGAGCGATGGCCCGCACACCCATTGCGGTGTCGAAAACCTCGTAGTCGGCTTCCTTGAGCTCCGGAGCACCAACCACATTGCCCTTGTCAGCCACGTAATCAACGATTGCGGTGACAGCGTCCTGGTCGTAACCCAGATTGGTGAGGGCCCGCTCCACGGTGTGGTTGACCATCTGCATGGAACCACCGCCGACCAGCTTCTTGAACTTCACCAGCGAGAAGTCCGGCTCAATTCCGGTGGTGTCGCAGTCCATCATGAAGCCGATGGTGCCGGTGGGCGCCAGCACTGAGGTCTGGGCGTTGCGGAAACCATTGGCCTCACCCATGACATCTGCCTTGTCCCACTCGTGCTGAGCGGCCTGGCGCACCTCATCATCGATCTGGTGGACAGGAGTCAGTGCCTCATTGGCAGCACTGTGCTTGCGGATCACACGCTGGTGACCCTCAGCATTGCGGGCATAGCCGCTGTAGGCACCCACAACGCCAGCCAGCTCGGCGCTGCGGCGATAGGCGGTGCCGGTCATCAACGAAGTGATGGCCGCAGCCAGGGCACGACCTCCCTCGGAGTCATAGCCCTTGCCCAGAGCCATGAGCAGGGCCCCGAGATTGGCATAGCCGATACCGAGCTGACGGTAATCACGGGTGGTCTGACCGATGGGCTCGGTGGGGAAATCTGCAAAGCAGATGGAGATGTCCATGGCCGTGATGATCAGCTCAACAGCGCGCGTGAACAGTTCGGTGTCGAAGGTGTCGTCGTCGCGCAGGAATTTGAGCAGATTGAGGCTCGCCAGGTTGCAGGAGCTGTTGTCCAGGCTCATGTACTCACTGCAGGGATTGGAGCCATTGATCCGACCCGACTCCGGCGTGGTGTGCCAGGAGTTGATGGTGTCGTCATACTGCAGGCCAGGGTCGGCGCATTCCCAGGCAGCCTTGGCGATCTTGCCCCACAGCTCACGGGCATCAACCTCTTCGATCACTTCGCCATTGGTCCGGGCCTTGAGTCCGAACTTGTCGCCGTTCTCCACAGCCGCCATGAACTCATCGGAGACACGCACCGAGTTGTTGGCGTTCTGGTACTGCACCGAGGTGATGTCACGACCACCCAGGTCCATGTCAAAGCCTGCATCACGCAGGGCACGAATCTTGTCCTCTTCACGGGCCTTGGTCTCGACGAACTCCTCGATATCGGGATGGTCGACATCGAGCACCACCATCTTCGCGGCACGTCGGGTGGCGCCACCCGATTTGATGGTTCCGGCCGAGGCATCGGCACCACGCATGAAGCTCACAGGCCCCGAAGCCGTGCCACCGCTGGAACGCAACAGTTCCTTGGACGAGCGGATGCGCGAGAGATTCAGGCCGGCGCCCGAACCGCCCTTGAAGATCATTCCCTCTTCCTTGTACCAATTGAGGATCGAATCCATCGAGTCATCAACCGACAGGATGAAGCAGGCGCTCACCTGCTGGGGGCTGGCTGTGCCGACGTTGAACCACACCGGTGAGTTGAAGCTGAAGAACTGGTGCACGAGCATCCAGGTGAGTTCCTGCTCGAAGACTTCGGCGTCTTCAGGAGTGGCGAAATAGCCCTCGGCAAGACCGGTGGCAGAGTACTTCTTCACCACCCGGTCAACGAGCTGACGCAGACTGGACTCACGGGTATCGCTGCCCATGGCACCGCGGAAATACTTGGTGGTGACGATGGTCGAGGCATTGACGCTCCAGAAGTCAGGGAACTCCACATCCTTCTGTTCAAAAACGACCTCGCCGGTCTTCCAATTTGTCTGCACCACATCGCGACGCTGCCATGTGATCTCGTCATAGGGGTGCACATCGGGGCGGCTGAAAACGCGGGTAATGCTCAGTCCCCCGCCGCTGCGCCCGGTCTTGCCGGCCGTGCTGGTCGTCTGTGTCATCGTGACCTCTCTGCTTTCTGGTGGGTCCGCCCGCGAGCGCTGCCCGTTGGGGGTGGGGATGGGTTGTGCGGTTGATCGTGGAATGGTTGCTTGCTTCATTGACTGTCAGCCGTAATTGGCTGCCAGCGTGGTGACGCGTGGCTCACGCAGTCGGTGAGGCCTGGGTCTGGGAATCAACCAGTGCATCAGCATCGGTGAGATCCTCGGTCTTCATGCGGGCGATCTCGGTGAGGAAATCGTCAACGTTCTGATAATGCTTGTAGACACTGGCGAAGCGCAGATAGGCCACCGCATCAAGCTCACTCAGCGGCTTGAGGATCGCGATACCCACATCCTCGGAACAGACCTCGCCCTGCCCTGCGGCACGCAATGAGTCCTCCACCGTCTGACCGAGACGGGCCAGCTGAAGTTCGGTGACCGGACGGCCCTTGCATGCCTTGCGCACACCATTGATCACTTTGTCGCGGCTGAAGGGCACCACAACATCGCCCTTCTTGGAGACCATGAGCTGCATCTTCTCCACAGTGGTGAATCGGCGTTCACACGCCAAGCACTGTCGACGCCGACGAATACTGGCGCCATCCTCGGCGACACGCGAGTCCAGGACTCTCGAATCACTGTGATGGCAGTAGGGACAATGCATGACCCCTCCTTGCTGTCAGATGCACATCTCATGGATGCGGTGATCACATAACGAGTGGCCACAACCTGTAGATGAACTACATCGCTGCAACCACCACATATGGTACACCCACCGGAAGGTGGACACCACATCCTGTGTCTGGCGTGTTGGGCTTGACGAAGGAGGAATCAGCCCACGAATTGTTCGGCGGCAGCAACCTGCCCCGCCTGAGCCGCATCCTGCTGAGCGGTGACAACAAGGCTGTACCCGATGGCTCCAAGCGCGATGCACATCGAGATGACAAAACCGGTCAGGACCACACCCACGCCACGCCGCGTCAGTCGCCAGCCCGATTCACCCACCCGGGCATCCCGCGCGGCCGGGGCACTCGCCCCTGAATCCCGAACACTGGCTTCCGGCAGACGCTCATCCATGCCCGGGTCAGCCAATTCAATCCGGCGGACATGCACCATATGCACCGCAACATCACCCACCGGCACGCTCGATGCGCCAGCCGGGGTCCGCATCCGATTCAGATCCAAACGCACCAAGCTGGGTTCTGCTGCGTGGTCGCCGGGCACCCAGAGCTTGGACTCCTGAGGCTTGGACGCCGGAGACTTGAGCACCGGAGACATGGACACCTGGGACTTGGCTCGCTGTTGAATTGCCCCAGGCGCAACAGTCCGGTCCGGCACGACAATGCCTGCCTGCCGCACACGGGCAACAGCCAACTGTCCACCCCGGATCACTTTCAACCGAGGGCGAGGAGACAGCACCGGCTCCACATCGAAGAGCCCCGGTTGCACCGAAGCCCTCGCCAGAGCATTTGCCCCAGACACGTCATGCTCGGCGGCAGAGCTGACAAATGAACCATTCCCCTGATGCATGGTGGCCACATCTGCCAATGCCATAGGGCGAATCTGCAGCTGAGTCATGATCGGCTCCCGTTCCTCTGATCACATGCTCGTGGGTGAATCTCCGGCACAATTGACAGCCCGGTGATCGAACACTTGTTCGAGCAAACATAATAGGACAACTGTTCGAACGCAAGCCCCACCCGATCTGCCGCCGTGGCGCCACCGGGGCCCATGCACTTCGAACACATGTTCCAAGCCAAGCAGGCAGCACTGACAAAAATCGCCGGCCACCTGGGAAGGCATGCACCCCACCACCAACACGCCTGCATCGAACATCCGTATGATTCCACGCGGGAAACAGCTATCCTCATGCCATGACCACACCGCGTCCGGAAACCGACCGCGTGCCCACCAACGGAATTGCTGCGCACTCCCCCGGTGATGACGCGGCTCATCGCGGGCGTCGTAAGGCCGGACGCCCCAGCCGTTCCCGGGTGAATGATGAATTGGCGGCAAGCAAGCCCCAACGTGAGTCCATTCATCCTCTCGACCATGAGCCCACCACGCCCGGGCCCATCGAAGAGCTCAGCACCAGACAGCGCCGAATCCTGGAATTCGTCCGGGCCAATGTGGAGACGCGGGGTTATCCGCCCAGCATTCGTGAAATCGGTGATGCCGTCGGTCTCACCAGCCCCTCCAGCGTCTCGCACCAGCTGAAGGTGTTGGAAACCAAGGGTCATGTGCGCCGCGATCCCAAGCACCCCCGGGCCATTGAAGTGGTCAGCGGTCAACCAGCTGGCTCCCAGCTCCCCCGAACACCGCTGTGCACCGTCTCCCTCGCCCATCCTGACTCATCGGTGCATCTCTCCCGGTTCGGCGATTCCCTTCCCGAGGCGGTGACA
>CAXYYR010000133.1:0-4955 GCA_964293265.1 uncultured Propionibacterium sp.
TGAGGGTGCCAACGCCCTCGATCGCCACACTGACCTTTTGTCCCGGCACCATGCGGGCAACGCCAGCAGGTGTTCCGGTGAGCACCACATCACCGGGCAGCAGGGTGGTGAATTCCGAGATGTATGAGATGAGCTCGGCAATCGGATGCACCATGTCAGCCGTCGATGCCTGCTGTTTGACTTCACCATCCAGGGTGGTGGTGATGGTCAATGATCCGGCTTCGGCAGGGCTCAGATGGCTGACGATCCACGGCCCGAGCGGGCAGAAGCTGTCCCAGCCCTTGGCCCGGGTCCACTGGTCCTCGGTGCGCTGCAGATCACGGGCCGTCACATCATTTGCCACTGTGTAGCCAAATATCACCTCGGACACACGGTCGGCCGGAACCTGCCGGCAGATGCGCCCGATGACCACTGCCAACTCACCCTCGAACTGCAGGTCATTGGTCTGGGCTGGCTTGATGATGGGGTCTTCGGGTCCGATCACACTGGTGTTCGGCTTGAGGAAGACCAGTGGCTCAGCATCGGTGGTGTTACCCAATTCCGCAGCATGGGCGGCATAGTTGCGCCCCACTCCCACAACCTTGGACCGAGGGATCACCGGCGCCAGAAGCCGCACCTGTGCAAGTGGGTGACGCTCACCGGTCAGCTGTACCGGGCCCACCAGTGGATCTGAGGTGAGCGCTGCCACCGTGTCGGGATGTTCGCCGCCATCGGCGGCAAGTTCAACAATCCCGTAGGTGGGGTCGGATCCGGGAAGGGCATAGCGGGCAATACGCATAGCCCAAACCTATCCTGCGTCAACAGATCCGCCCCCGCAGTGCTGTCGTGCCATGAACCCATGGGGCAGTAGGGACGCTCAGCCCCTGTCCTGCGTGCCGAAACCCTTCATGAGTCCGAACAGATAGGCATCGGACAATGCTTCCCAGCTTGCTACAATGATGTTGGCGCCCACGCCCACGGTCGTCCACGTGTCATCACCGCAGGATGTACCGATCTGCACCCGCACCGTGGCGTCCGTGCCTCTGTCCTCGTCAAGAATGCGCACCCGATAGTCGGTGAGCTCATAGGCGCCGACCTGCGGATATGCCGCCCGGAGTGCTCGCCTGAGCGCCTGGTCGAGGGCATTGACCGGGCCATTGCCCTCCCCCACATAGATCTGCGGGGAGCCCTGGGCATCCAGCTTCACAGTGGCCTCGGTGTGGGCATCTTCGGTCTGGGCGCCGCGCTGCTCAGCGAACACCCTCCAGCTGGTCATCCAGAAGGGACGCTCACTGAGCTCGCCACGCATGCCACGGACCAGCAACTCGAAACTCGCATCGGCCGCTTCATAGGCATAGCCCCGGGCTTCACGATCCTTGACCAATTCGGCAACTTGGCCTGCCAGATCACGATCTGACAGATCCATGCCGAGCTGCTCGCCCTTGATCTGGATATTCGCCCGACCGGCCATATCGGAAATGAGCATGTGCATGTCGTTGCCCACTGCCGTGGGATCGATGTGCTGGTAGAGGTCGTTGTTGACCTTCAGCGCACTTGCGTGCAGACCCGCCTTGTGGGCGAAGGCCGCCTCCCCCACGAAGGGCTGGCGTGGTGACGCCGGCTGGTTGGTGATCTGGGCCACCGTGCGACTCACAGTGGTCAGATTTCCCAATTGTTCAGGCGTGACCACCGGCCAGTCATATTTCAGCTGCAGATCAGCGATCAGGGTGGTGATGTCGGTGTTTCCGGTGCGCTCACCATAACCATTGATGGTGCCCTGAATATGGGTGACACCGGCATCCATTGCCGCCAGTGAATTGGCCAGCGCACAACCGGAATCATTGTGGCAGTGCACCCCAAGCTCCACACCGATTGATGAGGTGGCCGAAATGATGTCACCCATCCAGTGGGGCAGCATGCCGCCGTTGGTGTCGCACAGAACCACTGTTTCGGCTCCGGCCTCCGCTGCCGTGCGCACAACTTCCAAGGCATACTCGGGGTTCGTGCGGAAGCCGTCGAAATAGTGTTCGGCGTCGACCAATACCTTTTTGCCCTGGCCGATGAGGAAGCGTACCGAATCGGCCACCATTGCCAGATTCTCGTCGAGAGTGGTCCGCAGTGCCTGGGTGACGTGCAGATCGTGAGATTTCGCCACGATGCAGACATACTCGGTGTTGGCTTCGCAGAGAGCTGCCAGAAGCGGATCGCTGCTGGCCTTGCCACCTGCCCGCCGGGTGGACCCGAAGGCAACCAATTTGGCAGTGCGCAGGCCAAGCCCCTCAGCCCGTGCGTAGAACTCCGTGTCAATGGGATTGGCGCCCGGCCAACCACCCTCGATGAAGTCCACACCGATGGCATCTGCCTGCGCGGCGATTGCCAGCTTGTCGTCCAACGACAGGTGCATGCCTGCCTGTTGGGCGCCATCACGCAGGGTGGTGTCGTAGATGTGCAGCCGCTCGGGGCGCACTGGGTTCGTGGTCACGTGTGCTGGTATCCCCTCTGCCCCGATACCGGGTCTCAGACCACCCGCTGGGTCCAGCTACGGGTGTCTTCACGACGCCCGTACTGCACATCCAACAGATAATTGCGCAGCTCGATTGTCTTGCCACCATCGGCGGGCACGGCAATCTCATGGCGCCCCTGCTCATTGGTCAGCGAGCCGATGGGTGTGACCACTGCAGCAGTGCCACAGGCGAAGAGCTCGGCAATGGAACCGTCGTCAATGCCCGAATAGACCTCAGCAATGTCGATCGGACGTTCCACCGGGGTGAGTCCCAATTCCGGGGCAATGGTGATCAATGAATCGCGGGTGACACCGGGAAGAATATTGCCGTTGAGGGGTGGCGTGACCATCTCGCCGTTCTTGGTGATCATGAGGAAATTCATGCCGCCCAGTTCCTCAACCCAACGATGCTCGGCATTGTCCACGAACATCACCTGATTGCAACCATGGGAAAATGCGGTCTTTTCGGGAACCAGACTTGCGGCATAGTTTCCGCCGCACTTGGCATCCCCAGTTCCGCCATTGGAGACGCGGCTGAGATGGGATTCCACCCAGATGTCAACCGGCTTCACTCCGCCGGAGAAATAGGCTCCCACCGGTGATGCGATCACGCAGAAAGACACCTTCTTGCTGGCGCGCACGCCCAGGAAGCTCTCGGTAGCGATGGCGAAGGGCCGCAGATAAAGGCTCTTCTCGCCCTCGGTGGGCACCCAGCGGGCGTCCAATGCAGCAAGCGAGCGAACCGCTTCGACGAAGTCCTCAACGGGAAGTTGCGGAAGAGCCAGACGCTTGCATGAGTTGAAGAAACGCGCTGCATTGCGTTCCGGGCGGAAGAGCCAGATCGAACCATCAGCACGGTGATATGCCTTCAGGCCTTCGAATGCTTCCTGGGCGTAATGGAATACGGCACCGGCCGGGTCCATGGGAATCGGGCCGTATTCGACAAGCCGGGCATCTTCCCAGCCGCCGTCCTCGGTCCAGTCAATCTGAGCCATGTGATCGGAGAAGTGCACCCCGAAGCCCGGATTCTCATTGATCTTTGCAATATCCGCCTCGGAATGGAATGTGGGATCCGAGGGTGCGTTGAACTTCAGTGCCATGACCTCAGGCTACTGCGCCCGAGCAGTGAACTCCCGGCCCGTTCATCAGGCGGCGGTGTCGGCATCCGGCCATTGCATGTGGCACACCAGCATCTGCGCCACAGTCTCCCCTTGACTCCTGAGACCGGCTGCTGAATCAGGCTCCGGCACCCTAGTGTGGCGCCCATGAGCAAGTCTTCACACAAGCCAGTCATCGCAGTCATTCCCGGCGACGGGATCGGGCCTGAGGTGGTCGCCGAGGCGACCAAGGTACTCACCGCCGCGGTCGGCCCCGACACCTTCGACTTCGCCCACTATGAGCTGGGCGCTGATCACTGGTTGCGCACCGGCGAGGTGCTTTCCGACGAGACCTTGGCAGAATTGGCCACCCATGATGCTCTCATCCTTGGTGCGGTGGGCGCCGCACCGGGCAGCACCACCATCCCCTCGGGGTTGTTGGAGCGTGGCCTGCTGCTCAAATTGCGCTTCGCCTTTGATCAGGATGTGAATCTGCGGCCGTCGAAGATCTACCCCGGCGTTGTCACTCCCCTGTCGGACAAGGTCCTGGAGCAGGGGCCGGTGGACTTCGTGGTGGTCCGCGAGGGCACCGAGGGCATGTATGTGGGCAATGGTGGCAGCCTGCGCCAGGGCACCCCCCACGAGGTGGCCACCGAAGTGAGCGTGAACACGGCCTTCGGCGTGGAGCGCGTGGTGCGCTATGCCTTCGAGCTGGCCACCCGACGCAACAATCATGTGACTCTGGTGCACAAGCACAATGTGCTGGTCAACGCCGGGGGCCTGTGGCGCCGCATCGTCGATGAGGTGGCAGCAGAGTTCCCGCAGGTGGAACATGACTATCTGCATGTGGACGCCGCCACCATCAGCTTGGCCGTGAATCCACAACGTTTTGATGTCATCGTCACCGACAATCTCTTCGGCGACATCCTCACCGACGAGGCTGCCGCTGTGACCGGCGGAATCGGCTTGGCACCCAGCGCCAACATCAATACGGCACGCTCATTCCCCTCCATGTTCGAGCCCGTCCATGGTTCCGCACCCGATATTGCAGGCCAGGGCATTGCCGATCCCACTGCGGCCATCAGTTCCATGGCACTCCTGCTGACCCATCTCGGACGGGATGGCGATGCACGCCGGATTGATGAGGCGGTGAGCGCCGACATCACCGAGCGCTCGGATTCACATCGCAGCACATCGCAGATCGGTGACGCCATCGCTGCCCGCTTGGCATAACCGGGCATCAAGCCAGCTGTGGAAAACAAGTTTCACCAAAAACGTCACACCTGACTAGGGGTGTTGATCAGAAGGCGGTCGCAGGCGGGGATTTTCCCCTCCGCGACTGCCTTTTTGTTGGCATGATGTGGTCTCAACTGGTT
>CAXYYR010000134.1:0-4862 GCA_964293265.1 uncultured Propionibacterium sp.
GGAGTCTTCCCGCCTTTCTTCCTTTTCCTATATGCCACACTGCCGCATCCCGGGGGTGGGCCCGGCCTCCCACTCCCGTCGTCTCCGGCTCAGAATCGTCCTCATGAGCCATGATGTGTTCGATCTCATCCTTGATGAGCTTGCTCAACTCGTCGTCGTTCATGATTCCCTCCAGGGGGGTTGGAAGTGGCCCAGATCGCTCCAGCAGACGCCGCGCAGGCCTGATCGCTGGGGCCCAAATTAACACAGGGCCCCTCGGAAACACTGCTCCGAGAGACCCTGCGCAAACAAGCACCGAGGCGCTATTTCATGGCATTGCCCAGCTTGCTCATCAGCGGGCCAATGATGTCCAGCGGCAGCGGGAACACCACGGTTGAATTCTGGTCGGCACCGAGCTCAAGCAGCGTCTGCAGATATCGCAGCTGCAGCGATGCGGGCGACTGGCTCAGGGTGTCGGCTGCCTGGCGCAGTTCGTCGGAGGCCTCAAGCTCACCACGCGCAGAAATGATCTTGGCACGGCGCTCACGCTCGGCCTCGGCCTCGCGGGCCATGGCACGCTGCATCGCCTCGGGAATCTCCACATCCTTGATCTCCACCGTGCTCACCTCGATGCCCCACGGCTTGGTGCGCGAATCGATCACACCCTGCAGATCGATGTTCAGATCGTCACGGTGGGCAAGCAACGTGTCCAGATCAACCCGGCCAAGCAGCGAGCGCAGTGTGGTCTGCGAAATCTGGGAGGTGGCAATTGCATAGTTCTCAACCTTGAGAATCGCATCCTTGGGCTCAAGCACCTTGAACAGCACCACGGCATTGACGCGCGCCGGCACATTGTCCTTGGTGATCACTTCCTGGGGCGGAATCGTGAGCGTGATCACCCGCAGATCAACCCGCTGCAAGGAATCGACCAGCGGAAACACGAAATGGATGCCCGGCTGGAAGGTGGGGCGCAGATGACCGAAACGGAATGCGATGCCGCGCTGATATTCAGGAATCACCCGCAACGACACCAACAACAGCACCAACACGACGGCGACAATCGCCAGAATGATAATCAACAGAGCCACAACACGGGCCTTTCAGACAAGAACTGGAAAATCAAGACATACACAATAGAAAACCCCGGGAAACCGGGAAAAGCGTGGTGGGAAAGACTTCGACCCCCCAGCCACAACTCAGGAACCCTCGGGCTCCTCACGTCCGGCGCCGATGTCACGCGGCCGAGGCCCACCCAGGATGGGCGCACCGCCGTCATGGATCACCTCGGAGCCACGGCTCTCACGCTTGAGACGTTCCTTCATCGCCAGCGCCGAGCTGATGTGCAGCGGCGTCTCACGCGCACCACGCCCACGCCAACCGGTTGCCGGCGCATTGTCGGCCAACACCTTCTCGCGCTCCAGGGCAGCAGCCTTCTTGCGCTCGTCGCTCACATTGCCCCACTTCTGGGCAAAGCGATCGGCCAGCACTGCGGTGTCGATCTCGGTGGCGTCAACCACCTTCACATGGGTGGGCTCCTCGAAACCGGCCGGCGTGCGCATCAGATGCCGCGCCAGCGGGATTGAGGCGGCCACCACAATCACAGCAGTGGCCACCTCAACAGCAATATCAACAGGTGAATGTCCGATGATGGCCACCCCCGCGACCAGCACCAACCCGGATACCGCCACCGCAAGGGCAATTCCACGATGGAACCGCCCAGATTCCGAATAGGGCCACGGATCAACCTCGCGAGTGATCTCGCGGCCCATCATCGACGTTGTGCAGGTGTTCTTCACCTGGCACGTATTGCACACAATGGACGACGCGCGGTAATGCATCACCCGGTTGTCGCGATCAAAAGCCGCAGGCCACAGCCATTGGTCCTCCGAGCACAACCAGGCGTCCTGATTTTCGTGATAGTGGAAACCGAAGTTCCGCTTTGCCGTTGACTGCTGCGAAGTGCGCTTGGCCATGAGATCGAGCCCATAACCGACGCCCACCAGAATCAACGCATAGGCGCAGAACATCCACACCACGAAATCGACACCCAGGAACCGCGCGTCCATTGTGTTTACTCCTCCCTGCGGTCGCTGCGATACGGGCTGACCTCGTCGGGAACGGCGTCCGCCTTGTTGGCAGCAGCCATCTCGGCGATGCGCTCGTCACTCAGCTCTTCGTACAGCGGCGGATCCATGAGCTCATAGACCACCGGCTTGGAATCCTTGCTGAAGTAAGACTTCAGCGCCTTCCAAGCAAGCCAGAGCAACGGGACGATGCCCGACAGGAACATCACATCTCCGGGCATGCGCAGCCAATCGAGCAGCGTATTGCCGGGATCGGTGATGTAACCGATGGCACGGGCGTCGTAATAGCCCTTGCCAACGCTCTGGTACAGCTGGGCAACACCAAGCGGCAGCAGCGAGATGAACACCATCCACACCAGGCCGATGTTGGTGGCCCAGAAGGCCCACTTCACGCCCTTCTCGGGCCACTGCTTCTCGGGAATGATGTAGCGCAGCACGAAGCACGCAAATGCCAGCGCCAACATTCCATAGACGCCCATCATCGAGCCGTGCGCGTGATTGGCGGTCAGTGCCGTGCCGATCTCGTAATAGGACACGATCGGCAGATTGATGAGGAAGCCGAAGATGCCGGCGCCCAGGAAGTTCCAGAATCCCACCGCGATGAGGAACATCACGGCCCAACGATGCGGGAACGGCTTCGTGCGGTTCGTGTATTGACGCGAACCCAGCTGCATGAAGCCCCAGGCCTCCACCGTCAGGAAGGTCAACGGAATCACCTCGGCGGCCGAGAACACGGCACCGAAGGCCATCGTCTCGGCGCTGGTGCCCGAGAAATACAGGTGGTGCATGGTGCCCACCACGCCGCCCAAGGAATACAGGATGACGTCGAGCATGATGATCGAAATGGCCATCTTCTGACGCACCACACCGAGCAGCACGAACACATAGGCCACCATCACCGTGGTGAAGAGCTCCAAGAAGTCCTCAACCCACAGATGGACAACCCAGAAGCGCCAGAACTCGGCCACCGAGAAATGCGTCTCGGAACCGGCCAGCATGCCCACCGCATAGAACATCGGAATGGCCAGTCCGGAGAACATGAACAGCCAGGGCAGCGAGGTCTTCTTGGTGCTGTTGAGCTTGGAACGCAGCGTACGGATCACGATGAACATCCACAGGAACATGCCCAGCGTCAACGCAATCTGGAACAGTCGCGGCAGGTCCAGATACTCCCACTGCTGCGAGAACAGTGAACCGGCCTCGATGATGCCCTTCTGGCTGAGCCATTCGCTGGCCAGCGAGCCGAACACCACAATGGCCACGGCAACCAGCAGCACGCCGGTGAGGAAGCCCTGCTTCTTGGGCTCCTTGCGGGTGATCAGCGGCGCCAGGAAGATGCCGGCAGCCAGGAAGGCAGCGGCCGTCCACAACAGCGACAGCTGAACGTGCCAGGTGCGCGACACCGTGTAGGGCAGGATCTGGGCAATATCGATGCCGAAGAATCCGGTGAGCTCAACCCGGTAATGCTCGGTGAGCGCGCCAACCATCGCCTGGGCGAAGAACAGCACGATGATCACCACGAAGAACAGGCCGGAGACCTTCTGGCTCGGCGTGAGTCTCACCTCGTCGGGCTGACGGAAGTCAAGCACCGGAGCTTCCTCACCATGCCAACCGATACGCGCCGACCAGCGACCGTAGACGGCGAACAGAATGCCGATGCCACCGAGCAGCACAATGAGCGACAGCACCGACCACACCATCAGATTGGCGGTGGGGCCATTGCCGACATTGGGCTCGGAGGGCCAATTGTTCGAGTACGAATAGTCGTGCCCGGGACGATTTGTGGACGATGCCCACGCCGTCCAGCCGAAGAATGAGGTGATCTCTTCGATCTCCTCGCCCGGCTCAAGAGCATTGGGGAACATGCCGTGCTCAGTGGTGTCTGAGCCCAGGAAGTCTGTGTAGTAATCGACCATCTGGTGATAGCCGGCGATCTGCTGATCGGTCCACACCAGAGTGCCGGTGTTCTCGTCATAGCGATTGGTGCGCCATTCGTCCTCAACGGCCTGGCGAGGATCCTGCACACCATCGGCGGTGTACTTCTCGATGGCTGCATCGGTGGTCATGCGCAGGTATTCGGCGGTGAAATCAGGGCCCAGATAGGCGCCGTGGCCCATCACCGAGCCATATTCCTGGATGCCACGGCTCTGGTAGAGCTCCTGACCACGGGTGATCTGCTCGGTGGAGATGATCACCTCGCCCTGCTCATTGACGATGCGATCGGGCTGGGGCATCGAATCGGTGTAGGTGCGCATCGCCAGCGCCGCCATGATGCCGAAACCCAGCAACATGACGAAGGCAACGGCTTGCACCCAGCCCTTCGAGGCGTACGCAGAGACCGTTTCGGCCCGCTGTTTGGTTTTGGCGATCTCCTCGGGAGTCGCTTGTTTCTTGCTCGGCATGTTTGGTTCCTCTGCCTGACAGTGGTGAGTTGCGGGGGGCGGCTCGTCCAACCTCGGACGTGCCTTGGCAAGCGCACACATAGCGGCGTGCACGCTCAAAAAATGCTGGAACTAGCTGATGGGTGAGGGCTCGGCACTGGGGAAGGCGGCCAGCTGGGCTGGGTCTCCACCAACAGCCTCGCTGCTGTTTGTCGTGGACGGCACCACACTAGCGGTTAGTTATTACACGGGCTAGTCCACATCAATTATTTCTTGAGTGTTGGGCAGATGAGCACGCCGGATGCAGATCGCGCCCGCTTCCCCCCACCTTGACGCCCACCTCCGCCGCCTGTCTTTCCCCACGCTCGCCCATTCCCCCCCTACCGCCTGCCCCCCCCCCCCCCCCCACCCCGTCCGC
>CAXYYR010000135.1:0-4839 GCA_964293265.1 uncultured Propionibacterium sp.
ACCCTGTTTGATACCGACCTCGCCGGACGCCTCCTGGGTTTCCCCCGCGTGGGTCTGGGCACCATGGTGGAACAACACTTGGGGGTGCACCTGCTCAAGGAGCACTCCGCCGCCGATTGGTCGCGCCGTCCCCTGCCGGATGACTGGATTGCCTACGCAGCTCTCGATGTCGAACTTCTCATCGAGCTGCGTGATCTCATGGCCAGCGAGCTGGATCAGGCCCACAAGCACGAATGGGCCAATGAGGAATTCGCCCATCTGGTGACGGTCTATCGTGACCCACCGCAGCGGGCCGGAGAGCCCTGGCGGCACACCAGCGGCTGTCATCAGGTGCGCTCACGTCGTGGCCTGGCCCTCGTCCGCGCAATTTGGGAACAACGTGACCGGATTGCTGCACAGCTGGACAAGGCCCCCGGGAAAATCGTTCCGGACAAGGCAATCAGTGAGCTCGCCGCCACCATCAGCAAGGACTCGGAACATCTTCCCGGGCCCCGCGACATCACGCGGATCATGGGTTTCCGGCGCACCTACGCAAAACGCTATCGGGACCGGTGGATGGCAGCCGTCGATGAGGTGGCTGAACTGTCACCCAAGCAGCTGCCCCCCATGCGTGTGCCCCATGACGGCCCGCCCCACCAGGCCCATTCATGGCAGAAGAGCAACCCCGAAGCCTGGGAACGCTGGCAACTGTTGCGGCCTGCAGCCAATGAGATTGCAGAGCAGATCGGCATGCCCCCAGAGAATCTCATCCAGCCCGAAGCGCTGCGCTGGATGGCGTTCACAGCGCTCGACCGTGTGGATGAGCAGTCAGTGCACCAGCGTCTGCGCGAACACGATGTGCGCGACTGGCAGCAGGAACTACTGACCGCTCGATTCACTGAGTTGCTGGCCAGCGTCCGCAACCGGACCTGACGGACCATCGGCGATGTCAACAACGGGCTGCGGCATCACTGCCATCGCCAGCTCGGTGACATCGCGGGCAATCTGGCGTGGCGTGAGGCCGATCATTTCCATCAGCTCGGCACGTGTTGCCACTGGCAGATATTCCTGCGGCACCCCGAACTCACGCACCGGCACATCAACGCCGGCCTCGTCCAGGGCAAGCTCCAGACGGGAGCCCAGACCACCCACCACGATGCCATCTTCAATGGTGACGACCAGCGAATAGCTGCGCGCCAGATCCACCAGGCTCTGGCGCACCGGCAATGCCCACAGCGGGTCAATGACGCTCACACCGATACCCTGCTGGCCCAGACGCGCTGCCACGTGGAGCGCAGTGCCGGCCATCTGTCCATAACCGATCAGCAGAACATCACGCTGTTCCGAATGGTGCAGCACATCGAGACCGTCCAGTACACGCTCTGCAGGAATGGGATCGGGCAGCTTGTCCTTGCTGTAGCGAATCACGGTGGGCGCATGATCAATCTGCAGTGCAGCGTCCAGGGCATCGTGAAGCCGCTCGGCATCACGGGGCGCCGCAAGATGCATGCCCGGCACGATGCCGGTCATGGAGGTGTCCCAGACGCCGTCGTGGCTTGCGCCATCAGGCCCGGTGACCCCAGCACGATCAAGCACGAAGGTGACGCCCAGATGATGCATTCCCACATCAAGGGGCAGCTGACCGAATGCCCGGTTGAGGAAGGTGGAATAGACGGCAACAACCGGGTGCAGCCCTGCACGAGCCATTCCAGCGGCAGAGGCCACGGCATGTTGTTCTGCAAGACCGACGTCAAAAACACGATCCGGATAGGCAGCAGCAAAACGACTCAGCCCCACAGGATGGAGCATGGCCGCAGTGATTGCCACCAGCTCGTCGTGGGTGCGACCAAGGTTCACCATTTCCTGGCCGAACGCATCTGTCCATGTGGCCTGCACTGCGGGAGTCAACGGTTCACCGGTGAACTCATTGATCTTGCCGATGGCGTGGAAGCGATCTTCCTCGTGGTGTTCAGCAAACGAGAATCCCTTGCCCTTCACCGTGATGGCATGCACGATCACCGGCGCGCCGAAGCCCTTGGCCTGCTTCAATGCTGTGGTGAGGGCACCCAGATCATGCCCATCAACGGGGCCGATGTATTTCAGGCCCAGATCGCTGAACAGACCTTGGGGCGAGAGCACATCCTTCAGACCGATCTTGAGGCCGTGGAGCAATTCGTAGGCCTGCCTGCCGAACAGCGGCGCCTTGTTCACTGCGGTCTTGATCACGTCAAGGGTTTTCTCATAGCGCGGGTCGGTGCGCAGGCCCGAGAGCTGACGCGACACCCCCCCCACCGTGGGCGCATATGAGCGGCCATTGTCATTGACCACGATCACCATGGGCAGATCAGTCTCCACGGCAATGTTGTTGAGAGCTTCCCACGTCATTCCGCCGGTCAGGGCACCATCGCCCACAACTGTGACAACCGTCCGGTCGTCCTCGCCACGCAACCGGAAAGCCTTGGCCATGCCCTCGGCCCAGCTCAGACCCGTGGAGGCATGGGAGTTCTCCATCCAATCGTGCGGCGACTCAGCACGACTGGGATAGCCCGCCAGACCGCCACGTTGGCGCAGGCCGGGAAAGCCTGCTGCACGTCCGGTGAGGATCTTGTGCACATAGCTCTGGTGGCCGGTATCGAAGAGAATGGGATCCCGGGGGGAATCGAACACCAGATGGATGGCCATGGTGAGCTCCACCACGCCAAGGTTCGGCCCCAGATGGCCGCCCGTATGGGCAACATTGGTGATGAGGAACTGACGGATCTCTTTGGCAAGCTGCCCAAGTTGCTTGTGCGAAAGCTTGCGGAGATCCGCGGGCTCACTGATGTCGTCCAACAGTCCCATGCTGGCCATTGTAGAGCTGCGGGTGTCAGCTTCAGTCAGCCGACATGGGACTGTTGCCCCGTCGATCAGGAACGGGCAAGATTGCGCAGCACATATTGCATGATGCCGCCGTTGACGTAGTAGTGGCTCTCCCCTGCCGTATCGATACGCACAAGTGCATCGAATTCGGTGACGGTGCCGTCATCAGCACATGCGCTGACATGAGCCGTGGCAGGAATCTCACCATGGTTGAGACCATCCAGTCCCGTGATGTCGAAGACCTCGGAACCGTCCAGACCCAGGCTGTCGGCGTTCTGATCGCCCGGGAACTGCAGCGGCAGCACGCCCATGCCGATCAGATTCGAACGGTGGATGCGCTCATAGCTCTCGGCAATGACTGCTCGGATGCCCAGCAGCATGGTGCCCTTCGCCGCCCAGTCGCGCGAGCTGCCCGAGCCGTATTCCTTGCCGGCGAGCACCACAAGCGGAACACCCGCCTCGCGATAGTCCAATGAGGCGTCATAGACGGTTGTCACCGGCCCATTCGGTTTGGTGAAATCACGAGTGAATCCACCCTCCGTGCCGGGCGCGAGCTGATTGCGCAGGCGCACATTGGCGAAGGTGCCGCGCACCATCACCTCATGATTTCCGCGTCGCGAGCCATAGGAGTTGAAATCCAACGGACGCACACCATGCTCGGTGAGATAGAGCCCAGCGGGTGAATCCGCCTTGATCGCCCCAGCAGGGCTGATGTGATCGGTGGTCACCGAATCACCCAGCCGCAGAAGGACCCTGGCACCTGCGATGTCGGTAACCGGTTCCGGATCCATCGTCATGCCCTCGAAATAGGGCGGGCGGCGCACATAGGTGGAATCTGGATTCCAATCGAACAACTCGCCAACAGGCGTGTCCAGACCCTGCCAACGGGCATCCCCGGCAAACACATCGGCGTAGGAATCGCGATACATCTGGGGATCGATCGACGAGGAGATCAGCTCATCGACCTCGCTCGCCGAGGGCCACAGATCGGTCAGATAGACCGGCTTGCCATCCCGGTCGTTGCCCAGGGAATCATGAGCCAGATCAAAATCCATGGTGCCGGCCAGGGCATAGGCCACGACAAGTGGTGGACTGGCCAGATAGTTCATCTTCACATCGGGGTTGATGCGTCCCTCGAAGTTCCGATTGCCCGAGAGCACGGAGGTGACGGCGAGATCATTGTCATTGGCTGCCTTGCTCACCTCCGGGATGAGCGGCCCGGAATTACCAATACAGGTGGTGCACCCATAGCCGACGATGTCGAAGTCGAGCGCCGCCAGGGGCTCGATGAGGCCGGCCTTGGCCAGATAATCAGTGACCACCTGCGAGCCCGGAGCAAGTGTTGTCTTCACCCACGGCTTGCGCTGCAAGCCACGTTCCACGGCGCGTTTGGCCACCAGTCCGGCAGCCATCATGACGCTGGGATTGGAGGTGTTGGTGCAACTGGTGATGGCGGCGATACCGACCACACCATTGTCCAGGGTGACATCCTGTCCCTCGATCGACGTTGCCAGAGGGCGGGTGCGGTCACTCACATAATTGGCCACTTGGGTGTCGAACACCTGTTTGGCATCGTCCAGCGCAATACGGTCCTGGGGGCGCTTGGGGCCTGCAATGGAGGCACGCACCTGATCAAGGTCGAGCTCAAGATATTCCGAATAGCTTGCCTCATGCGCCGGGTCGTGCCACAGACCCTGGGCCTTGGCATAACCCTCAACAAGATCCAGCTGCTCGGCACTGCGGCCAGTGAGGCGCAGATAGTCGATGGTCTTGTCGTCAATCGGGAAGATGGCAATTGTCGAGCCATATTCGGGGCTCATGTTGCCGATCGTGGCGCGATTGGCAACCGGAACCTGCGAGACTCCCGGGCCGAAGAACTCCACGAACTTGCCCACCACGCCGCGTTCGCGCAACATCTGGGTGATCGTGAGCACCAGATCGGTGGCAGTGACCCCGGCGCGCAGCTGGTCGGACAATTTGAAACCCACCACCTGTGGAATG
>CAXYYR010000136.1:0-4705 GCA_964293265.1 uncultured Propionibacterium sp.
TCCCGCCCCATTGAGCGGGTGGGCAAATCCCTCCACGGATGCCCCCTCCGCCACGACCTGGCCCACCTTGACCACGGCCACGACCGCCACCGCGGCCACCCGGACCGCCGTGTTGGCCGGCCGGTGCCAGAGTGTTGTTGTGCCGCTTGGGCATCATCGCCGGATTGGGACGCGGCATACCTGCCGCTCCACCCGTGCCACGGGCACCCGGACGCGCCGGTGCACCCGAGCCGTGCTCGGCCGAGCCACGACGCTGCTGTCCCATGCCCTGCGAAGAACTGAAGGGATTGTTGCCCGGACGCGGAGCACCCGGACGGCGGGCACCGCCACCGGGGCGTGCCCCGGCAGGATGCGGCGCATGAGGACTTGGGCGAGCACCACGGGGTGTGGGCTTTGCGCCGGAGGCCTGGCTGCCCGACGAGGCGCCGGGACGGGGCGCGGGATGCGGTGTTGCAGCACCCTTGCCCGCCTTCGAATCCGCAGCGGACTCACTGGTCTTCGCGGTGGGCTCTGCCTTCACAGAGGACGCTGCCTTCGAATCCGGCTTGACGGCCTCGGGATGCGCTGCCGCATCTTCTGATCGAGGATGCGCTGCCGGGCCTGCTGCTCGGGGATGCGCTGCCGCGCCTGGCCTGGGTGTCGCGCTCGAGACCGGGCCGGAGTGCGGCACCGGCGCCTTCGGCGTGGCATGAACTCCAGCGCCGGGCGTGGCCTTGACCTTGGGGCCGGGATGCGGCGCAGCCGCCCCGCCAGCACTGGGCTTGGTTGCCGCAGAGCCGGAAGACTTTGCCGATGCTGACTTCGCAGCCGGTTTGGCGGCCTTGTCAGCAGACGCGGCCTTGGCCGAATCGGCGGTCTTCTTCGCTGGGCTGCCCTTGGCAGTGGACTTGGCAGCCGGCGCTGCTGCGCCGCTCTGCTCGGAGGTGATCTTCTCGGTCACCCTTCGCACCACTGGGGCTTCGATGGTTGACGATGCTGAGCGGACGAATTCGCCCATGTCATTCAGCTTCGCCAGAAGTTGTTTGCTTTCGAGTCCGAGCTCTTTTGCGAGCTCGTAGACGCGGACCTTGGCCACTACTCTCCTCCAGGTCCGGGCGTCATCAGCCAGGACCAGTTATTGGTTGCTTATGCTCATTGCTGCGTACTCATCGAGTGGTCATGAGCGTTAGCCCACTTTCTGAAAATGACTGGTATGTGCCACGAATGCGGCACACCTGACGACGCACCGGAATGGCGCGCGCTGACAAGGATAGCTCTCACCGGCCCCTGATCACCAACCGAGGGGCGATGTGGCGTCGGCCTGCACACTCATGCGAAAGCTGCGGGCAAAGCCACCCCGCGTGACGGCCAATTGCCAGCATTCAGCACGAGAATGCAACCACGCTCCCCGGCCGGGCGCTGTGGCGTCGGGATCAACGGTCACCAGACCCTCCACAAGAACGAAGCGCACGAGTCCATCGGCCACACCCCCTCGCCCGGTGGCCGCGCCCCGTTGCCGACAGCCGACACAGGTCCGCGGGTTCACATGCGCCCTCTCGGTCGCGTGTTCACGCCTGCCAACCCGATCGCGTTTCACGCATGCCAACCCGATCGCGTTTCACGCATGCCAACCCGATCGCGTTTCACGCAAGAGGCTGACGTCCGGGATTGGCCGGTGGCGTATCCGGCGCAGTGTCCGGACGGATGTCGATCCGCCAGCCGGTGAGACGGGCTGCCAGACGGGCATTCTGCCCCTCACGTCCAATGGCAAGACTCAGCTGGTAGTCAGGGACGATCACCCGCGCTGCCCTGGCGTCAGGGTCAACAATCGTGATTTTCAGTGCCCTGGCCGGGCTCAATGAGTTTGCGACGAATTCACCGGGATCGGCAGACCAATCGATGATGTCGATCTTCTCGTCATTGAGTTCACGCATGACGGCACGCACCCGCTGCCCCATCGGCCCGATACAGGCTCCCTTTGCTGAGACATCAGGATTGTTGGACATCACGGCGATCTTGCTCCGATGGCCCGATTCACGGGCAATGGCCTTGATCTCCACCACGCCCTGCTCGATCTCGGGCACTTCGAGCTCAAACAATTTCTTCACCAGATTCGGGTGGGTCCGGCTCACCACGACCTGGGGGCCGTGTGCTTCCTTGCGCACCGTGACCACATAGACACGAAGGCGGGTGCCGTGCTGATAGGTCTCGCCGGGCACCTGCTCGGCCAGTGGCATGATCGCTTCAATGTCGCCCAGATCGACACGGATCGTCTTGGAGCCACGATCCTGTTGCACCACGCCCAGGACGATATCGCCCTCGACTGCACTGAACTTGCCGTATTTCTGTTCGTCCTCGGCATCACGCAGACGCTGGAAGATCACCTGACGCGCAGTGGCTGCTGCCACCCGTCCGAAGTCCTCGGGGGTGTCGTCGTACTCCCCCACTTTTTCGCCGGCCTCATCCATCTCGGGCACCATCACCGAGACCTGGCCGCTGCGTGGCTCGAGCACCACGTGGGCGCCGGGCTTCGGAGCGGCGGTCTTCTCATAGGCATTGAGCAGGGCATCCTGCAAGGTGGAGACCAGATAATCGAGTGGAATTTCCTTCTCGTGTTCAAGGGCCCGCAGAGCGGTCATATCAATATCCATGTCAGTCCTCCCGGGCCTTGCGGTTCATCTCGATTTGTACAACTGCCTTGCCGACCTCGGACAGACGGATCTGGCGGATCTCACCGGCCACATCAAGCCGGATGGTCACATCGTCGCCGTTGCCTTCATCGACGGACTGGATGCGTCCCTGGAATTTCTCGCCCTCATGGGGGGTGATCTCCACCAGGTGACCCATATTGCGACGCCAGTGAACTGGACGCGTCAGTGGAGCACTCACACCACGCGAACTCACCTCGAGGGTGTAGGCACCGGCACCAGCGGCATCGGACTCGTCAAGGGCCCGTGAAATATCACGCGTGGCCTCGGCAATCTGGTCGAGATCGGGGCCGTGTCCCTCGGAACCATCGCCATCGAGGGAGATGCGAACAACCGACCGTTTGCCGGCGCGAATCACCTTCAATGCGTCGATCTCAAGATCGTGAGCTGCCACAAGTGGATCCAGTAACTCGATCAGCGCCGATTCGTTCATTGCTGGCTCCTCATACGTTTGTGACTTCTGTTGTGGCAGGACAAGCATAGACGGGGCGAGCCCGCAGCCAGCACCATATCTGGCCCGAACGATCATGGAGCATGCCCCAACGCGCAATGAGAAACACCTACACCGGATATCGGGCCTCGGGGCATCGTGTGGCGTGCCCGACCCGCTAGGGTCGAGCCGTGCCGTCCCGTCGCTCTGTTCTGCTCGCCACTGCCGCAGCCCTGGCCCTGGCCGGCTGCGCCTCCATCACTGATGACACACCGTCACCTGAAACCCTGGAAGCAGACGGCGGCTCCCTGGACCGCGCCATTGCGCACGAATACCAATTGTCGGCCCTTGCCAGCACCGTGGCGAGCCGTGCGGGCAGCTGGGGATTGAGCCAGGCAATGGCCGATTGGTGCACCGGACTTGCACAGGCCCACGACACCCACCTCACGGCGCTGCGCCGTTCGGAAGCCTTGGGCGGCACCGGCGCCGATGACAGCCCGGTCATCGCCCTGCCCTCCCCGAGCCCGACACCCCCGAACAGCCCGGACGAGGCACTTGCACAACTCGTCGCTGGCGAGGCCGCCGCAGCACAGGACCATCGCAGTCAACTCACGAGCACCACCACCGGCAGCCAGGCCATGTTCTGGGCCTCCCTGTTCACCTTCGCCAGTGCATCCCGGACAATGCTCAGCAATCACACTGACGGATCTGTGCCAGCTGCAGGCCTCACACAGGACACTGCGGTGCCGGCCGTTGTCCAACTCGGTGGCTTCCCGGAGCGATTGTCCACCGTGGTGAAACATCTCGATGTGCTGCGTTATGGACTGGAAACCATGGAAGGCCGGGCGCGCATTGCCGGCAGTGCACAGGCAGACGCTATGGCTACGCGGCGCACCGACGTCGAAGAGCAACGCAATGTGGCGGCAACGCAACTGGCGGCAGCCTCATCTGCTGTCCCTGCCCCCGCGTTGGCCTATGAGCTGCCAGGTGATGCAGGCGATCCAACTGCGTGGCAGATGATCTGGGGCACATTGGAAGCCCGGGTGTTGGATGCACGAATCGCAGCGGCCGCCGTGGCCGAGACAGGCGACAACCGGAACACAGCCGTCAATGCGCTGGATGCCCAGGCAGGCCAGGCCGTGAGCCATGGTGTCGGGCCCACCACCTGGCCCGGATGGGTCTGACGATCCGGGTCCCGAACAGCAGCCCCAGGGCCAGCCCTAGTGCTGCTGATTCACCACGGTGAGCAGCTCGTCGATGACATCATCGACGCCCACTTCGCGCTTTTCTCCTGACTTGCGATCACGCAATTCCACCGTGCCGTCGGCAAGACCGCGGCCAACCACGACGGCCGTGGGCATGCCCATCAGCTCCAGATCATTGAATTTGACGCCGGGGCTGGCCTTGCGGTCGTCGAGCAGCACGCTCACACCAGCGGCATCCAGGGCTTCGGCAATATGGGTGGCCACCTCAAGAATCTCGGCTCCCTTGCCAGTGGCAACCACCTGCACCCGGAATGGCGCCAGCTCTGCCGGCCAGCACAGTCCCCTGTCGTCGCAGTTCGCCTCAGCGACCATGCCCACGGCGC
>CAXYYR010000137.1:0-4634 GCA_964293265.1 uncultured Propionibacterium sp.
GCCCCTGGCGGACTTGTCCGGCGCCCGGCCGGGCACAGTGGGTGATGTGGAGTGTCTTGAGGCGCCGCCTGCCGCGACGCCGACCCGAGGCCTGGAGCGCCAACAGCTGGGCATAGATGCCGCCACTGGCGGCCAGCTCGGCGGGCGTGCCGATCTCGTCAACCCGGCCATCACGCAGGGTCGCTATGCGATCCACCGTTGCGATGGTTGACAGGCGATGGGCAATGATGATGGACGTTCGCCCTTCCATGAGCTGTTCCAAGCCGTTCTGCACCGCCTGTTCAGCCTTGGAATCCAGAGCACTGGTGGCCTCATCAAGCACCAGGATGGGAGCGTCCTTGATCATGGCTCGCGCCACGGCAATGCGCTGCTTCTGACCTCCTGACAGTTTCAGGCCACGTTCCCCGACCACTGTGTCGTATCCCTGGGGCAGGCTCCGGATGAAGGCATCGGCATTGGCACGTTTGGCGGTTGCCTGGATTTCCTCATCGTTCGCGTCAGGTCGTGCATAGGCGATGTTTTCGCGCACTGTGCCGCTGAACAGCAGGGGCTCCTGGAAGACCACACCCACCTCTGCCCGGAGTTGCGCCAGGCCGAGGGAGCCCGTGTCATGCCCAGCAACCAGGATCTTGCCCGATTGTGGGGCATACAGCCCCATCAACAGGCTCACCAGTGTGGTCTTTCCACCGCCGGACTCGCTCACCAGGGCCACGCGTTCGCCGGGTGCGATGTCAAGGCTGATCCCGCTGAGCACGGTGGGTCCGTCACCATAGCCGAATGACACATCCTGCAGTTGCACCATCGGTGTATTGGCGGGCAATGCCAGAGCAGTGTGGTCATTGTCGGTACGCCAGTCATGTTCGCTGGGCATGCTGAGCACGTTGAAGTAGTCCCTGGAACCGGCCACCGCACGTTGTGATTGGTCCACGAAGAAGCTCATCATGGTGGCGGGCTGGCGTGCCATGCCGACCATCTGCACGAGCATGACCATTGTGCCGAGTGAGTATGAGGCGCGTGCGGTGCCGATGAAGATGATCAGGTAGATGGCGAAGAAGGCCAGGTTGAGGGCGCTGCGGCGCACCACATCCATGCTGTGCCACCACCGTGACTGGGGCTTGGTGAGGGCCACGGTGTTGTCGTAGTGGCCGGCGAAGCCGCCGTATTCGCGCTCCTCCTGGTTGAAGCTCTCCCCCACTCGCATCTGGCCGATCACCTCGGCAAAGCGGCCATTGGCAAGATCAACCTCGCCGTTCTTTGCCTTCTCAATGCGTTGCCATCGTCGTGAGGTGAGTGCTGTGAAGAAGACATAGAGCGGGAAGATCGCCAGCAGGAGAAGCGAGATCCAGATGGAATATTGCGCGGTGATCACCAGCACTGCTCCCACGGTGAGCAGCATGGGGAAGAAGTTGTTGGAGAAGGACTGCATGAACTGGGTGATCTCAGTGATCGAGCGTGACAGCCGGCCGATGATGGTGCCGCTCAGTTCGTTGTCGAAATAGCGCTGCGGCAGGCCCAGGAGCTTGTCGAAATATCGTTGGCTGAGCCCTGCTCGCAGGCGCATGGCCATGTTGTCGCCCAGATAGCCACCAACATTTGATGTGAGTGTGTTGGCCAGGTCGAAGGCCAGTAGTACGGCTGCCAGGCCAACCACTGCTGCGATGTTGACCGACTGGGTTGAGACCCCGTCAACGATCAGGTCTGTGACGGATCTCAGCACGAAGGGGACTGCCAGCGCCGTGCCTGCTGAGGCCACGGAGCAGATGACAATGCCGAGATACCACGGCCACAGATTGGCGACGTGGGCGAGGATGCGCCCGAGACTTCGCATGGACTGCCTCCTGGGGTGTTGAACCACACGATCCTAGCTGGCGCCGTGGGCCAAAACTGGCAGAAGGTGCTTGCGAAAAACTCTCAGATCAAACTTGAGTCTGGTGGACTCAATGAGGAATAATCAAAGTTGAGTGTTGGTTACTCAAGTCGTAGGCGAACAAGCCGGGCAGAGCTGAAGTTCCATAGTTCTTGACCCGGCGGAGGCGCCCCGGAGCAATCGTTGCCGGGAAGGTCCTGACAACACCGATGCAAAGAGGTTGATGATGAGCACAGCTATCTACAATCCGTTCCGCGAGATTGATCGTTTCCTCGACCAGGTGGCCCAGACGACCAACTCGCCGTCAGGTTCGATGCCCCTGGATCTCTATCGCGATGGCGATGAATTCGTGGCAAAGATGGATCTGCCGGGTGTGGACCCCGAATCAATCGACATTGATATTGACGATCGCACGCTGAGCGTGCGCGCCGAGCGCAAGGCCGACAGCGTTCACACCGACGACAAGAGCCATTGGGTGAGCAGGGAGCGCAGCTATGGCAGTTATGCACGTCAGCTGACTCTGGGCACCGGTCTTGATCTGTCGAAGATCAATGCCGATTATGCCGATGGTGTGTTGACGCTCACCATCCCAGTGGCCGAGGAAGCCAAGCCACGCAAGATTGCCGTGAACTCCGTCTCAAAGGCTTCTGCGCCCAGTGTCGGCACAGGTGACGAGTCTGGGGACTCGCAGGACTGAATTCACCAACCGGCGTGACAAGCGGGGGTGGGTCATTCGCAGCTGTGCGATGGCCACCCCCGCTTGTCACGTCATCCCGCTTGCGCGCTGTGCGGGCCAGCCACGTGAGGGAATATCGTCGCTGGCATGGCCGACAGCTTCATCAAGCGAAATCGTGGTGGCGACAATCTCCCGGGCGAGGCAGCAGGGCTGCGTTGGTTGGCTGATGCCAGCACAACCGGGGGAGTGCGTGTTGTCCAGGTCATTGCCGTGGACGCGGCGCGGCTTGAGATCACACGGGTCGACGAGTCCCGGCCAACAGTGTCCGATGCCCAGCATTTCGGCAGGGCATTGGCCCACACCCATGCAGCTGGTGCTGACTGGTGGGGCACGCCGCCAGCACAGTGGCTTGGCCCTGCCTGGGTGGGTCGATCGCATACGCCGCTGGTGATGGACGGTGCTCTGGCGCCGCACGCCTGGGGAGAGTTCTACGCCGAATATCGCATTGGCAACTTTGCGCGACGGCTGCGCGACAGCGGTGTCATCACCATGCATCAGCAGTCGGTGTTCGATGCGGTGAGTCATCGGCTGGGAGCAGGCGAATTCGATGTGCCGCAGCCGCGACTCGTCACCGAAGCAGGCCATCGTGTTGCCCGCTTGCATGGTGATCTGTGGTCGGGCAATGTGATGTACGATTCCGGACCCACCGGTGCCACGCTCATTGATCCGATGGCGCATGGCGGCCACGCCGAGACGGATCTGGCGGCGTTGTCGGTGTTCGGGTTCCCACATCTGGCGGAGGTCTATCGCGCCTATGACGCTGAATCGCCCCTGGCAGAGGGCTGGCAGGAACGGATCGGGCTGCACCAACTCACAATGATCATCATGCATGCAGTGCTGTTCGGTGGCGGCTACATCGGCCAGGCACTGGAGTTGGCGAGCGAATACGCCTGAGCAATCGAACAGGGCTGGTAATAACGGGGCTGGTAATTCAGCGGTGGGCCAACCGGCTGGTGGGCGCAGACGGACTCGAACCGCCGACATCATCCTTGTAAGGGATGCGCTCTAACCAACTGAGCTATGCGCCCGTGCCAAAGGTCCCGACAAAACTGTTGGGACCCAACTAGTGGGACCCAAGAAGTCTAGCGGGAATCCCGTGTGGCTCAGGCAATTGCCTTGCGCACCAGATCGGCCACGGTCTTACCCTCTGCGCGCCCCTGCACGTGCTCATTGACGGCCTTCACGAGTTGACCCATCTGCTTCATCGTCGGCTTTTCGTCAGCCGAGGCCTCCGTTATCACCCGGTCGACGATTGCCTGCAATTCCTCCGCACTGAGCGGGGCGGGCAGATAGTTCTTGAGAATCTCCGCCTCGGCGTTCTCATTGGCGGCCAATTCGGCGCGTCCTGCTGCTTGATAGGTCTCGGCGGACTCGAGCCGGGTGTGCACCTCGCGTGTGAGGATCTTCAGTTCCTCGGCGCCACTGAGCTCATGGTTCTCACCGGCGACCTCGGCATTCATGATCGCTGCCTTGGCTGCTCTGATGGTGGTCTTTGCCGTCTCGTCGTGGGCCTTCATTGCGGCAATGAGGTCTTTGTTGAGTTGATCCTTGAGTGCGGCCATGATTCCTTCCGATCCCCAGCTGCTGGCGCCCCGGATGCTCCGAAGCGCGTCATAGCGCATTCTTCCACCATCATCACCCGGTAGAATCTCTGCTCGTGGCCCTCGATGAACTAACCGAACAGCTTTCCCAGCTCAACAAATCGCTCAGCTCAATCGAAGCGGTCGTTGATATTCCGGCAAAGCTCCATCAGATTGATGAGCTGGAGACCGAGGCGTCCGCGCCCGATCTGTGGAACGACCAGGAGCATGCCCAGTCGGTCACCTCGCGTCTTTCGCGCCTCCAGTCAACCGTCGAGAAGGTCCAGGGATTGCGCTCCCGGCTGGACGATGCCGGCACACTGATCGAGTTGGCGCGTGAAGAGGACGATCCCGACACTGCCGCCGAGGCGGGCAAGGAAGTCTCCGGGCTGGTGAGCGAGATCGAGGCACTCGAGGTGCAGACCCTGTTGTCGGGCGAGTACGACGAGCG
>CAXYYR010000138.1:0-4491 GCA_964293265.1 uncultured Propionibacterium sp.
CTCACCGATGCCGCTGGGGGTGTCACCACGATCGAGCGTGATGCTGCCGGACGTCCGACGATGATCAGCGAGCCTGCTGGCCAGACCCGTGGCTACGAATACGACCGTGCCGGGCGGTGGAGCGCCACCATCGCCAGCGGCGGCGAGCGCTTCGAGATGGTCTACGACGCCGACAGCCGCATCGTTGCCGAGCACTGGCCCGACGATGCCGAAGCCAGCACTGTTTTTGACGTCAATGGCCGCGTTGTCGAGCGCACCGAGCCGGGGCGTGGGCTGACGCGCTTCGGCTATGACAAGGCGGGGCGTATTGCCTCGATCCGCGATGCCTGGCATGGCCATCGTCGGTTTGTCCACGACCAGGCGGGCCAGCTGGTGAAGGCCATCAATCCGCTGGGTGGCGAGACACTCTATGGGCACGATGAATTGGCCCATGTCACAAGCATCACTGATCCGCTCGGTGGGGTTTCCCATCGGGAATACGACCAGCTGGGAAGACTGCTGAGCTCAACCGATCCTGACGGCCGAGTGACGCATTACAGCTATGACGCTGCTGGGCGTCAGTTGGCTCGCGTGGAGCATGACGGCGCTGAATATCAGTTCACCTACGATGCCACCGGCTATGCCTCGGGCACGGCGGTGGGCGGCAAGCTGCTGTCGAGCATCAGCCGCGATGTGGCCGCCCGCGTGGGCGTGATCAAGCGTGGCCCGCATACCGACACACTGACTTTTGGCCCGATGGGCCAGCTCGTCTCCCATGACCGTGATGGACGCACCACCACTTGGAGCTACGACCTTGCCGGTCGGCGCACCGGGCTCATGCGTCCCAATGGGGTCAAGACCTCCTACGGCTATGACGACGACGGCAAGCTGGCATGGATAGATCAGCCCGGGCTGGGGCGGGCGCGGTTGAGCCACGACGCCCAGGGCCATCTGGTTGCGGTGGATGCGCCGGGGCTGAATGCCAGTTGGCGCTGGCACAACGGCCATGTGGTGTCGCACAGCAGTGAGCGCGACGGCATCATCCGCACCACCGAGATTGAACGTGATGAGCAGGGGCGGGTTGCTGCGCAGGTGGTTGATGGTGTGCGCACCCGGTTCAGCCATGACGACGCCGGTCAGCTGATCGGCTCGGTGTGTGACGACGGCGTGACAAGGGTCTGGGAATGGGATGCCGGGGGCCGTTTGGTCAGCGAGAGCGTTGACGGCGCGACCACCACCTATCGCTATGACGCCGCGGGACAGCTGCTGGGCAGCACGCGACCCGATGGCGCCGAGCTGAGCTTTGAATATGACGCTGCCGGACGGCGTGTGCGGCAGCGGGCCGGGCAGGTGGAGCAGCAGTTTGCGTGGTCGCCTGAGGGTTTCCTGGCGAGCATCACCACTGCCTCGCATGGCGATGGCTCCCATGGTGATGATGCACAGGGTGATGGGTCCGGGGGTGATCGAGGTCCGCGGCTGAGCACGCGCACGCTCACCCGTGATGGGCTCGGCCAGTTGGTGGGTATCAATGACACCGCGGTGGTGCCCGACAGTGCCGGTGATGGTTCACCGGTGATGGTCGGTCTCATGGCGCTGGCCAATTTCGGCGCCGGTGTGGGCGCTGCGGCGAGTGGTCAGGAGCCCACGTGGGCGTCTACGGTGCGCGCCCAGCATGATCTTGATGCGAGTGATCCGTGGAGCACTGCCGGCGTGGATTCTGGGCTGCCCGCCGGGATTCAGCTCGATTCCGATGGCAGCTTGAGTCTTGACGGTTTCGAGCTCACCGGGGCGCGTGTTTACGATCCGAGCACCCGTGGTTTCCTGTCGGTTGATCCGTTGCCGCCGCTGTTGGCCACCACGTGGGCGGCCAATCCATACAGCTGGGCCGGCAATGATCCGCTCAACCTGTCCGACCCTCGGGGCCTGCATCCGCTGACCGACGCCGAGATGGACAAGTGGCGCGACCAGAATGGCGGCCTCGAGGGCTGGTGGAACGACAACTGGGAATATGTCGTTGCTGGTGTGGTGGTTGCGGCTGGTCTTGTTGTCATGGCCACTGGTGTTGGTGGGCCGATCGGGGCCGGGATGATCTCTGCCGCGCTCATCTCGGGTGGCACCTCCATTGCTGAGCAGAAATTTGAGAATGGTGAGGTCCAGTGGGGCCAGGTTGCCGTGGATGCTGCGGTGGGCGCGGCTACCAGTCTGGTGGGTGGTCTTGCCTCGAAGGGCGTCTCGAATGCGGTGAAGCCGCTTATTGATGCATCAGGCTTCAACACATTCGGCAAAGAAGTGATTCTGGGCTCCTTCAAGGGGGCAGCGAGTGGGTCTGTTACTGAGCCCATCGAACGAGGCGCTGACTACCTGATGAGTGACGCGAAGAACAAGGGGCCAATGGGGTTTGCGAATGAAGTTGCGGATGGCTTCGTTGATGGCCTGGGAGAAGGCTTCACTCACGGTGCCCAGAAGGGCGCGATGAAGAATCTCTTGGGTGAGGGCACCTATCAGGGTGCGGATAGCTCTCCCTTGACGGATGTGATCTCGAAGGTTGAGTCCAGTGGAAAGGACCTCGCCAAATCGCTTTCTGAATCTGGAGTTGGGGCAAGCGTGGTGGGGGTTGCGGGCGTCGGTGACAGACCCAGCCATGGTGCATCGATCTAGGTCGCGGGGGAGCTTACGTCGCTGGTCCCGGCTCTGGTACATCGCTCCATCTTCTGATGGCGGGTGGAGGATGAGGGTGCGGCGTAACAGTGTGAACTTATGCCTGGGTAACGGAGTTCATGCCGTCCAATGGGCTGACAATCGTGGGGCCTTCGATGTCCTTCCATAGTTAATGAATGTGTACGAGCTGGGTGTCGACTTGGCTGGGGTCACAAGACGCAAGAACCGCAGCATCGTCCCGGAAGCTGCCGTGCTTAGAAGCACCAGAGTCAGAGTGGGTCCACAGTCGAAGTGCCTCGATCAATTCGGCAGGGTAGCCAGCGTGGCCGGTATCATCATCGGTGTTCATCCGAACATCATGAACCATTCGAACAGCAATCTGAACTTTTCTAATATCGGCTGTGCTACTTCTGGATGTCGAGAAGAAAAACGTTCCATTGCAGCCTCACTGGCGTGCGCCCAGTATGTGGTCGCATCACTCATCTTCCCAGAAGTTGGGATTGGTTCCTCATTAAAAGTATAAAGCGGTTCCTTGAAATCGTTCCACAGAGCCGTCAGTTGGTTGAGAAGCTGTTTCCCTTGTTCTCCGGGGAATCTGGTGAGAACTGCTTCATCATCGAAGTCAGGGCTGTTCATGGATCGAGAAATAAGCCATACGTTGTTTTCTTCGACCAGGTCGTCTTGAGTCCATGTCATCGTGGTGGCTCGTTCTCATGGTTCAGCATGGTCTAGTTGGTGGAGAAGTCAGGGGCCACTGTTCCGTGAACCGGTCACGGGCGAGGTATGCGATGTCGGCGGTTGGGTAGAGGCCCACCACATCGGCGTATTCCAGTTCGTCGAGCCGTATCGTGTCCCGGGACATCACCCTGGGATCTCGTGGCTGAAACAGCCACATATGGGGTGACCATTGTGCGGGCTTTTCCACTCGGTCTTCAACTTTATGCATGAGCACGCAGGTCGGGAACTCTCTTTCCTAGATAGGCCATGGAGACCAGGGCGGATCTAGCTGCATCACCATGACCGGGTCTTAGACCGAGCCGCAGTGGCAAGTGCCTTATATCTGGCCATTAAGGCGAAGTATTTCCAGTAACTAAATCGAAGGAATGTGAGTTATGACAGTTTATTAATCTTTATGATTCGTGATGCTAAGTTATATATTCGATTCTTTAAATAATCAAACTGATGCTGTTCCGGAGCTGCGTGAACCGGATCCAACGGATCTGGAATATAAAGCTCCGAAAAACTACCCATCCCGTGGAACCACGATAAGACTCCTTGCACACATTTGGAATATTCAGGGAGGGATTGAGCGCACTCCAACTGTTTCGATCCATTAGAAAGCGTCGAGGACCAGAAGGGATCAGATGGCGCTAGGAGCTCGGCTGCCTCATCAATTGCAGTCTGCAACTGTCTCACTTCTACTTCAATGGCCATGAATCAACGACCTCCACTCCTGGTATCTCCCATGGTTTCCGAATTACGGTCTGATCGGTGCCGCCTGGATATGCACCTTGTGGGGCAACTATTCCTTCATGAATAGTTGTGCCAGCGGGAATATTTACAGCATAGCCCACTTCTAATGGCACGGGGGTTCCAGATGGCCAGACTGGCGGGATGGCCTTATCGATTCGCGTCTGCTCAATTGATTGGGGTGGTGTTGAACTAAAATATTCCCCCAAGGGTCTTTTTCGAGTTCCTGCGCGGTAATAGAGCGTATCGTCCTCGAGCTGGCGAGTTGTATATTTTGAGTCACGGAATGTGTTCGCGTAATCGGCTGGTAGATCAGAACCACACCCTCCGTTGTTGTGGACGAGTACTGCTATCCCGCCCGCGTACACATGGTAGTTGTGGGTG
>CAXYYR010000139.1:0-4490 GCA_964293265.1 uncultured Propionibacterium sp.
CCCCTGCAGATTTGCCGAATCACGCAGCACGATCACGGCCAACTGTCGGGTGCCCGGGGTGCAATGGATGCGGCCACGGAATCCTGCCTTCACCAGCGCGGGAATGTAGCCGCTGTGGTCCATATGGGCATGGGTGAGCAGCAGATCGGTGATGGACGCCGGGTCAACCGGGAACTCGTCCCAGTTGCGGGCGCGCCATTGCTTGTCACCCTGGAACATGCCGGCGTCAACCATGATGCGGCGGGCATCGAGATCGAGCAGGAACTTCGAACCGGTCACCGTGCCGGCTGCGCCCAGAAAAGTGAGGGTGGCCACATGCTTGGTCATGGCTCTACTGTGCCGCGCGCAAGGCGGCTTTGCAGCGTCGGGGTGCCGATAGGGCACTGTGTGTAGCCCGAACTTGCAATCGGGTGCACACTTCGTGGCCCAAAACGCTGCATTCTGCCGCCAGCCAACTTACGATGAAGGGGCCACGATTCGCTGCCACTTTTGAGCGCTTTCGCGTAGCGTGGCCGACGCATTCGGTCCACCCCAGCGCCGTCGCACGGCCGACCACCAGCATGAAGGACGCACCATGGCACAAGATGTGAATGCCCCAGCCGAGATTCTTGACGCCATCGGCGGGCCGAACAACATCGTCACCCTCACCCATTGCGCCACCCGATTGCGGTTCCAGTTGCGCGACAACTCGGGCATCGATGGCGCACGGGTGGAGGCGATTCCCGGCGTGATGGGCGCGGTGTCGCAGGCCGGAAACCGCTATCAGGTGGTGATCGGCGGCGCTGTTGAGGGCGTCTACAACGACATCATGGCGCTGCCCCAGATGAAGGACGTGGGCTCGGGCGAGGCCGGAGCGGGCGCTGCCGGGCGGGCTGCAAGCAATGCCGATGTGAAGGCTGCGGAAGCCAGCAAGGGGCCGCGTGGCCGATTCAGCTGGCTTGATGGTTTCTTCGACTATCTGGGCGATTCCTTCCGTCCAATCCTTGGCGCGCTGTTGGGTGCCTCGTTGATCATCACCTTCATGGCGTTGATGGGCACGCTGGGTGTGATCGGCAACTGGGCTGATCCGCGCACCGAATTGGCCCCCACCTGGCAGTTCCTCAATCTCGCCTGGCGATGCGTGTTCTATTTCCTGCCGTTGATGGTTGCCTACAACGCAAGCAAGAAATTGGGCGCTGATCCGTGGGTCGGTTTCGCCGTGATGGCTGTGGTGATGCTGCCCGGGTTCACCAAACTTGATTCGTTCACGCAGGTCTACAACGTTGCCGGCTCGCAGATCGATGTTGTCTGGCTGTTCGGCGGGCACCTGCCGCTGACGATCTTTGATTACGGCTCACAGGTGTTCCCACCGCTGCTCATGGCCGCAGTGCTGGGGCCGCTCTACAAGGGGCTTAAGCGCATCATTTCGCCCAATGTGCAGCTGATCTTCGTGCCCTTCCTATCCATGCTCGTGATGATTCCGTTGACTGCCTTCTTGATCGGCCCCATCGGTGTGTTCGCAGGCGCTGGCGTGGCCAATTTCCTGGGCGCTGTGAACGATTTCTCGCCGTTCATCTTCGCGATTCTCATTCCCATGCTCTATCCGTTCATGGTGCCGCTGGGTCTGCACTGGCCGCTCAACGCCGTAATGCTGCTGAACATCCAGAATCTTGGCTTCGACTTCATCCAGGGCCCGATGGGTGCCTGGAATTTCGCCTGCTTCGGCGCCACTGCCGGTGTGCTCATCCTGTCGCTGCGCGATCGTGATGTGACGATGCGTCAGACCGCCACGGGCGCTCTTGTTGCCGGACTTCTGGGAGGCATTTCCGAGCCGAGCCTCTATGGCATCCATTTGCGCTTCAAGCGGGTGTATCCGCGCATCCTTGTCGGCTGCTTCCTGGGCGGTCTGGTGCAGGGTATTGGCGGCGGGGTCACCACCAATGCATTCGTGTTCACGTCGTTGCTCACCATCCCGGCGTTCAGCAATATTCCGCTCTATGCCATTTCGGTGGGGGTGGCCTTCCTCACATCCATGATTCTTGTGGTGACGCTCGACTACCGCACCCCCGAGCAGCGTGCCGAGGCGGCACGGATCCGGGCGGAGAATGACGCCGATGAGCAGGCCGAGACAGCGCTCAAGGCCGGGACGGCTGCACACGCCACGAACACCGGCCCGACGAGCACTGACCAGCCGATCACCGGTGCGTCGGCAGGCGTGGGCACTGCCGTGATCACGGCACCAGCAAGCACCAGGACGGCAATGCTGCCCGATGCGATCACCTCGGTGGGCGCGCCCCTTGCCGGAAGGCTCGTGCCTCTGGGCGAGGTGCCCGATCCGGTGTTTGCCAAGGGCACGGTCGGCCTCGGGGTGGGCATCGATCCCAGCGGCAATTCCGCTGACCAGAACGTTGTTGTGGCCCCTGCCGACGGCAAGATCATTGTTGCCCAGGACACCGGGCATGCCTTCGGCATCAAGCTTGATTCCGGCATCGAACTGCTCATCCATGTGGGCATCGACACCGTGAACCTGGCCGGAAAGGGCTTCGATGTGAAGGTGGCCCGAGGCGATCTGGTGAAGGCCGGCGATCCGCTGGTGACATTTGACCGCGCCGTGATCGAGGCGGCCGGATATTCGATGATCACACCGGTGCTGGTGACCAATCCGCGCAAGTTCGCCTCCGTGGCGCAGACCGAGGGGCTGGCGGGCGGTGCAGCACTGGGCGTGGGCGATCCCGTGATCACCGTGACAGGGAAACCCGCCAAGCTCGCTGCGGCATCCGCGGGTGGGGATGGCCCGGTATCCGGCACGACGGCTGCGGCCGGGGCACCCGCAACAGTGACCGGCGCTGCCAGTGTCACCGAGAAGTCGGACCCATCACAGTCAGGCTCAGCTCAGTCAGCAACGGCGACTCCACCTGCTGGTTCGCGCGCGCTGCCTTCGGGCACGGCGTTGAAGCCAGGCGCCGTCACACAGATTGCCGCGCCCGTGGCAGGCACGGTGATTCCTCTGTCCGAGGTGCCCGATGCAGTGTTTGCCAAGGGCATCGTGGGCCGCGGCGTCGGTATCGACCCCACGGGGAACACGATCACCTCGCCCGGAGCGGGCAAGATCATCGTTGCCCAGGACACCGGCCATGCCGTGGGCATCAAGCTGGATTCCGGCATCGAACTACTCATCCATGTGGGCATCGACACCGTGAACCTGGCAGGCAAGGGCTTCACCGTGCACATTGCACGCGGCGACCGCGTGAAGGCAGGCGATCCCCTCGTCACCTTCAACCGCGCCACCATCGAGGCGGCCGGCTATTCGATGATCACGCCCGTGTTGGTGACCAACCCGAAGAAGTTCACATCCATCGAGCAGGCCACCAGCGGACAAGTGCGCGAGGGCGAGGCAATCATCACCGTGACCGCCTAGAGGCGCCAGCATCACTGTGGCTACCCAGCCACCAGCATCACCGTGACCGCCCGGGATCCAGTTGGCCCGGGCGGTGTCGCCCGGGCCCAGGGCTCACAGCCCTGCCCGCACCGCACTTCAACGAGCGAATGATGCCGCCGACAGGGTGGCCATGTAGCTGGCGTACTGCGCCAGTGCCTCGGCCAAGCCGTCGTCTTCCCATGCCTGCCCGGCAATCTCCTCGGCCCGGCGCTGGACGCGTTTGCGGTCCAGATCGGGGAACACCTTGGTGATGCCGCGGCCGGCATAGAGCAACGCGATGAGCGCGCGGCTGCGGTCGTCAGGGGTCTCATTGCCCTTGAGCACCTCGGTGAGACGCTCGCGCAGTTCCACCTCAACGCTCGGGTCGATCTCGGGATGACGGGTGCGCGGAATGATGCCCAGGAAGCGGGTGTGCTTCGAAGCAACAACACCGGCGTCAACAAGCTTTTCGAGCTCAACCTTGCGCAGTGAACGCGGCTCATCGTCACCGATCGCCACATTGCTGAACGAGGTGACGGCCTCCTGATAGCTGTGCCCGGCGGCAACCTCGGCCAGGCGGGCCTCCAGCGGATCGTCCGGCACAGTGTCGCCCGCCACAAAGATGCGCCCCGAAAGACCACTGGGGCGGCGTCCACGCTCGGTGTCGTCGTCGGCAAATGCCAGCGCACCGATTGACACCAGATGCACCAATTCAGCGGCGGCAATGGTGTAGTCGATTGTGGTCATGTCCTGACGGAATGCACCCTTGCGGTCGTCGAGCACCAAAAGCAGGTACTCCCCGACCAAGCTCACTTTGTGTTCCATGACAACCTCCTCATTCCAATTCGGTCCCGGCGCGTCAGCGTCATCACCGGGCTGTTGTGTTCCAGTGTCGCAAAGCGGATTTTCCTGATCGACGGCGACCCCTGCACAGGGTGTGTGAGCACCCACATTCGAGGGTTATGCTAGCTCGGACACATGCACAACGGGCTCGAAATCTGGCCCCGAATGTGCCCCCCCCTGTTTCACCCCCCGAAAGGTAATCCCCCCATGGACGATGTTGTGTACACCGAGCTTGAAGCCCGCGCTGCGG
>CAXYYR010000140.1:0-4379 GCA_964293265.1 uncultured Propionibacterium sp.
CTGGCTGATCCCACATCAGTGGATGACAGCTGGCAGAAATACTTCCATGCCGAGGGCACAAGCGCTCCGGGCCCGGGCGAATCGACCCTGCCCCCGTCAAGCCGGGTCCAAGCCCCAGTGCCAATTGTGGAACCACGCGAAGTGCGCCGCAATGCTCCGGAACAGCCCGGCATGGGCGGTGGCCTTTCGGCTGACGTCCCGAATCCAGCAGTGAGGCCGGGCAAAACCACCAAGGTTGAATCCACCCACACCCCCCTGCGAGGAATCGCCAAGACCACAGCGGTCAACATGAATGAATCGCTGTCGGTTCCCACAGCCACATCGGTGCGTCAGGTGCCGATGAAATTGGTCATCGACAATCGGGCAGTGATCAACAGCTTCATGTCACGCACCCGGGGCGGCAAGGTGAGTTTCACCCACATCGTCGCCTTCGCCATGGTGCAGGCGATCCGTGACGTTCCCGACATGAACCACACATTCGACATGGCCGACGGCAAACCCACGCTGGTTGAGAACCCAGCCATCAACCTGGGGATCGCCATCGACACCACCGCAAAGAATGGTGCCCGACAGCTGCTGGTGCCCAACATCAAGGACGCCGGCAGCCTGGACTTCGCACAGTTCTGGGCGGCATACGAAGAGCTTGTGAAGCGCACCCGGGACGGCAAACTGACCCTCGACGACTATTCAGGCACCACGGTGTCAATCACGAATCCCGGTGGCATAGGCACGAACATGTCGGTGCCCCGACTCATGTCAGGCCAATCCATGATCATGGGAGTCGGCAGCATCGACTACCCGGCGGCCTTCCAGGGCACGAGCACCCAGCGCACCAATGACGCCGCAATTTCGAAGGTCTGCACACTCACCTCCACCTACGACCATCGGGTGATCCAAGGAGCGGTGTCAGGCGAATTCCTGCGCCGGATCCACCAACTGCTGCTGGGTGAGGACAGCTTCTTCGAGCACATCTTCGAGGCCCTGCGCATTCCCTATCCCCCACTGCACTGGAACAAGGATTTTGCTCCGAATGCCCAATCCGAAGTCTCGAAGAATGCCCGGGTCACGGAGTTGATCCAGGCCTATCGCTCCGAGGGACATCTGCTTGCTGACCTCGACCCTGTGGAATATCGGATGCGCAGCCATCCCGATCTCGATCTGGGAAACCATGGTCTGTCCATCTGGGATCTTGACCGTGAGTTCCCGGTGGGACGATTCGGTGGCGAGGAACAACGCCACCTAGTCCTGCGCCAGATGCTCAATATTCTGCGCGAGTCGTATTGCTACACCCTGGCCATCGAATACATGCACATTGATGATCCCGAGCAGCGCGAGTGGGTCCAGGAACGCTTCGAGCGTCCCCGCACACCCCGTCCGCGTCAGGAGCACCTGGCCATTCTGGACAGGCTCAGCGAGGCCGAGATCTTCGAAACCTTCCTGCAGACGAAATATGTCGGTCAGACCCGCTTCAGCATGGAGGGGGCCGAATCGGCCATTGTCATTCTGTCGGCATTGTGTTCCGGAGCAGCTGATGGCGGCATGGCCGAGGTGAGTATCGGAATGCCCCATCGCGGCAGGCTCAATGTGCTCACCAATGTGGTGGGAAAGCTCTACAGCCAGGTGTTCAGGGAATTCGACAATCGCGTTCCTGCCGATGACGAGATCACGGGTGATGTGAAATACCACCTCGGGTCGAGCGGACAATTCACCTCACTGGCCGGCGCCTCGATCAAGGTCTCGATGGCGGCAAATCCGAGCCACTTGGAGGCCGTGAACCCCGTATTGGAGGGGATTGCCCGGGCCAAGCGCGACCGCCAGCCCCGGCCTGCTGATTACCCGGTGCTGCCGATTCTGGTGCACGGTGATGCGTCATTCTCTGCCCAGGGCATTGTGTACGAGGTGCTGCAGATGAGCCAGCTGCGCCCCTACCGGGTGGGCGGCACGATCCATGTGGTGGTGAACAACCAGCTCGGTTTCACCACCTCGCCGAGCGATGGGCGCTCCTCGAAGTACTGCACTGATGTGGCCAAGGCCCTCGGAGCACCGGTGATCCACGTCAATGGCGATGATCCCGATGCCTGCACCCGGGCAGCCGAACTTGCCTTCGCATTCCGCGCACGCTTCCACAAGGACGTCGTGATCGACATGGTCTGCTATCGACTGCGTGGACACAATGAGGGCGACGATCCAAGTTTCACCCAACCCCAGATGTACGACCTGGTGGCCCGCAAGGGCTCCGTGCGCAAGATCTACACCGATGCCCTCATCGGCCGCGGCGACATCTCGCTGGACGACGCCGAGCAGGCGGTCAATCGTTTCCGGGGCCGGCTGGAGGAAGTCTTCTCCATGGTCCGCAATCCTGATCTCACCCGCGATCAGGTGGACAACCAAGTGGCCTATCATCTGGCCCCCCAGTATCCGACGAAACTCAGTGAGGTCAGCGCTGCACCACGGCCCACCGCAGCCCAGTTCGAGCGGGTTGCGGCGGTCTACGAACATCTGCCGGAAGGCTTCACTCCCCATCCGAAGGTGGCGCCACAGCTCATCCGACGGGCCCAGGCCATTCACCAGGGTCCGGTCGATTGGGCCACCGCTGAATTATTGGCCTTCGGCACTCTGCTGCAGGACCGTCGGCATGTGCGATTGGTGGGGCAGGACAGCCGCCGCGGCACCTTCAGCCAGCGTTTCGGGGCAGTCGTCGATCGCGTCACGAATGAGGCATGGGTGCCGCTGAAACACCTTTCCGATGACCAGGCGCCCTTCGACCTGTACGACTCCAATCTGAGTGAATATGCGGGTATGGGATTCGAATACGGCTATTCCACCGCCGCCCCCGATGCTCTGGTGTTGTGGGAAGCCCAATACGGCGACTTCGCCAATGGGGCCCAGACGATTGCCGACGAATTCATCTCATCCGGCCATGTGAAATGGCATCAACGCTCCGGTGTGGTGCTGTTGTTGCCGCATGGCCAGGAGGGTGCCGGCCCTGACCACTCCTCATGTCGTATCGAGCGCTGGCTGCAGATGGCCGACGATGGCAACATCGCCGTGACCATGCCCAGCACTGCGGCAAGCTATTTCCACCTGCTGCGCCAGCACGCCTATGTGAACTGGCACCGCCCCCTGATTGTTGCCACTCCGAAATCGATGTTGCGCAACAAGGCAGCAGCAAGCCCCCTGTCCGATCTACTGGAACAGACCTGGCAGCCTGTGCTGCCTGATCCCACGATCACCGATCCGAGTACGGTGCGTCAGGTGCTGCTGTGCGCCGGCAAGATCCGTTGGGAACTGGTGGCAAAACGCAGTGAGTTGGGCCTGGACGGCCAGGTGGCGATCGTGTCTCTGGAACGCCTCTTCCCACTGCCCACCAGCGAATTGGCAGAGCTTCTGGCCGCCTATCCCCAGGTCACCGACTTCCGCTATGTGCAGGAGGAGCCCGAGAACCAGGGCGCCTGGGAATTCCTGGACCGGCATCTCACCACGGCACTGTCAACAGCCCTGAACCGCAGCTTCCACATGCGTGGGGTGTGCAGACCAGCTTCTGCAGCGCCCTCCGTGGGTTCGCACACCGTGCATGTGGCGCAACAGAAGGCGTTGGCAGAGCAGGCCTTCGCTCTGGACTAGGACCCGTCGGGTGCAATTTCTCCCACTCTTCTGATTGAACAATGGGATTCTTGCCGGGGTCACACCCTGTTGGAAAGTGCGGGGACATGGCACAGTAGTCAGGCAGGGTTATTTTGGACATTTGTTTCTCAACGGCAAGCCGTCGGGGAGCACCGATGAAGGAGTTGCACCCAGATGGACTGGCGCCACAAGGCTGCCTGTATCAATGAGGACCCGGAACTGTTCTTCCCGATTGGGAACACCGGGCCAGCATTGGCGCAGATCGTAGAGGCCAAGAAGGTCTGTGAGCGCTGCGAGGTCCGTGAGGAATGCCTTGCCTGGGCGCTGGAAGCCGGGCAGGATCACGGCGTCTGGGGTGGCATGTCCGAGGACGAGCGTCGCGCCATGAAGCGCCGGGCTGCTCGTTCCCGCCGCAGCGCCTGACACATCCGCGCTGCACCCGAATCAATCAACACAATCGCACCGGTCGCAAGGCCGGTGCGATTTCCATGTCCCGGCTCCTGGTCGTGAGCCTCCGGAGTCAGCTCAGACGCTCAGCGCAGCAGCAGGAATGACCACCCGTGATGTGGCACCGGGGCCATCAGTGTTGTCGAAGAGAGTGAATTCACCGCCCAGGTCCGAGATCAGGGTGGTGACGATTGATGTGCCAAGGCTGTTCGTATTGCCCATCTGGAAGCCGGCAGGCAGACCTTCGCCCTCATCAACCACGTCAAGCACCAGATCCCCCTGTCCATTCCGATAGGGACGCACAAAGA
>CAXYYR010000141.1:0-4363 GCA_964293265.1 uncultured Propionibacterium sp.
CTCCCGTTGCCCGTTGGACCACGCAGGCAAGCCTGCGGGCAATGGCTGATGAGCTTGCAAGCCCCGATGCTGACGCCATTCTTGCGGCCCTCATTGTCTCCACCAGGCGTGGTGGAACAGGCACCAGTGATGCCCTCAGAGCGCTGGGCCAGCACTCGAAACGTCGTCTGCAAGCACTGCGCGAGATCGAGGCCGAGCGCGCCAAGCCGCGCATTGTCGTGCGTCAGGTCACCGTGATCACCGTGGTGGTGTTGGTGGGCGTCACCGTGTTCAACCCCGACTATGTCTCGCCCTATCTCAGCACCAGCGGCGGGCTCATCGGTGGTCTGCTGCTTGCCTGCTATCTCGGATCATTGATGATGCTGCAACGCATGGCCCGCGCCACGCCGCCAGCACGCATTCTGCAGACGCATGTGTCTGAGCGTATGTCTGAGCCATCGGATTCTGAGCCTGCCGCCGACTCTCGGTCTGCCTCCTCCGGCGCCCTTGTCGCGCGCGAGGTGAGCCATGAATGATCCGGCGATTCTCATTGTTCTCTGCGGTGGCATGGCTGCTCTCGGACTGGCTCTGGTCATGATGGGGATTCGTCGTGGGCCGCTGCCCATCGGGGATGCCTTCGCTGCCCTGGATGGCGCCGCGAACAGTGGCCCCGAATCCGTCGAAGGGCTTGTGAGCAATGCCGACAGCCGTCTGGAACGCCTCGGTGCGCTGGCCTATTCGCGTCTGAGACTGCCACTGGGCGCCGCCGCACGCCGCAAGCTGGCGCTCACCGATCGCTCCATCGGCGACTTCATGGCCGAAAAACTGGTGCTCTGCCTGGCGGGGCTGGCGCTGCCTGCCGTGATGGCAGCCGTGAGCGTGGCCCTCGGCTCACCCCTGCGCGCCCCGACAGTGGCGGCCGCTCTCGGGCTGGGAATCCTGGGCTGGTTCTGGCCGGACATTGCCCTGCGCAGCGGCGCCCGACGCACCAGCTTCGATGCCGACGAGGCCCTGCTCACCCTGTTCGATCTGGTGATGTTGGAGCGCATGGCCAACCGCTCGGCCACCCAGGCTCTCGTTTCGGCGGCGTCGGTGTCGGATGTTGCCGTGTTCCGCCAGGTGCGTGGCGTGCTGGCGCGAACCGCGTTGGAGCAGCGACCGCCCTGGGATGGACTGCGCGGGCTGGCCCAGGAGCTGCGGCTTGCCCCGTTGGCAGATCTGGCGGACATCATGCAGCTCGACGAGCAGGGTGCTTCGCTCACCGAAGCGCTCGCCGCGCGCGTTGACGAGCTGCGTGATGCCCACTTGAGCGCTGCGCGGATGGCAGCCCAGGAAGTCAGCGAGCGCATGACCCTGTGGATGGCGCTGCCGGTGATGATCTTCGGCCTGGCGTTCATCGCCCCGCCCCTCATGCGCCTGGCGGGTGTGGCATGAAGCGCCCCCTTGATGCCCTCCGGTGGCATCCGGAATCAACCAAGCTCATCCGGCGGCAGCCGGCAGGAGAAAGCCCCTTCCGGCGGCAGCCGGAGAAACCGATGAAGGAGTCGATCATGTTGCAACCCCAGTGGGTCCATATTGGTGCCGAGCCGCGGAGCGAGCCGAGCCCGTCAACGGTGACGGATGATCCAGCGCGCAGCACAGCCGGTGCGCGTGGCGGCATCACCCGGTTCATGGCAGTGGCGGTCGGGTTTCTGCTGGCCCCGCTTCCCCGGCGTGATGAGCGGGGGCTCTCCCAGTCCACCGAGAATGCGGTGCTGCTGGCGGGTGCGGTGATCGTTGCCGGAATCGTGATTGCTGCGGTGCGGGGATATGTCGAATCGCACATGCCCCAATAGGGGCGTTGGTGGCAGCCAGGTGGTTGCACCCACCAATGGGAGCGGCGTTGCTGCAGGTGGGCGCGGACTCCCGAAGGGCGTTGCGCACAAGCAGGGCGGCGAGCGCGGTATGAGCGAATCGCTGCAGTGGGCCGTGCTGGCTCCCATGATCATGCTGTTGCTGCTGGGTCTCATTGAGACCGGCGTCTGGCTCCATGGCCGCAGCATCGTGCAGCAAGCAGCGCTCACGGCAGCCGAAACCCAGGCCCTGGTCGGCGCACCGAGCAGTTCGGCGGAATCAACAGTTGAGCAGATGACCGACGAATTGGAGTCGGTGCACACATACTGCATTACGACGGAGGCTGATGTCACCGTCACAGTGACCGCCGATATTCCGTTGCCGCTGGACTTCGGTTTCGGTCAGGTCACAGTGAGCGCCACCCGGGCCAAGGAACGTTAGGAGGAGCCATGACTCGACCATCTGCAGACGAGCGCGGCGCCGTCACCGTTGAACTGGTGCTCATCGTGCCGGCGGTGGTGCTGGTGATTGCCCTCATGACGGCGGGCTGGCGCATCTGGTCGGTGCGTGCGCAGGCCGACGATGCCGCCGGGGCAGGAGCAAGAGCCGCCAGCCTGGCCAGTGATGCCCCCTCGGCTGATGCGGCGGCAAGAGCTGCCGTGGCCGCCGAGTTGGCGACCGTTGCGAGTCATTGCGTTGCGCCACAGGTGCAGGTTGATGTCTCGGCCTTCACGGCCCCGGCCGGTGCAACCGGCGAGGTGAGGGTGGACGTGCACTGTGAGGTGGGCTTCAGAGATCTGGTGCTGGCACAAAGTCCGCTGTCGGCCGACGGACACGGAAGTTCGCGCATCGACAGCTACAGGGAGCGGAAGCCATGAAACGGATAGCAGCGAGTGTTGGCTCGCTTCTGGTGCTGCTGGCCCTAGTTCCCGGTGGTGCGATTGCCCTGCTGCGTTGGGGGCGACTAGATCTGGCAACCACCATCCGGTGGCCATCGATCTTCAGCGTGCCCGACGACGGGTCGCTGGTGTTGCTGGCGCTCAGTGTGGTGGGTTGGCTGGCCTGGCTCATGCTCACCGGCTCGGTGGTCTGCGAAGTGCTTGCTGCCCTGAGCCATGGACGCATCCGCGTGCGTCTTCCCGGCAATCGGGTGTTCGGACCTGCAGCTGCCGTGCTCGTGGCGTCAATTGCAGGACTGGTGGCAACAGCGCCCACGGGTCCCGGTGTCGACTGCGCTACGCCGGGTGTGGTGCGTATTCAGACGGCGACGGGTGCCAACGGTCCCGGATTCACCATCGCGCCTGACGTGGAGGGTGATCAACATCGCCAGATCGTTGGTGGCACTGACCAATTTGGTGGACTGGCGCGGTCTGGTGGACTGCCGCAGCCGGGTGGCGCGGGAGATTCGGGTGGCCCCAGAACCCCCGGTGGATTGGTGCCGCCGGGAGACCCTGGACAAAGGGACACGGCTACCCACGCGCAGGTGGCCACCCACGGTGAGCGTGAATCGGGCTGGCACACCATTGCTGCGGGTGAGGATCTGTGGAGCCTTGCCGAGCACTATTACGGTCAGGGGGATGCCTGGCGCGTGATCGTTGAGGCCAATGCCACCTTGGGACTCAATGCCACGGACGCACTTCCGGTGGGCACCATGATCGAGATTCCCGCGCTCGCGGACGGGCTGGATGACGCCCCATCACAGGCCCTGGGTGAACAGCTGGGCTCCGGCACGGTCACCGTGACCGAGGGCGACACCATGTGGGGCCTGGCCCAGGAACACCTTGGTGATGGCAACCGATGGCCGCAGCTGGCCGAGGCAAATGCTGAAAATGTGCCCGACCCCCATGTCATCCATCCCGGTGATCAGCTGAACTTGCCCGATGAGGCTGCGGTGCCCGGACCTGCTGCGCCGGTTGACGCGGTGCCGGGATCAGGAGCCGGGGCCCAGGGCGTTCAGGTGCCGGGCGTTCAGGTGCCGGGTGGTGACGCATCCTCCGTGGGGACCCCGGCACCACCCACTGAAGCTCCGGCTGAGGTTCCGGCATCTGAAGGTGGCAATCCAGGTCTTGGCGTGGTGCCAGCGCAATCGGCCCCAGGGCAACAAGCACCAGGGCAACCGGCATCAGAGCAATCAGTTCCAGGGCAACCGGCATCAGCGGATTCTGCGTCAGCTGTTCCGGGGGAGGCAACGGTGCAGGCCCCGCTCCAGGGAGCGTCCACCCCTGAGACACAGGCCCAGGTGCCTCTTGCCGAGCCAGATGATGTGCGCAACCACATGCTCTCGCTGGTGGGTCCGATGGGTGTGGGTTCGGCGGCTGCAGTGGTGGGCACGCTCATGTGGCGGCGTCATTGTCAGCTCAATGGCCGGCCGATGGGGCGCCGCAGGCGGCGGAGCTCGGACTCGGCACGCCAGGCCAATACGGCCATGAACGCGCTTGCCGGGCAAGCTGCACGCCCGGCCCCATGGACTGTGGATGGTGGTGGATTGCTGCCAACAACAGCGCCCTCGATGCATGCAATGCCCGATCCGGCAGTGCCCGATCCGGCAGTG
>CAXYYR010000142.1:0-4292 GCA_964293265.1 uncultured Propionibacterium sp.
GCCCGCTGGCCCACCGCATCGGCGCCTGGGCCTCGCCCCAGAGCGAAGCCATCGCCAACCGGGCCGTGCTCGTCGCCCGCGCCGCCGAAAACGGCCTCAAGTTCGGCCTCACGCCGGCCCGCCCGCCCCCCCTGGTTTCTCCGGGCGCGGCAGTTCGGCGTCCAAGTGGGGTGTGCCGGGGCCAGTCAGCCGGAATAAATATGCCCGAGCTAAAGTTTAGTCAGCTTCACTCAACTATTGGACGAATGGTCCGCCTGCCCGACGGGCATGCGGTGACCGTGGGGAGGAATGCATGGATACCGACAAGCTGACAACGATGAGCCGTGATGCGGTCACAGCCGCAATCAGGCTCCCTCCCACCAACGGAAATCCCACTGCCGAGGCCGTGCACCTGCTGCACGCCATGCTCATGGTGCCCGAGAACTCTGTGGCGCCGTTGCTCAAGGCGGCTGGTGCTGATGCCGGGGCGATCGACGCCGAGGCCCAGGCCGCGGTCAAGCGGCTGCCTGCCTCTTCTGGCTCATCGGTCACCCAACCAACACTTTCGGGTGCCCTGGCGCGCGTGCTAGCCGATGCCGAAAACCGTGCCGATCAGCTTGGCGATCAGTTTGTGAGCACCGAGCATCTGCTCATCGCGCTGGCCAGTGTGGACAGTGATGCAAAGAAGATCCTCGACTCGGCAGGCGTGGATGCAGACACTCTGGCAAGCGCATTCAATGACGCCCGCGGCGACAAGCGGATCACCAGCGCCGAATCCGAGGGTGGTGAATCGGCTCTCGAGAAGTATTCGATCGATCTCACCGACAGTGCCCGTGAGGGCAAGCTTGATCCCGTCATCGGCAGGGATTCGGAGATCCGCCGGGTGGCCCAGGTGTTGAGCCGCCGCACCAAGAACAATCCCGTGCTCATCGGTGAGCCCGGCGTCGGCAAGACGGCTGTTGTGGAGGGCCTCGCCCAGCGCATCGTCAAGGGTGATGTGCCCGATTCCCTCAAGGGGCGTCGGGTGGTCTCGCTCGATCTTGCCTCGATGGTTGCCGGCGCCAAATATCGCGGTGAGTTCGAGGAGCGACTCAAGGCAGTGCTGGGTGAGATCAAGTCGGCCGAGGGCCAGGTGATCACCTTCATCGATGAGCTGCACACGGTGGTCGGCGCCGGTGCGTCCGAGGGCTCGATGGACGCCTCCAATATGCTCAAGCCGATGCTGGCACGCGGTGAGTTGCGCCTGATCGGCGCCACCACACTCGACGAATACCGCGAGCACATCGAGAAGGATCCCGCCCTGGAACGTCGCTTCCAGCAGGTCTATGTGGGCGAGCCCTCCGTTGAGGATTCGGTGGCCATTCTTCGTGGTCTGCGTGAGCGTTACGAGGCACACCACAAGGTGCGCATCACCGACTCGGCCCTTGTTGCCGCAGCCCAACTCTCGCATCGCTACATCACCGGACGGCAGCTGCCTGACAAGGCCATCGATCTCATTGACGAGGCCGCCAGCCGACTACGCATGGAGATTGATTCAAGCCCCGAGGAGATCGACAACCTGCGTCGCCAGGTTGATCGTCTGACAATGGAGCAGTTCGCCGTAGAGAAGGAGGACGACCCGGGTTCCAAGGCCCGTCTGGCGCGCATCAACTCTGATCTCGCCGACGCCAAGGAACAGCTGCGGGGTCTGGAGGCCCGCTGGGCGTCCGAGAAGGAGGGGCTGAACAAGGTCGGTGAGCTGAAGACCCGCATCGATGCCCTGCGCACCGAGGCTGACAAGCACACCCGGGAGGGCGATCTGGCAAAGGCCAGTGAGGTGCTCTACGGCGAGATTCCCGAGCTGGAGAAGCAGCTTGATGAGGCGTCAGCCGCCGAGGAGGACGCTCAGGGCAAGTCGATGGTCTCGGAGGAAGTGACCAGCGATGACATCGCCCAGGTTGTCTCGGCCTGGACCGGCGTGCCGGTGGGCAAGATGCTTGAGGGTGAATCGCAGAAACTGCTCGACATGGAGCAGCGTATCGGCAAGCGACTGGTGGGCCAGCAGGCCGCAGTGAAGGCCGTCTCCGATGCGGTGCGGCGTTCCCGTGCCGGCATCTCCGATCCCAATCGCCCCACCGGTTCGTTCATGTTCCTGGGACCCACCGGCGTGGGCAAGACCGAGCTGGCCAAGGCCTTGGCAGATTTCCTGTTCGACGATGAGACAGCCATGGTGCGCATAGACATGAGCGAATACATGGAGAAGCATTCGGTCTCGCGTCTTGTCGGTGCCCCGCCCGGCTATGTGGGCTATGAGGAAGGCGGTCAGCTCACCGAAGCCGTCCGTCGTCGTCCCTATTCGGTTGTGCTGCTCGACGAGATCGAGAAGGCGCACCCCGATGTGTTCAACATCCTCTTGCAGGTGCTTGACGATGGTCGCCTCACCGACGGGCAGGGACGCACTGTTGATTTTCGCAATGTGTTGCTCATCATGACGAGCAATCTCGGCTCGCAGTTCATGGCCGATCCGAGCCTGTCGCCCACCGAACGCAACAATCAGGTGATGGCTGTGGTGAAGGACCATTTCCGTCCCGAGTTCCTCAACCGGCTTGATGAGATCGTCCAGTTCGACGAACTGAGCCGCAGTGACCTCGACCGGATTGTTGACATCAGCCTTGATCGTCTCAACCGGCGGTTGGCTGAGCGTCGCATCTCGGTGGATGTCTCGGCCCCGGCTCGTGAATGGCTGGCTCGTGCTGGTTATGACCCGGTCTATGGTGCGCGCCCATTGCGTCGCCTGATCCAGACCACTGTGGAGGACCAGCTGGCCCGTGCCATGTTGGCCGGAAGCATCGGTGACGACCAGCGTGTGAGCGTTGACCTCAACGCAGCCGGTGACGGGGTGCTCGTGTCGGGAGAGGAACCCGTGCAGGGCTGAGGCCGATGGCTGAGCTGGGAGAATGTGCACATGGGACGCAAGCGGCACGGAAACGATCAGCCCAGCGACGGCGCGTCACGGGGCAAGATCCGCTCGGGTCGCTCGAAGCAGGGCATGGCCGGCACGGTCGAGTCGGGCGCAGTCGAATCGTTCTCGGCTGATCATGCGCCCGGCGTTGACAGCCTGCATGTGGTGCCCGACAAATATGTGCCGGGTGCGTTCGTGGTGAGCGGCGGGGGAGTGGAGCACTCGTTCATCGATCCCGCCAACCCCGGTCACCTCGAGTTTCCCTACATGCAACGCATCAGCGAGGCCCTGGACAGCTGGATTCCGGCCGGCGAACGCCCACGTGTGATCCATGTGGGTGGCGCCGGCATGACCTTGGCCCGGTATGTGTGCGCGGCCTGGCCCACCTCGCCGCAGATTGTCCTGGAGCCAGATGCCGAACTCACGGCTGAGGTGCGTCGTGAATTACCACTGCCCGAACGCTCCGGCATCAAGGTGCGCCCCCAGGACGGTCGCACCGGTCTGGGGACCATGCCCGGCGACTATGCCGATGTGGTCATCATCGATGCCTTCGCCCATCTGTCGGTGCCTGGTGATCTGGTGACGGCCCAGGCCTTTGACGAGGTGGCCAGGGTCTTGCGTGCCGGTGGGCTGGTGGCGATCAATGTCACCGATACTGCGCCTTTCGCATGGACGCATCGGATGCTGGCTGGTGTTGCCCGGCACTTCCCCGAACTGTCGGTGTGCGCCGAACCGGGAGTGTTCAAGGGCAGGCGGATGGGCAATGTGGTGATTCTGGCGTCCACGATCCCGCTCCCCATGGCAGCCATGATGAGTCGTGGCCGCGGTGATGCCTTCCCCTACCAGTGGATCTTTGGTGACGAGTTGACGCGTCGGCGGGGCAACCCTGAGCCATTCGACGATGCCGATGCACAGGGCAGTCCCGTGAGTTGGGATGAGCGGACGCACTTCGGCTAGTTCAAACCTGCGGTTTGGTCGGTTGGTTCAAACCTGCGGTTTGGTCGGTTGGTTCAAGCCCGCGGACCCGCCCGCTGATCCCGGTAGGCTCAGGCCCATGACCGAACAAGCCGCCAGTGATCGTGAAGCCCTTCGTCGCCACATTGTTGATGAGGCAATTGTGCGTGGCCATGTGGTGCTGTCGAGCGGCCAGGAGGCCGAGTACTACATCGACATGCGGCGTGTGACGTTGTCGGGCAGGGCCGCCCCGGTGATGGGCAGGGTGATGCTTGACCTGGTGTCCGACTGGCAGTTCGACGCTGTCGGCGGCCTCACCATGGGTGCCGATCCGGTGGCTGCGGCCATGCTGCACGCCTCCGCTGCTGCAGGTCGTCCGGTGGACGCCTTCGTGGTGCGCAAGGAAGCCAAGACCCAT
>CAXYYR010000143.1:0-4252 GCA_964293265.1 uncultured Propionibacterium sp.
TGTGACTGGTGGGCGGCTATCTGGGGCTGCTGTTGGCACCCGGCACCCTGCCCTGGCTGTGGGCGCTGCTGTTGGCCTTGTCGGGCTGGGCGTTCCCGTTGGCGATCTCCCTGGTCACCGAACGAACACGCGATCCGCTGGTGACCGCCCAATTGTCAGGTTTCGCGCAATCCTTCGGTTATCTGATCGCCGGGTTGGGTACCTGGCTGGTGGGAGTCGTCCATGGTGCGACCGCCGGTTGGACGCTCGCCCTGGTGGCGATGATCGGCAGTGCGGTGGTGTTCACCGCAGCTGGCATCGTCGCATCGGCGCACGGCGATGTGGACGATCAGCTGATTCTGCGATGATCCCGGGGTGCTCCGGTGTCGGTGGCTGCAAGATCTTTGTCCAGATGTGCCAGTTCGACGTCATCGCCGGCATGTTCATGCCCGTTGACCACATAGCCGGCATTGGCGTAGAAGCGCAGATTGCGTTCGCTGCGGCCGCCGGTGAGCACCACGAAATGATGCGAACCGCTCAGCTGCTCGGCGCTGCGCAACAACGCAGCACCGATGCCTTGGGCCTGCATGTCTGGTGCCACGATGAGTTTGAGAATCGTGGTGGTGTCGCCCTCGGTGTCCCAGCGCACCGATCCCACCAGGCGTCCATTGATCCGTATGCCGATGGCATGACCGTTGAGTTCCCGGCGCACCTCGTCGAGGGTTTCGGTGAGGGGCTGGATGTTGGGGTCACCGTAGCGCTGGGCTTCGACAATGAATGCTGCTCGTTGCAGGGTGAGAACTTCACCTGCATCGGTGGGCCCGAGGTCGATCACCCGGTGGTTTTCTGGCATGCCTGCACGCTAGCAACACCCACCCCGGGTGTGGCATCACCCGGCAGCATCCAGCACAATGGCCCGGGGAGGCAATGATGAGCGATGAGGCTGTGGCAGATCCGCGCGAGCTCTACGACCGGGCCCGCAGTGCCTGTCCCGTGGCCCACGGCGATGACGGTGTGTGGACGCTCTACAGCCATGCCGATGTACATGCTGCCGCTCTCGATGCCACGACCTTCTCCAGCGCCACCTCACGGCATGTCCACATTCCCAACTCGCTGGATGGCGCGGAACATCGGCGCTTCCGTGATCTCATCGACAGCTATCTGACCCCTGCCCGAGTGGCCGATCTGGAACCCATGTTGGCCAGTACGGCACAGCAGGTGCTCGACGAGACCCTTGTCCCCGCGGGCATGTTGGACCAGGCGAGAATTCCGGCAACGGAAAGCAGGCAGGTCAGCGTTGATGCGGTACAGCTGGGGGAGCGCTACGCCGTGCGAACCGCATGCAGGTGGTTGGGATGGCCCGACGATCTCGAGAATGAGTTGCTCGACTGGATGGATGCGAATCGGCAGGCGAGCCGCTCGGGTGGCCGGGCCGCCACCGGCGCAGTTGCAAGCTGGTTCGACCACATCATCGGCCGTCAGATCCGTCTGCGCCGCGATACGAGCCAGGGCCTGACCGATGATGTGACCAGTGAATTGATGGCTGATGACTCGCTGGGGCGACCACTGACCGACGCCGAGATCACATCGATCCTGCGCAACTGGACTGGCGGCGATCTGTCGAGCTTGGCCCTGTGCATTGGTGTGGTGGCAGCGGGGTTGGCTGACCACCCCGAAGTGCAGGATGAGCTGCGTCGTGGCGTGCCGACGTCCCGGTTCGATGCTGTCCTCGACGAGATGCTGCGCATCGACGATCCCTTTGTTGCCAACTTCCGGGTGACCACCGCAGCCGTCACCATGTCGGGTGTCGAGCTGGAGCCGGGTGCGCGGGTCAGGCTCAACTGGACTGCCGCCAATCGTGACCCGAACACCTTCGGTGATCCCGATGTCTTTGATCCGCATGGCAACGCGCAGGACAATCTGGTCTACGGCATCGGTGAGCATGTCTGCCCCGGCCGCACCCTGGCAACCACTGAGCTGCGCCTGTTCTTCACGTCGCTGTTGGCGCATACCCGTCAGATCACCCCCGGCACAGGCGCGTCACGTGTGCGGGCCGAGCCACCTGTGGGTGGCTATGCCAGCGTGCCATTGCTGGTGGACTGATCGTCAGGTCCCCTGATCGTCCCGGCGATGGGTCGGGCTCGCGACGGCATCGCCCCTAGGCTTCGGAGTCGCCCCGCGATGCAGGTGGACGCCCGGGCTTGCGGATTGGTGCCACATCGGTGGGCAACCGATCCGCACGCCGCAGGGCGTCACGCAGGATCATCTCCATTTGCGCATTGGTTGAACGCAATTCATCATTGGCCCATCGCTGCAGCGCATCATGCACCTTGGGATCCAGCCGCAGCAGCAAGGATTTGCGTTCGCTCATCAGCGTGGCTCAGTTGTACAGCGAGCCGGCATTGACCACGGGTGTGGCATGGGAATCGGAGCACAGCACCACCAACAGATTCGACACCATGGCCGCCTTGCGCTCATTGTCGAGGGCCACGATGTCCTGTTCTTCCAATTGGGTGAGGGCGTTCTGCACCATGGTCACCGCGCCTTCGACGATCTTCTCGCGGGCTGCGATGACGGCGGATGCCTGCTGACGTTGCAACATGGCCTGGGCGATCTCGGGGGCGTAGGCCAGTGAGCTGATTCGTGCCTCGATCACTTCGAGCCCGGCGATCGAGATCCGTGCTGCCACCTCGGTAGCTAGTTCATCGGCGACCTTCTCGGTGGCGCCGCGCAGGGTTTCGACACCAGCTGCCCCGTTGTCGTAGGGGTGGGCGCCGGCGATGTGACGCAGTGCCGATTCGGACTGTACCGAGACGAATTCGTGGGCGTCTTCCACTGCGAACACCGACTTGGCCGTGTCGGAGACTTGCCACACCACGATTGCTGCGATGTTGATCGGGTTGCCCTCGGAATCGTTGACCTTCAGCTCGTGGGTCTCGAAGTTGTTGACTTTGATCGACACCTTCTTGCTGTTGGACAAGGGCGCCTTGAACACGAGGCCGGTTCGGCGCACCGTGCCGATGTAGCCGCCGAAGAACTGCAGCACCCGCGTTTGTCCCGGGCTCACCACGTTGAGCCCGGTGCCCAGAACGCAGGCGATCAGCAGGAGGAGAAGGCCAAGTGCCCCCAGCCCGGGGGCATCATCGGAGGCAGCTGCCAGGATCCCAGCGATGGCAAGCAATATCAGCACGAAGATGATGAGCAGCATGGGTGCGCCGGATTTGGTCCATGCCGGTTTTTCGGCGATGTCGACCCGTCCTGCTGCCGCGGCCAGCGGATTGTCGGGGGTGGGCTCTGTGGTGTCTTGCGGGGTCATGACGAATTCCTCTCAGCGATGACATCAACATGATATCAAACTGATATCAGATTAACGGCATTGTCCGGGCATGGCAAGAGGCTGGTCGACACCACCATGATGATCACCGGGCACGGCAAAGGAGGCAGCCTCCGGGGACGGGTGACTTTCCCCGGTTGCTGCGTCCTTGGTGCCGGGCATGAGGGTGATCATGCCCCTTGTGCTTCGTCCGACTGCTGAACCCCATGCCTCATGAGGTTTTGATCAGTCCCCCAACGGTTATGTGCGTGAACCCTGAGCGGAACCGCTCAGATCCCCACAGATTGTGCCGAACCGTTCAGAGCTCCACATCTTCATGCACGCTCAGCTCGGGGAACTGGCCCAGGGCCGTCGACAGATAGCGGTCGCCCGAATCGGGAAGCAAGGTCACGATGCGCTTGCCCTTGAACTCTGGACGGGCTGCGACTGCCAGGGCTGCGGCCAGGGCGGCACCGGAGCTGATACCCACGAAAATGCCCTCGGAAACTCCGAGCAGACGAGCCTGGGCGATCGAATCCTCATCGCTGATGCCCACGACCTCGTCATAGACCGAACGGTCAAGGGTGTTGGGCACGAAACCGGTGCCGATGCCCTGGATTCCGTGCGGGCCGGGCTTGCCGCCTTCGAGGATGGGGCTCTTGGCAGGCTCGATGCCGATCACCTTGAGCTCAGGCTTCTGCTCCTTGAGGTATTTCCCGGCGCCCGACAGGGCTCCGCCGGTGCCGATGCCTGCGACGAACACGTCAACGGTGCCGTCGGTGTCCTTCCAGATCTCGGGACCGGTGGTGTCGTAGTGCACCTTCGGGTTCGCCGGGTTGTCGAACTGGCCAAGGATCACTGACGAGGGGTCGGCCTCGTGCAGCTGCTTGGCGTAGGCGATGGATCCCTTGATGGCCAGCGGGCCGGGGGTGAGGATGACCTCGCCGCCATATGCCTGGA
>CAXYYR010000144.1:0-4159 GCA_964293265.1 uncultured Propionibacterium sp.
CAGATTCACCCACCCAGCAGATCCGCGGGCACGGCCGCGGATCTGCTGGCGTGTCCGATGAGCTCACTGTGAATCGTCGCAACATGGGCGATGCAGTGTTCAGCGGACTCTCACGGTTTTCCGGCATCACCATCGTGGTGATCCTGGCAGCCGTGGCGCTGTTCCTGATCTGGCAGGCAATTCCGGCATTCACCGGCGATGACCTGCCACTCGGCAACACGCTCAGTTATGTCGGCCCCTTCCTCTTCGGCACGTTGTATTCGTCCTTCCTGGCGCTTCTGCTCGCTGTGCCGGTGGGCATCGGCATTGCATTGTCCATTGCGCACTATGCGCCGCGCCGACTGGCGTCCGGCCTGGGCTATGTGATCGATCTGCTGGCCGCTGTTCCTTCGGTGGTCTATGGCTTGTGGGGAATCAACACACTTGCCGGGGCAATGCAGCCCATCCATTCCTGGCTGGCCAACAATCTGGGCTTCATCCCGTTGTTTGCCGGACGCGCCTCGGGCACCGGACGCACAATGCTCACGACTGCCGTGGTGTTGGCGGTGATGGTGCTGCCGATCATCACCGCCATGTGTCGCGAGGTCTTCCTGCAGGTGCCGAACAAGCAGATCGAGGCCTCGCTGGCCCTGGGCGCCACCCGTTGGGAAATGGTGCGTCAAGTGGTGCTGCCCTATTCGCAGTCGGGCATCATCTCAGCAGCCATGCTTGCCCTGGGACGCGCACTCGGCGAGACGATGGCAGTGGCCATGGTGCTGTCCGGCTCAAGGTTGGTGAATTTCAGCATCATCAGTTCACAGAATTCACGGACTATTGCAGCCAATATTGCCTCCACCTTCCCTGAGGCCGACGGCTTGGAACTCAGTCAGCTCATCGCCACCGGACTTCTGCTCTTCGTCATCACCTTTGCGGTCAATGCGGTCTCGCGCTGGGTGATCCATCGTCGTTCGGCCTTCACCGAGGCGGGCGCATGAGCAGCGATACGCGCCCGGCTGGCACATCTGCCAGGTCGACGGAGCCGGTGCAGTTCAGCGATTCGCTGACTGCCGGGCATCTTCCCCGTTTCACTGCACCGTTGATCATTGCGGTGTGTGCCGGCACGGCCATATTGATCGCGACGCTGGCAGGCAGCTTCTCACCGGCAGCCATGGTTGTCGGCTCCATTGCCGCCTATCTGGTGGTGCACTATGTGATCAGTCGGGCGGTTGAGGGCCGCCGCCGCGCTGCCGATCGTTTCGCCCGCGATGTGGTGACTCTTGCCTTCCTCATTGCTCTTGTGCCGCTGGTGTCGCTCGTCTTCGAGACGGTCTCGCAGGGGGCGGCCAGATTCGATTGGCAGTTCTTCACACGCAGCATGTACAACGCCTTCGGAGATTCGGGCGGCGCCGCCCATGCGATCCAGGGCACCCTCATCGTCACCGGCATCGCCACTGCAATCTCGGTGCCCATCGGTCTGCTCACGGCCATCTATCTGGTGGAATACGGCCGCGGCCCCCTGGCCCGGGCAGTCACCCTACTCGTCGATGTGATGACCGGTATTCCCTCCATCGTGGCCGGCCTTTTCGCCTATGCCCTCTTCGTGCTGGTGGTGGGCGTGGCCAATGCCACCATGGGCCTCACCGGCGCAGTGGCACTGTGCGTGCTGATGATCCCCTACGTCGTGCGCTCCAGCGAGCAGATGCTGCAGCTGGTGCCCCGCTCATTGCGCGAGGCGAGCTTCGCATTGGGCGTGCCCAAATGGCGCACCATCCTGCGCATTGTCATCCCCACGGCGCTGTCGGGCATCGTCTCGGGAATTGTCCTGGGCATCGCGCGAGTCATCGGCGAGACGGCACCGTTGCTCATCACTGCTGGCTTCGTGGACTGGAAGAATCCGAACCCCACCGATGGCGCCATGGCCACGCTGCCGGTGTTCGTCTACAAGCAGTACATGACTCCGGGGGTGCCCCAGGAGCCCTTCTATGCACGCGCCTGGACCGGCGCGCTCACGCTCATTCTCATCGTCATGGTGTTGAACCTGGTGGGTCGCCTCATCGCGGCCCGGTTTGCGCCGCACGCCAAGAAATGAATCAGGAAGAGACACTATGGCGAAACGCATCGAGCTGAAGAAGCTGAACATCTTCTACGGCGATTTCCACGCCGTGGAAGATGTCTCCATGATGATCGAGCCCCGCTCGGTGACGGCTTTCATCGGCCCCTCGGGCTGCGGAAAATCCACCGTGCTGCGCGCCCTGGATCGCATGCTTGATGTCACGCCGGGCGCCCGTGTCACCGGTGAGGTGCTGCTCGACGGGGTGGATCTCTACGGCCCCCACATCGATCCTGTGCGCGTGCGCCGCCAGGTGGGCATGGTGTTCCAGCAGCCCAATCCCTTCCCCACCATGACCATCCGCGGCAATGTGCTGGCCGGGCTCAGCCTCAACCAGCGCAGACTCTCACGTTCCGACGCCGATGAGGTGGTGGAGACCTCCCTGCGCGGCTCAAATCTGTGGGACGAGGTGAAGGACCGCCTGGATCGTCCCGGCGGCAGCCTGTCGGGCGGGCAGCAACAGCGGCTGTGCATCGCCCGGGCAATTGCCGTGAAGCCGGAAGTGCTTCTCATGGACGAGCCCTGTTCGGCCCTGGATCCGATCTCAACGCTGGCCATCGAAGACCTCATCCAACAATTGAAGGAGGACTTCACGGTGGTGATTGTCACCCACAACATGCAGCAGGCAGCACGGATGAGTGAGCACACGGGCTTCTTCAACATCAGCGGCGTGGGCAAGCCGGGTCATCTGGTGGAGTACAACGACACCGAGACGATCTTCTCCAACCCCACCCAGCCGCAGACCGAGGACTACATCACCGGACGTTTCGGCTAGTCAGCCACGACTCCGGCGCTTCGCCGACGGGCTGCGCTAGCAGGGCAGCACACCGGCATCGGCGCGCAGCTGGAGCACCCGAGCGGCCTTGGCGACGATCTGGGCACCGAACTGGGCATCAGCCCCGGCTGCCGCCCTGGTGTCTGCCACCATTGCCGGCACGCTTGCCGGGTTCACATTGAGCGCCAGATCTCCCCCGGCCCGCAGGAACAGCGTGCCACGCTGGGCCACCGGATAGTCGGCCAATGCCTGCGCCGCACCCAGATCGTCCGAGATCACCACTTTTTCGTAGCCCAGGCGCTCGCGCAGCAGGTCATTGATCACCACTGACGAGAACATTGCCGGGCCCTGCGCATCCAACCGGTCGTAGATCACTGAGCCGACCATCACGGAATCGGCATCGGCCAATACATCACCGAACACGGCCAGCTCATCGGAATCGGCTGTGGTGAGCGAGTCATGGGCAGCGCCGAAGTCCGTATTGACCGTCACATTGCCTAGTCCCGGAAAATGTTTCACCGAGCCGACAATGCCGGCATCATGCATGCCTGCCAGCACGGCAGTGACATTGGTGACCACCTGGTCGCGGGTGTTGCCATAGCCGCGATCCAGCTGGCCGATGGGGGCATTTGCCGCTTCATTGCTCGCCGGCACCAGATCGGCACTGGGAGCCAGGTCGTAGTGCACACCGGCCTGTTCCAGCTCACCCGCCCAGCCCTGCCAGGACTGTGTGAGCTCCTGGGAGCCCAGATCCTGTTGGCTGCGTGCCGAGGGAATCATCGAGAACCCCGGTCCGCTCAGCCGCTGCACCTGACCACCTTCCTGATCGGTGGCAATCACCAGCCCGGACCGCGCAGCGGTGAGTGCATCGGTGAGGGCACGCACCTGGTCAAGACCCCCGCGATTGGCCATCAGGATCACCGAGGACACTGGCTGGTTGGCAAGCTGTTGGCTCGCGGCGCCGGGTGAGTTCGCGGTGATGGCGCCCATGTAGAGCATGCTCACCTGCTCATCGATCGTCATGGACCGGGCGCGGTCCATGCATGCCGCGGCAGGAACACTGGGGGTGGCGCTTGCCGTCAGCGAGGGTTGGGGCAGCTCATCCGATGCCGGGTCATCGGGCTGTGGCGATGAGCAGGCGGCCAGACTTGCCAGCAGGCAGACGCAAGCAACCGCGACCCAGCCTCGGCGCATTGGTTCAGCCCTCACCGGTGAGCGCACGATGTTGCCATTCGGCATCACCGTCATGCCGCATGGCGCGGTCCAGCGACAGCAGGGCGTTCTCCACCACCTCC
>CAXYYR010000145.1:0-4154 GCA_964293265.1 uncultured Propionibacterium sp.
CCCACCACCCGGCGGCCCGCGGCGCGATCGAGCTCGCCCACCGTGCCAACACCGCAGTGATTGCCTCCCACCCCGACTTCGCCAGCACGCCGCGCACCAACGACATGGTGGCCCATCTGGAAGCGATGGAGCAGACCGGCGCCCAGGTGTGCAAGCTGGCTGTGATGCCGCAGAGCGCAGCCGATACCGCGCGGCTGCTGCTCGCCACCGCACAGCGCGCTCTCACCGCAAGCACTCCCCTGATCACCATTGCCATGGGCGAGCTTGGCCGCGCCAGCCGCATCAATGGACGCACCTTCGGCTCCTGTGCCAGCTTTGCTTCGGTTGACGAACAGGGCTCAGCCCCCGGGCAGCTGCCCGTTGATGAATTGGCCAGGGTGTTGGAAATCATCGAACACAGGCCACGGGTCACGGGCCATCACACTGTGGTTACTGAGCAGTGATCACCGGTCAGGGCGGTATCCGCCCCGGAACCACCACACGATGACCTCCACGCGATGACTCCCACATGGCGCGCCAGCGCACCCGATGCCGCCTGGTTTTCCCAGTACCGCCTGCTGCCGATGTTGCTTTGGCTGATGGCGATTGTGCAGACGGCCTCGGCTGCGGTCTGCATCATGCTTGCGGCGCGTGCGGGCGGCAACACCAGCGACGACCCGGCGAGTCAGATGTTCGCCGCCTGGCAGCTCATCGCCACGGCAAACGGCCTGATCTTTCTCATCACGGCTGCCGTATGGCTGGCCTGGCAACGCCGCACAGCAGTGATCGCTGCGTGGCAGGCAGATGCTCCGCTGACACCATCGGGCAAGGCACTGCAGTTGGCATCCCCGGGCTGGCAGCTGGCCGATTGGTTCATCCCGCTGATCTGCCTGTGGCGGCCGCTTGGTGATCTGCGGGCGCTGCATGCGGTGTTCGTTGACGTGTTCAAACAGCGCAGCGCCCGGGCGGGAGTGCGCGGCTCCATCGAGCATGCTGCCGCACAGGGTGCCCGGTTTGCTCGGCTCTCCCTGGTCTGGTGGATCTGCTGGCTGTGCTTCGAGGCGGCGCTGCTGGTGAGCGCCTGGATCGTTGCCGACGCCGAAGGGCTGGCCGGGGCCCGCGCCGGATTCATCAGCAGCTGCGTGGCAGCAGCTGTGGGCGTGGTCGCCGCCGTCATGGCAGTCAGGCTGGTGCACGCCCTCGGTCGTCAACTCACCGAATCACTCAGCCTGCAGCCCTGAGCCGCATCGTCAACAATCAGCGCAGCCCGCACGCAAGGAGGCCCGCACCGGGTGGTGTGCGGGCCTCCTGCTTGAATCGTTCCTGCTCAGGCGCTCTGCGCCGCCGAGCTGTCGTCACCTGCACCGGCGCTGCTGGCACCAGTGAGCTGCGCGAACTCCGAGTCGGTCACCTCGTCATGCTTGGGCATGCCGGTGAAGCTGAAGGGCTCCGGCGACTTCTCGTCGGCCCCGGCGGCCACGTCGACAAGCACGATCGAGCCGGCCTTCAGATCGCCATAGAGGATCTTCTCCGAGATGGGGTCCTCGATGTCGCGCTGGATTGCGCGACGCAGCGGACGGGCTCCCAACACCGGATCGAAGCCACGCTTGCCGATCAGCTCGCGGGCAGCGGGCGTGAGCTCGATACCCATGTCGCGATCGCCGAGACGATTCTCGATCTGGCCAACCATGAGGTCAACGATGTGCAGGATGTCCTCCTGCGACAGCTGGTGGAAGACCACCACTTCGTCAACGCGGTTGAGGAACTCGGGGCGGAAGTGCGTCTTCAGCTCCTCGCTCACCTTCGACTTCATCTGCTCATAGCTGTTCTCGGCATCGCCGGTCTTCGAGAACCCGAGGTTGACGCCGCGGCTGATGTCGCGCGAACCAAGGTTGGTGGTCATCACGATCACGGTGTTCTTGAAGTCCACCACGCGGCCCTGGGCATCAGTCAGACGACCTTCGTCCAGAATCTGCAGCAGCGAATTGAAGATGTCGGGATGAGCCTTTTCGATCTCGTCGAACAGGATCACGCTGAACGGCTTGCGGCGCACCTTCTCGGTGAGCTGGCCACCCTCTTCGTAGCCGACATATCCGGGCGGCGAGCCGAACATCCGGCTGGCCGTGTGCTTCTCGGAATACTCCGACATGTCCAGGGTGATGAGGGCATCCTCGTCGCCGAACAGGAATTCGGTGAGCGCCTTGGTCAGCTCGGTCTTGCCGACGCCCGAGGGGCCAGCAAAAATGAACGAACCGGACGGACGATTGGGATCCTTCAAACCAGCACGCGTACGCCGGATGGAACGGGAAATGGCCTTGACAGCCTCTTCCTGCCCGACATAGCGCTTGTGGATCTCGTCCTCCATGTTGAGCAGACGCTGCGACTCCTCCTCGGTGAGGCGCGCCACCGGCACACCAGTCGAGCTGGACAGCACCTCGGCGATCTCCTCTTCCCCGATAACTGCCGGGGTATCGGATTCGCCTTCCTTCCAGGCGGTCTCCTTCTCGGCCCGCGCGGCAATGAGCTTGCGCTCGTCGTCACGCAGCTTGGCGGCAGCCTCGAAGTCCTGATGATCGATGGCGGCCTCCTTCTCGCTGCGGGTCGAGGTGATCTTCTCGTCGAACTCCCGCAGATCCGGCGGCGCAGTCATGCGCGCAATGCGCATCCGGGCACCGGCCTCGTCGATCAGATCAATGGCCTTGTCAGGCAGGAAACGGTCTTGGATGTAACGACCAGCCAGATTGGCAGCAGCAGACAATGCCTCGTCGGTGATCGTCACGCGGTGATGGGCCTCGTAACGGTCACGCAGGCCCTTGAGGATCTCGATCGTGAGCTTCACCGAGGGCTCATCCACCTGGATGGGTTGGAAACGACGCTCCAGAGCAGCGTCCTTCTCGATGTGCTTGCGATATTCGTCCAGGGTTGTGGCGCCGATGGTCTGCAGCTCACCACGGGCCAGCATGGGCTTCAGGATGCTCGCAGCATCAATGGCGCCCTCTGCTGCCCCGGCTCCCACCAGGGTGTGCAACTCATCGATGAACAGCATGACATCGCCGCGGGTCTTGATTTCCTTGAGCACCTTCTTGAAGCGCTCCTCGAAATCGCCGCGATAACGCGAGCCGGCAACCAGCGCACCCAGATCAAGGGTGTAGATCTGCTTGTCGCGCAGGGTTTCGGGAATGTCGCCGCGCACAATGGCCTGCGCCAGGCCCTCGACGACGGCAGTCTTGCCAACGCCGGGCTCGCCGATCAGCACAGGATTGTTCTTGGTGCGACGGCTCAGCACCGTCATCACACGCTCAATTTCCTTCTGGCGTCCGATCACCGGATCAAGCTTGTTGTCGCGGGCGGCCTGGGTGAGATTGCGTCCGAACTGATCCAACGGACTGTTGGAATTGCTCGAACCCGGACCCACTTCGGGAGCACCGGCAGTGGCCGGCTGACCGCCGCCTTCCTCCTGGTAGCCCGACAGCAGCTGCAGCACGGTGGTGCGCACCCGGTTGAGGTCGAGCCCCATCTTGATGAGCACCTGCGCGGCAACACTCTCGCCCTCGCGGATGACACCCAGCAGGATGTGCTCGGTGCCGATGTAGGAGTGGTTCATCTGCAGCGCTTCACGCAGTGAATACTCCAACACCTTCTTGGCGCGCGGCGTGAACGGAATGTGGCCGGTGGGCGGAGTGGCCCCCTGGCCGATGAGCTCGATGACCTGGGCGCGCACGTCTTCCAGCGAGACACCCAACTGCTCCAGAGCCTTCGCCGCAACGCCTTCACCCTCGTGGATGAGGCCCAACAGGATGTGCTCGGTGCCGATGTAGTTGTGATTCAGCATCTTCGCTTCGTCCTGGGCCAACACGATGACGCGGCGAGCGCGGTCGGTAAAGCGTTCAAACATTGGTCTCCTCCAGCGGGCCGAATAGCCCTCCAAGAGCGCCGGACCCCTCAACCCGGATGGGCTGAGTCTCCCGGACTCATGTTTCAATCCTACAAACCCGTGGGCAACCAGATCTGTTCCTCACGTTCGCCTGCGGCACAACTTGAGTGTCCCAGACTCATACTGCGATTCTGCACCCCCGGATCAAGTGGCGCGACCTGCCCCGGCAACAAACCGGTCCGGCAACACACAGTGGGACCAACGCGATCCGCGTCGGCCCCACTATTCAATGCTGTTGGCT
>CAXYYR010000146.1:0-4152 GCA_964293265.1 uncultured Propionibacterium sp.
CCCAATGCTCCCTGCTCGGCCCATCGCTTGGCGGCCCCGCGAGGATCACCGAACACCTTTCCCGTGCCAGCAACACCCTGGACAAGCTGCACCGCCTGCCCGTTCTGGACATCAACGGCCGGAAGGATCGTCAGCGCACTAGTCACGGACAAACCCTAGCCCACCCGTCTCAGCGCGCAGCAGCCAACCAATTGTGCAGGAGTTGCGCTCCGGCAGCCCCCGATTTCTCGGGATGGAACTGGGTCGAGCAAATGTTGTCCTGCTCCACTGCGGCAATGAAATGGTCGCCATCGTGGTCACACCAGGTGATCCCGGCTCCAGGATTGGTCAACTCATGGCTTGCATAGGAATGGACGAAATAGAAGCGCTGGTCGGCGATGCCGGCAAAGAGCATCGAATCGCTGGGAGCGTCCACCGTGTTCCACCCCATATGGGGAAGTCGGCGTGAGCGGAGCTTGTCCACGGCGCCGTGGTAGAGACCGATCCCGTTAGCCGAATGTCCCTTTTCCACACCGTGGGTGAAAAAGACCTGATGGCCAACGCAGATCCCCAACAGCGGACGCCCGGAGGACGCCCACTCAGTGATCAACTCGACCCCACCGACAGCTTGGATCTGGCTCATGCACGCGGCAAACGCTCCGACCCCGGGCACCACCAGCCGATCACATTCCTTCAGACTCGCGCGATCCCGACACAGGACAACACGGGCCCCGGCAGCTTCCAATGCCCGCACCGCCGAGTGCAGATTTCCCGAGCCGTAATCCAGCACGCCCACCATCGGTGCTCCGGAGGAACTGATGTGAGTCGTGCCGGACAATGTTTCGGTCACAGGGCACCCTTCGTGCTGGGAATGCCGTCAACACGCGGGTCGGTTTCCACAGCCAGCCGCAGCGCGCGGGCGAATGCCTTGAACTCGGCCTCGACGATGTGGTGCGGCTCGCGCCCTGCAAGCAGGGTGAGGTGCACGCACAGACCGGCGTTGAAGGCCAGTGATTCCATGACGTGATAGGTCATGGAGCCTGCATACAGCGGCTCCATGCCACCGATCCGTGCCGTCACCTGGGACTCCGGCTCACCGGTGCACACGACATAGGGCCGACCGGCAACGTCCACCACGGCCCGGGCCAGCGCCTCGTCCAGCGGCACCAGTGCATCACCGAAACGGCGAATGCCACGCTTGTCGCCCAGGGCCTCACGCAGGGCCTGGCCAATCGCGATGGCGGTGTCCTCGATGCTGTGATGCCCATCGACGCCGATGTCACCAGTGGTGCTGACATCAAGATCGATCAGGGAATGCTTCGACAATGCGGTGAGCATGTGGTCATAGAAACCCACGCCGGTGGAAATGTTCGAGCTGCCGGTGCCGTCAAGATCGAGACGCACGCTGACATCAGACTCCGAGGTGACGCGGTGAATCGTGGCGTTACGGGTCATGACTTGTTTCCCTTCGCAGGCTTGCTGACGGGTTCCTGGTGCATTCGGGCAATCTGACCGGGCACCAGAACATGGGGACGCAGGATGATCGGGGCAAGAGCAGCCCGGAAGGCAGCCATCTCAGCAGGAGTTCCGGCGGAAACCCTCAGGAATCCATCGGGACCGACCTCCCGCACCAGAACTCCGGCGTCCAAGAGAGCCTGCCACACAGCGTGGCGATCGGTGAAGCGCCCGAACAGGCAGAAATTCGATTGGCTGGGAACAACGTCCAGTCCGCTGCGCCGTAGCCAATCCTGCAGGTCCTGGCATGACTGTCGCAGCTGATCAACCTGGGCCAACAGCTCACCCCTGTTTGCCAGTGCCACTCGCGCAACGGCCTGTGTCTGCGCCGACAGGTGATAGGGCAAACGCACGATGCGGCAGGCATCGACAATGGCCGGTGCCGCGGCCAGATACCCGACCCGACCACCGGCAAATGCAAATGCCTTGCTCATTGTGCGACTCACAATGAGGCGTCCATAGCGGGCAAGCAGCGCGAGGCTCGAGTCCTCGGGGAATTCGGCAAACTCCTGATAGGCCTCATCCACCACCACGATGACATCGGTGCTGTCCAGAATCTCCTCAATCACCTTCACCGGAGTGGTGGTTCCGGTCGGATTGTTGGGAGTGGTGATGACGATGACATCGGGCTGGTACTCGGCCACGGCATTGAGCACCAGCTCGGTGTCCAGGCTGAAATCGTCCTTGCGTGGCACGGTCACATAGTTGGTGTGCGTATTGCGGGCATATTCGGGATACATCGAGTAGGTGGGCGTGAAGGCCAAGACGGTGCGGCCCGGGCCACCGAAGGCAGACAACACATGGGTCATCACCTCGTTGGAACCATTTGCTGCCCACACATTGGCGGCGGTGAGCCCGAATCCCAGGTATGCGGCCAGATCACCGCGTAGTTCGAGTGCTTCCCTGTCGGGATAGCGGTTGATCGACCGCGCGGCCTTCTCGATGGCAGCCGCCATCTGGGCACGAACCCGCACGCTGGGGGGATAGGGGTTCTCATTGGTGTTCAATGCCACCTGCACATCAAGCTGCGGCGCACCATAGGGCTCAGCACCCACCAATTCCGGACGCAGCGGGAGCTGGGACAGGCTGATGCCGGGTCCGAGCTGATCGGGCTCACTCATGGCAGTGCTCTGGCTGACAGTGTTTGCTTCATCGTGGGACGCGCTCATCATGCGAGCTCCCGTCCGGTGCGCACTGCAACTGCCCGGGCATGTCCCGGCAGATCCTCGGCGTGGGCGAAACGTTCCACGGTGTCACCGATCTGATCGAGCGCCTCGGCCGAATAGTCAATGATGTGCATGGACTTCAGGAAGCTGCGGGTGGTGAGGCCCGAGGAGAAGTGCGCCGCTCCCCCGGTTGGCAAGACATGGGTGGAACCAGCCGAATAGTCGCCCAGCGGAACCGGCGCATGAGCCCCCACGAAGACCGCCCCGGCAGCGCGCACCTGGGCAACTCGCTCGCGGGCGTCGACCGTCTGGATTTCAAGATGCTCGGGCGCGTAGTCATTCACCACGTCCATTCCCTGGTCCAGATCGGCCACCAGCACCACACCGGACTGTTCACCGGTCAACGAGACCTGCAGCCGGTCACGGGTGGCGAGCTGCTGCACCTGCGTGTCCAGCTCGGCCTCGTCTGCGCTCACCAGGGCACTCGAATCGGTGACCAGCACAGCACCGGCCATCGGGTCGTGTTCGGCCTGGCTGATCAGATCAGCCGCCACATAGGCAGGATTCGCCTCGGCATCAGCCAGGACCAGGATCTCCGTGGGCCCGGCCTCGGCATCGATGCCGATCCGACCCCGCAGCAGACGCTTCGCGGCCACCACATAGATGTTTCCGGGCCCGGTGACCATATCGGCACGTCGACACAGTCCGGGCACCCCATAGGCAAACATGGCGACGGCCTGTGCCCCACCGACGGCATAGACCTCATCGACTCCCAGCAGCTTGCAGACTGCCAGGATCGTGGGGTTCGGGAGCCCACCGAATTCCTGCTGTGGCGGGGTTGCCACGGCGATCGACTCGACCCCGGCAACCTGGGCGGGAACGACATTCATCAGCACAGTGGACGCCAGCGGCGCCAACCCGCCGGGAACATAGAGTCCCACGCGCCCCACAGGGACGAGCTTGTCCGCCACCACGGCGCCCGGAGCCAGCTCCACCTGACGCAGGGGCTCCTCGGTCTCAATGTTCAGCGCAACCTCGCGGCGGCGACGGATGGACTCCGTGATGGCGGCCCTGAGCTCGGGGTCGAGCGATTCCAGGGCCTCATCCAGGGCGTGCGCCGGCACGCGCAGCTGCTCGGGCACGACGTGATCAAATTGCGCAGCAAATCGGCGCAGTGCCGTCTCGCCTTCCTCGGCGACGGCCCGGCAGATGGGCCCCACGACCTCCACGGCGTGTTCGACATCGAAGTGGCCCCGGGGCAGCACAGCGGTGTAGTCGTCCAGTCGTTGATCGGAAACATCAATCATGCGCAGCACGCCGCCATCCTATCGGCGCACCGTTGCACCCACTGCGCCGTCCGCATGGCTGCTGACCTGCCCCGGGACACCAACAGTCATCCCCGACAGCCCATGGAGTGGCAGCGGGCGTGATGGAATACCACTGTGCTTCCCATCCAGCTGTCCATCGGCGCCGGCAGCCTGATCAATGCCGC
>CAXYYR010000147.1:0-4109 GCA_964293265.1 uncultured Propionibacterium sp.
GTCGGGGCTGGACACCCTGAGGTGCAACCCAGAACGACAACGGCGGACAGCGGACGCGGAAAACGCATGCCGCGTAATCTGTGGGCTGTGAAGCGCGCACAGTATGCCAAGCTCGGTCTGCCACTCATCCATGCCGGGAAGGTGCGTGAGTTGTTCGATCTGCCCGGCGATCCGGCGCATCTGCTGATGGTTGCCACGGACAATATTTCGGCCTTCGACTATGTGCTCGACTCGCTGATCCCGGGCAAGGGCATTGTGCTCACCCAGATGTCGCTGTGGTGGTTCGGTCAGCTCGGCGATGTGATCGACAACCATGTGGTGTCCACCGATGTGCCCCATGCCGTTGCCGGCCGCGCCATCGTTGCCGAGAAGCTCGACATGGTGCCGGTGGAATGTGTGGCGCGCGGCTATCTCACCGGCTCGGGCTGGCAGGAATATCGCGAGACCGGCATGGTCACCGGAATTCGTCTGCCCGAGGGCCTGCACGACGGTTCGCGGCTGCCGGAGCCGATTTTCACCCCCGCCACCAAGGCGCCAATGGGCGAGCATGACGAAAATGTGAGCTTCGAAGAAATGTGCAACACGGTGGGCCGCGAAACAGGTGCGGCGATCCGAGACTTCACACTCAAGCTCTATGCCCGGGCCGAAGAAATCGCCCGGAAGCGCGGCATCGTGCTTGCTGACACCAAATTTGAATTCGGACGCCGCCCCGACGGCGTGCTCGTGCTGGGCGACGAGGTGCTCACCCCTGATTCCTCGCGTTTCTGGGACGCAGAGGCCTACTCGGCCGGCCGTCTGGAGAGTTTCGACAAGCAATATCTGCGCAATTGGCTCACCGACGATTCCGGCTGGGACCGCAGCTCGGGGGAGCGTCCGCCAGCATTGCCGGTGGAGATCGTCGAGGCCACCCGAAGCCGCTATCTGGAGGCCTATGAGCGGCTCACAGGTTCAGCGTTGGACCTGTGAGAAGGGCAGGAAGGCTTGACACGCTAGGCTGAGCGCATGGCCCGAGTAGTTGTGGACGTGATGCCGAAACCCGAAATCCTCGACCCTCAGGGAAAGGCCATCACAGGCTCCCTGGCCCGGATGGGCTTCGAGGGTTTGAGCGTGCGTCAGGGCAAGCGCTTCGAGATCGAGGTGGCCGGTGGCGTCACCGATGAGCGTCTGGCCCAGGTGAAGGATGCCGCTGAGCGGCTGCTCGCCAATACGGTGATCGAGAGCTTCACCGTGCACATCGAGGACAACTGAGGTGGCAACCCGTATCGGGGTGGTGACCTTTCCCGGCACGCTGGACGACCACGATGCGCTGCGCGCTGTGAGCCTGTGCGGGGCAGAGCCGGTGAGTCTGTGGCATGCCTCTGATTCGCTCAATGATGTTGATGCGGTGATTCTGCCCGGTGGCTTCAGCTACGGCGACTATCTGCGTTGCGGGGCCATTTCGCGTTTCGCGCCGGTGATGGATTCGGTGATCGACGCTGCCAACAAGGGCATGCCGGTGTTGGGCATCTGCAATGGCTTCCAGATTCTGTGCGAATCGCATCTGCTGCCCGGCGCGCTGATGCGCAACGAGAAGATGAAATTCGTCTGCCGTGAGCAGCGACTGCGCGTCGAGGTCACCGACACCACATGGACCTGCGCCTTCGCGCCTTACGAAGAGATCACCATCGTGCTGAAGAACGGCGAGGGTAATTACATCGCCGATCCCGAGACACTGAAGATGCTCAACGACAACAACCAGGTGGTTTTCCGTTATGTGGACAACCCCAATGGCTCGGCCGATGACATTGCCGGCATCACCAATGAGCGCGGCAATGTGGTGGGCCTCATGCCCCACCCCGAACACAATGTTGATCCGTTGATTGCCGAGTCACTTGATGGACGCGGCTTCTTCGACTCGGTGCAGAAGTTCCTGGCCGCGAAGGTCTGAGCGAGCGCCCGCGGTTGGCCCCCAAAGTTTCAGGAAGACAGAGCATTGCAAGAAGGCTGAGCAACTCAGGAAGACCGCGCAATACAGGAAGGCCCGTTCATATGGACGGGCCTTCCTGCTGTTCGGGTGGGTGATGCCCAATGCGCTTGTACGCACCCCCAGCTCTCCTAACGCGCGCGCTTGTACGCACGCAGGGCAATCGGATAGCTCACGGTGATGATGGCCACACACCAGCCGGTGGGCAATCCAGATGTCATTGCCCACCGGCTGGCCGAGCAGCAGCGATCGGACTGTCTCGACGATCGAGGTCACCGGCTGGTTCTCGGCGAAGGCCCGCACCGGGCCGGGCATGGTGGCCGTGGGCACGAAGGCCGAGCTGATGAACGGCAGGAAGATCAACGGATACGAGAACGTGGTCGCACCCTCCATCGTCTTGGCCATCAGGCCGGGAATGAGCGCCACCCAGGTGAGGGCCAGCGTCACGAGCTCAAGAATGCCGACCACCGCCAGCCATTCCCCGAGACCTGCGCTGGGCCGGAAACCCATGATGAAGGCCACCGCGAAGATCACGACAATGGTGATGGTGTTGGACACCAGCGAGGTGAGCACATGGGCCCACAGCATCGACGAGCGCGAAATGGGCATGGAATCGAAGCGCTGGAACAGGCCCTTCTGCACATCGGTGAAAATCCGCAGTGCGGTGTAGGCAATGCCACTGGCAATGGCGATCAACAGAATGCCGGGCACCACATAGTTCACATAGTCGATGCCGCCGGCATCCACCGCGCCACCCATGACATAGACGAACATGAGCATGATGGCGACCGGCGTCACGGCCACCGTGATGATCGTGTCAGGACTGCGCATGATGTGACGCATGGAGCGTCCGAACAGGGTCAGAGTGTCGTTCAGCATGTCAGCGCTCCTCGCCGGCCGGTGATGTCTCGGGAGTGTCGGCGGATCCGCGGCCGGTGACAGCCAGGAAGATCTCTTCCAGACTGGGCTGCTTCTCCACATATTCGACCTTTGCAGGCGGCAGCAGGCCCTTGTGCTCGGCCAGCGTGCCAATGGCAATGATCGTGCCGCCATGCAGAATCGCGATCCGGTCGGCCAGCTGCTCGGCCTCTTCCAGATATTGCGTGGTGAGCAGGATCGTCACACCGCTGGACGCCAGGCTCTTGACCGTCTTCCACACTTCCAGACGGCCCTCCGGGTCGAGGCCGGTGGTGGGCTCATCAAGGAAGATCACCTTGGGTTCGCCCACCAGGCTCATGGCAATGTCGAGCCTGCGCAGCATGCCGCCTGAATAGCTCGACGTGCGGCGGTCGGCTGCGTCGGTGAGGCTGAAGCGCTCCAACAGCTGGGTGGCGGTCGCCTTCGGGTCGGCAACCCGGCGCAGCTTGGCAATGAGCACCAGGTTCTCGCGGCCGGTGAGAATGTCATCCACTGCCGCGAACTGTCCGGTGAGACTGATCTCACGGCGCACCAGTTCGGGCTGGCTTGCCACGTCGAAGCCATCGATGGTGGCCGATCCTGCATCGGCCGCAAGAAGGGTGGCCAGAATCTTGATGATGGTTGTCTTGCCGGCCCCGTTCGAGCCGAGCAGGGCGAAGATCGAGCCGTGCTCCACGTTGAGGTCAACGCCCTTGAGCACCTCATTCGTTGCGCCCTTGGCGCCCTTGAACGACTTGCGCAGGCCCTTCACCTGAATTGCTGGCGCGTTCATGCGGGCTCACCCCCGCGGTCTGCTTGCCCCTGGTCCGGATTCCTGTGGGCGAAGTGTTCGCTGACCTCGCGGTTGAGCTTTTCGCGCCAGTTCTCGGTGTAGGTCTTCACATTCGCCAGCAGCTCGTCGCAGAACGCGGCAACATCATCGCCGGTGATCTCGATCACGGGAGTGCCCTCAGCGGCGCCTGACTCGAAGAGCTCGATGAGGTCGTATTGCACGGCCATCATGTCGTAGCCGTCGCCAGCAGTGAACTGCCACAGATGATGCTGGATCTTCTTGAACATCCAGCGGTAGTCATCGGGCAGTTTCTCGACGCGTGCCATGTTGGCGCGGTACTCGCGCTTGGATTCGCGCATCCGCTTGGGGTTCAGATAGCTGTTGAAGAATTCGGTCAGCTTGCCCGTGGGTTCACTGGTATTGCCGTTGTTCTCAGACGCATTGTTTCGTTCAGAC
>CAXYYR010000148.1:0-4105 GCA_964293265.1 uncultured Propionibacterium sp.
ATGATGGCGATGTGATTTGCGCAGGTGGGGCAGGACACGAGTGCCTGATGATTGGGCGAGACGACTGAGTAGACATTGGCTGCCAGAGTCAGTCCACCGGTGCCACCCAAGGACTGTGCAGTGACCACACGCCCTGAGGTCACTGGTTCAGAATCGGCGCCGAACACCAGTTTCTGTGCTTCTACGTCGTAATGGGGCAGACCATCCATCGGGGGATAGGGCCGGCCATCGGCTGCTGTGTAGAGACGCTTCTCGGCCTCGTGCACACTGTCGAGCAGGGGGATCTTGCCGTCATCATTCTGATACATGCCCACGCCGAGATTGGCCTTGCGCGGGTCGGTGTCCCGGTTGAACTGGTCGGTCAGCCCGAAGATGGGGTCGTTCGGCGTCGCTTCAACTGCGGCGAACAATGACATGACTAATCCCTTTCGTCATCGTGATGTTATCGGTCCGGGCCCTGCCCCGGGTGGCTGCCCGCTGGGCGGCTCATGGAAAAGTGCTCGTGCGACCCCGCTGGAACACCTGCGCCCTCGGCTGAATACGCTGTGGAGCAGCTATCCGGTTGTGACGCGCGATGGCGTCAGGTTGAATGATGAAAGACGGCCAGCAACGGTCGCTGACCGTCAGCCCAGATGGAAGGACGACAGTGATTCCTCGCGAGACGCCAGGCCCAATCCTCAATGGTCTCCCCACAAACCTGCCTGAAACGGATCCTGAAGAGACCCGTGAATGGCAGGATTCGCTGGATGGATTGATCGAGGCGAACGGTCCCCACAGGGCGCGTTATGTGATGCTCAAGCTCAATGAGCAGGCACGGGCGCGCCAAATCGGCATTCCCTCCTTGGTCTCCACCGATTATGTGAACACCATTCCTGCTGCCGAGCAGGCTGCCTATCCGGGCAATGTGGAACTCGAGCAGCGCGTGCGTCGCATGTTGCGCTGGAATTCGGCAGTGATGGTTCACCGTGCCCAGCGCCCCGGCGTGGGTGTGGGCGGTCACGTGTCCACCTATGCGAGTGCCGTGCACCTCTACGAAGTCGGTCTCAATCATTTCTGGCGCGGACAGGACCATCCCGGTGGCGGTGACCAGATCTTCTTCCAGGGCCATGCGAGTCCGGGCATGTATGCCCGTGCCTTCCTCGAGGGCCGCCTGAGTGAGGCCGATCTGGATGGTTTCCGTCAGGAATATTCCAAGCCCATGGGAGGACGCGGCATGCCCAGCTATCCCCATCCCCGTCGGATGACCGATTTCTGGCAGTTCCCCACCGTGTCGATGGGTATCGGCCCGATGAATGCGATCTATCAGGCACAGTTCAACCGTTATCTGGCCAACCGTGGAATCCAGGACACCAGTCAGCAGCATGTCTGGGCATTCCTCGGCGACGGAGAGATGGACGAGCCCGAGGCACGTGGCGCCCTGCAATTGGCCGCCAATGAGGGCCTGGACAATCTCACCTATGTGATCAATTGCAATCTGCAGCGCCTCGATGGTCCGGTGCGCGGCAACGGCAAGATCGTCCAGGAACTCGAGTCATTCTTCCGGGGTGCCGGTTGGAATGTGATCAAGGTGCTGTGGGGATCGAATTGGGACCCGCTGCTCGACAATGACTCCAGTGGCGCGCTGGTCAATCTCATGAACACCACTCGTGATGGTGATTACCAGACCATGAAGGCCAATGACGGCTCGTGGGTGCGGGAGCACTTCTTCGGTCGGGATCCGCAGACGGCAGCGATGGTGGCTGATTGGAGCGATGATCAGATCTGGGCCCTGCGTCGTGGCGGACATGATTATGTGAAGGTCTACAACGCCTACAAGGCGGCAACGGAATTCAATGGCGCTCCGACCGTGATTCTGATGCACACCATCAAGGGCTACGGCCTGGGCACGCACTTCGCGGGCCGCAATGCCACCCATCAGATGAAGAAGCTGGCCGTTGATGATCTCAAGGGCCTGCGCGATCGTTGTGAGATCCCGGTGACGGATGCGCAGATCGAGGCCGATCCCTACATGCCGCCGTACTACAAGGAGTCGGACAACTCCGATGCCTTGGCCTACATGATGGAGCAGCGTCACACCCTGGGTGGCTTCATTCCTGAGCGTCGCACGGCGGGCAAGAAGCTCCCGCTGCCAGGTGACAAGGCATACAAGTCAGTGCGCAAGGGTTCAGGGCATCAGAAGATTGCCAGCACGATGGCTTTCGTGCGCCTGCTCAAGGACCTCATGCGGGAAAAGGATTTCGCGCCCTTCGTCGTGCCGATCCTTCCTGACGAAGGACGCACCTTCGGCATGGATTCGTTCTTCCCCACGATCAAGATCTACAACCCGAATGGGCAGAACTACACGCCGGTGGACCACGACCAGATGCTGAGCTATCGCGAAGCGAAGAATGGTCAGATCATGCACACCGGCATCAATGAGTCGGGCTCCCTGGCTGCCTTCACGGCTGCCGGCACGAGCTATTCGACCCATGGCCAGCCGATGGTGCCGATCTACATGTTCTATTCGATGTTCGGACCCCAGCGCACCGGCGATTTCATGTGGGCTGCTGCCGATCAGATGGCGCGCGGTTTCTATCTGGCTGCCACAGCCGGCCGCACCACCCTGACCGGTGAGGGCACCCAGCACATGGATGGTCATTCACCGATTCTGGTGAGCACCAATACGGCCCTGGTGAGTTACGACCCCTGCTACGGCTATGAGATCGCCCACATCGTGCGCGATGGTCTGCGGCGCATGTACGGCGATGATCCTGAGGACATCTCGTACTACATCACCGCCTACAACGAGCCCATGGTGCAGCCCGGCGAGCCGGAGAATGCCGACATCGAGGGCATTGTCAAGGGCATGCACCTCATCAGTGAGGGCAAGGGCGATCCCACCGCACCACATGCCCAGCTGCTGGCGTCCGGTGTCGGTGTGCCGTGGGCACTCGAGGCTGCGCGTCTGCTTGCCGAGGACTGGGGTGTTGTCGCCGATGTGTGGAGCGTCACCAGTTGGGGCGAGCTGCGACGCGATGGTCTGGAATGCGAGGAACAAGCCTTCCTCAATGCGGATGCACCGGTGCGTGTGCCCTTCGTCACCCAGAAGCTCCAGGGACGAGAGGGTCCGGTGGTTGCCACGAGCGATTACATGCACGCCGTGCCCGATCAGATCCGTCAGTGGGTGCCGGGGGATTATGTGACCCTGGGCGCCGATGGTTTCGGTTTCTCCGACACGCGCCCCGCTGCTCGCCGTCAGCTGCACATCGATGCCGCCTCCATGGTGGTGCGCACCCTGCAGGCGCTGGCCAAGCGCGGTGAGGTCGATGCGGCAAAGCCTCGCGAGGCATTCGACAAGTACCAGCTGCTCGATGTGCATGCCACTGAGGTCGACACCGCCGGAGGCGATGCCTGAGTTTTTGGGCATCATTTCACCCTCGTCATCTCCACCCCGGGCCATTCCTGAATGGCCCGGGGTGGAGATCGTTGGAGCCAATGTGGTGAAGTAGGGGCATGGGTGGAACCACCAGAAGGGCTCCCTCGAACACCGAGGGAGTCGAACAACTCAAGTTGGAGCCGGGCCTGATTGTCCAGGAACTTGGCTGGGATGAGGACGTTGACGAAGACCTGCGTGCCGAAATCATGGACGCCATTGATGGCGATCTGGTCGAGGATGCTGTTGAGGCCGTCGACGTAGTGCTGCTGTGGCAGCGCAACGACACCGATGTGGCAGATTCCTTGGTCGATGCATTGCCCGACCTCGGAGACAAGGGCTACATCTGGCTGTTGACCCCGAAGATCGGGCGAGCCGGCTACGTGGAGGCCTCCGATCTTTCGGAAGGCGCCGATGTTGCCGGCCTGACCCTCACCGGGGCAGTTGATGTTGCCGAGGATTGGCAGGCCACCAAAGTGGTGCGCCCCCATCACGGCCGCCGCTGAGCCCTGGGCTCATAGGCACCAAGCAACACATGTCGAGGCTGGCTGGGAGTTTTCCCGGCCAGCCCCTCGTCGACTTGTGTCGCGCCCGGCCGGGCTCAGTGGGTGATGTCGAATGCCTTGAGGCGCCGCCTGTCGCGACGCCGACCCGAGGCCTGGAGCGCCAACAGCTGGGCATAGATGCCGCCAC
>CAXYYR010000149.1:0-4011 GCA_964293265.1 uncultured Propionibacterium sp.
CAGCATTCCCGCTTGGTGGCCGGCATCAACGCCCGCCAACATGGCACGCAATGCAACAACTGTTTTCCCCGAGCCCACCTCACCCTGCACCAGACGTGCCATCGGCGTGGGGCGTGCCATGTCGTCAGCGATCTCGCCGATGACCTCCTGCTGGCCGCTGGTCAACGTGAATGGCAGACCGGCATCGAAGGCATCAAGCAGGCCACCGGAATGTTGACGGATGATCGGCGCCTGCTGTTCAGCGAGTGCGCGGCGCCGATAGGCCATGAGCAATTGGAGTCCCAGTGCCTCATCAAATTTCAGCCGGTGCATGCCCCGGCTCACATCTTCCGGGCTGCCGGGCCGGTGCACCAGATCGAATGCCTGCCACAGTCCCGGAAGATCCTGTTCCCTGAGCAGGGATTCCGGCAGATAATCGCCCAATCCCACCAGGAGGTCGACGGCCATCGCGACACATTCGGCAATCTGCCATGTGGGTAGGGCAGCTCTGGCCGGGTAGATACCGATGATGTCGGATTTGGTGACCACCTGGGCCATCTTGACGCGCTTCTCATCCGCCGCGCCGACAATTCGGCCGGCAGCATCGAGCATGACGAAATCAGGATGGGACATCTGGAGTTCATCGTTGAAGCTGCCGATTTTGCCCACAAAGATGCCGCGCTCGCCCATCGAGAGCTGGCGTTGCCAATAGTCGACCAGATATTTCTTGCCGAAGAAGATGAGTTTGAGAAAACCCTTGCCGTCAGTGAGCACCGCCTCAAGACGATAACGCTGCGGGTCGCCGCGGAAGGGAGCCGATCCGAGCGTGGCCAGCTCCGCCACCACTGCCGCCCGCTCCCCCACAACCAGGCGACGCAGATCGGTGCGCTGTGTTCCGGACAGATAGTCCCTGGGCGTGTAGCGCATCAGGTCATCGACGGTGCGCAGACCAACAGCATCCAGCGCTTTGGCAGTCTTGGCACCGAACACGGAGCCCAGACCGGCCCCGAGCCTGCGGAAGCTTTCGGTCTCGAAGCGACTCGCCACACGACCCGTCACCGCACGTTTGGACCCGGCATTCACATCATGAGCCTAACGACATGGCTGAGGGCCCGGCACCTGCACACCCACCGAAACCATGCTCCGGCACGTCACCGGCACACCCATGGGGGACATGCAAAGGCCCGCTCCCAACCAGTGGGAACGGGCCTGCGAAGGTTCTGGTTCAGCTGAGGAAACGAATCCTGCGGCTCAGCGGCTGACCTTTCCTGCCTTGAGGCAGGAGGTGCACACATTGAGACGCTTGGCAGTGCCATTCACGACGGCATGCACACGCTGAATATTCGGATTCCAACGTCGGTTGGTCTTCTTCTTCGACCACGGCACGTTGTGCCCGAAGCCGGGACCCTTGCCGCAGATCTCACACACGGCAGCCATGGCGACTCCTTGACCTCTTTGATGACAGAAACGATAAAAATCAGCAGCATCCATGCGGACGCAACCTGACAAGCTTATCCCCGCAGCACCGATCAGCTCAAGTTGCCCGACACCGTCGGGCTCACTCCAGCTCCCAGCGCACAGGTGCACCGAGTGGCGATCCCACGGGGACCACTCACACAGCGATGACCACCGGGACAATCATCGGACGACGGCGATAGGTGTTGCTCACCCACTGACCAAGCGTGCGACGGGCAATCTGCTGCAGATTGTGGACATCGTCCACACCCTCATCGAGTTGGGCCTGGATGGCCTTGGCGATGCGTGCGGTGACCTCGTCGAAGATCGACGGGTCCTCCAGGAAACCCTTGGCCGAGATGTCAGGCCCAGACACGATGCTGCCATCGCGCAGATCAACGGCCACGACCACCGAGATGAAGCCTTCCTCGCCGAGGATGCGTCGATCAGTGAGGGCGCTCTCGGTGATGTCGCCGACAGTGGAACCGTCCACGAAGATGTAGGAAGCGTCCACCCGGCCAACGATGCGTGCGCGGCCCTTGCGCAGATCAATCACATCACCGTCCTGCGCAACCAATGCCTGGTCGCGCGGGACGCCGGTGGCCACGGCCAGGTCGGCATTGGCCACCAGATGGCGCGGTTCGCCGTGCACCGGCAGCGCATTGCGCGGTTTGACGATGTTGTAGACATACAGCAGTTCACCGGCGCTCGAATGGCCGGAGACGTGCACGAAGGCATTGCCGCGGTGCACCACATTGGCGCCCATTTTTGTGAGCCCGTTGACCACCCGATACACGGCATTCTCGTTGCCGGGAATCAGCGATGACGCGAACAGCACCGTGTCACCGGTGTCAATGGTGATCACCGGATGGTCCTTGTTGGCAATCCGCGAGAGGGCAGCCAGCGGCTCTCCCTGGGAACCGGTGCAGATGACCACGACCTTGTCGTCGGGATAGTCATTGAGCTTGGACATTTCGATGAGCAGATCACCGGGCACCTTGAGATAGCCCAATTCGCGGGCAATCGCCATATTGCGCACCATGGAGCGTCCGACATAGCAAATCTTGCGGTCGTGTTTGACGGCCAGATCCACGATCTGCTGCACCCGATGCACGTGGGAAGCGAAGCAGGCGACGACCAATTTCTGCTTTGCCTCGGCAAAGACACGCTCCAGGGAGGGCAGGATGTCGCGTTCCAGGGGCGTGAAGCCCTTGACCTCGGCATTGGTCGAATCCGCCATCAGGACGTCAACGCCCTGCTCGCCGGCATGGGCAAAGCCACGCAGATCGGTGATCCGATGGTCCAGGGGGAGCTGATCCATCTTGAAGTCGCCGGTGTGCAGCACCGTGCCGCCGGGGGTGCGGATGTACACCGCCAGCGCATCGGGGATGGAATGGATGACCGCGTAGAACTCGAGATCGAAGATGTCGAGGGCCACGGTGTCGTGTTCGGCGACAATGTGGAGCTGGGCATGGCGAATGCGGTGCTCGCGCAGCTTTCCCTCGACGAGCGCGAGAGTGAGCTTGGAACCGTAGATCGGGATGTCCTCACGCATCCGCAGCAGATAGGGCACGCCGCCGATGTGGTCCTCATGGCCGTGGGTGAGCACCAGTCCGACGACGTCGTCGAGCCGGCTCTCCAGATAATCGAGCCCGGGCAGAATGAGATCAACCCCGGGCTGGTTCTCCTCGGGGAACAGCACCCCGCAGTCAACAAGCAGGATTTTTCCATTCACCTCGAAGCAGGTCATATTGCGCCCGATGGCGCCCAGTCCCCCGAGGGGAATGGTGGGCAGGGTGTCGTTGGCCAGCTTGGCTGGTGTTTTCAATCCGTCATGTGCCACGGGCAACACCCTAGCGGCCACCCCGTGCGTGGTTGTGCTTTCGCGCAGCAGCACGGCGAACGCTGACATCCGATCAGCGGTTAATCTGGTGGAGTGAGCTCTCCCACTACCGGCGGTGCCGGATTCGTTCGACTGGCCATGCCCACCGAGGCAGAAGGCATTGCAGCAGTGCAGGCCGATGCCTGGCGGGCCCTCGGCCTGGCCGACGAACTGCCGCCCGCCGAGCAGGCGGCCACGGTCTGGCGGACGGCCATCGCCCGGCCGCCCCTGGCTGTCTATCGGGTGCTCATTGCCCAGGATGAGACGAAGACCTCAGTGCGTGGTTTTGCCGCCATCGGGCCCAGTGACGATCCCGACTGTGCTGTTGATGACGCACTCGTCGGTGAGTTCGTGGTGGACCCGGGGCATCGTGGCGAAGGCCATGGTTCCCGCCTGGTGAATGCCATTGTTGACACCCTGCGTGCCGACGGCTTCGCGCGAGCCACCTGGTGGGTGGGCACCACGGATGATGCCCTGCGCGGCTTTCTCGAGCAGAGCGGCTGGGCCCCCGATGGCGCACACCGTGAGGTGGGCGATGACGATGGCATCAAGGCCCGTCAGGTGCGTCTTCACACGAGCTTGAAATAACAAGCGCCCTTCAAGGACGAGTCTCAGGACGCAAGGTGATCCGGGGACGCGTCCTAGGACGCAAGTGCTCCCAGATCCACTTGATCACCATGCACGCCCAGGGTTGC
>CAXYYR010000150.1:0-3960 GCA_964293265.1 uncultured Propionibacterium sp.
AGGGGCTCGTCGCTCGTGGTCTGCGACATCGGCGGGAAGGGCCGCTTCTGCTTGCGCACCGTGCGGGTGGTGATCCATTCGAAATCACCGGTGATCCTCAGCCCGTACAGATAGTTTGCCAAAACCCCCAGCCGATCCACCATCTCGCTGAGTTCTGAACGGGTCGTCCGGTGATCGATGGTGCGCGTAATGCTCGGTACAAAGTTTGTGACCGTGGCAAAGGGTGTGCGTTGCTCCAGGTCTGCCCGGGAGACCGAACCATCACCGCGCAGCTGCCAAGGCACCGAATCGAGGATGATCATCTCGCCGTCGAGGGCTTCGAAAGTGCCCAGTCCGAAATTTCCGTGGCCCAGGAGCTCGGCGAGTGTCATGTCGCCGTCGTAGATGCCGTCCAACAGGGCACTCATCAGCGACGTCTGGAAGACCTCATGACGTACGACGGGAGTATGCCGAGCATGACGCGCATCGTCCCGAATGACAGCCACAATCCGCCTCCTGTTGCCGAACCCACCACCGTGCTTGTTTACAAGGTTATTCGGCGGGGCCAACCTGCGGATGCATGTCGTCGGCATCGGGGGTCCACAGCGAGGCATCAGCCGGTTGCTGATCCCCCGAGCGGATGTCCTTGACCTCCCCGACCAGACCACCGAACCAGACGAAGGGGATGCCCCGGCGATCTGCATAACGGATCTGTTTGCCATATTTGTCTGCCTTGGGTGCCACCTCGCAGCTGATACCCCTGGCACGCAGGGCAGCGGCGACGTCCAGCGAAGCCTCACGCGAGTCCTCGCTGTCCACGGCCACCACCACTGCGCTCGGCACCGAACGACTCACCGAGAACTCCCCCGCTGCGATGAGTGGCGCAATTAGGCGCGTGACACCCAAGGAGATTCCCACCCCGGGATAGCTGTTCTTGCCGTCACTGGCGAGAGAGTCATAACGCCCACCCGAGCTGATGGAGCCCATGGACTCGTGGCCCACGAGCTGGGTCTCATAGACCGCCCCGGTGTAGTAGTCGAGTCCACGCGCAATGCTCAGATCCGCCATGATGCGGCCGGGAACGCGACGATTGCCCTCGCTGATCAGGGTGGCCAGCTCGTCCAGACCCTCGTCGAGCAAGGGATCGCTCACGCCGAGCGCGCGCACCTGAGCAACGAAGCCGTCGTCGCTGGACTGGATGGAGGCCAGACCAACGCATCGTGTGGCCACCGATTCGTCGAGCCCCAGTTCGCTCACGAGCAGGGCAGTCGTGGCCTCCGCGCCGATCTTGTCGAATTTGTCGACGATCTGGAGTACGGAAAGCGTGTCCTCCACACCCAGGCCACGGTAGAAGCCCTCTGACAGTTTGCGGTTGTTCACGTGCATCAGCACCGGAGGCAGACCAATGCGGTTGTGGAGCACCTCCAGCGCCTCCAGCATCACCAGTGGAGCTTCCACATCGTGATGGGCAGCCAATTCCTGATGACCGACAATGTCGATGTCGGCCTGGGTGAACTCGCGGTAGCGGCCCTCCTGGGGGCGTTCCCCGCGCCAGACCTTCTGAATCTGATAGCGGCGGAACGGAAAACTCAGGTGGCCAGCATGTTCCAGCACCCATCGAGCCAGCGGCACGGTGAGATCGAAGTGGAGTCCCAGCTCGGCCTTGTCGCCCTCGTCAGCATGAAGTCGACGGACGGAATAGACCTCCTTGGTGATATCGCCCTTGCGGCTCAGCTGATCAAGTGGCTCAACTGCGCGGGTCTCGATGTTGCTGAACCCGTGCAGCTCAAAAACCTCGCGGAGGGTGTCGAGCACGATCTGCTCGATGATGCGCTCACGGGGAAGGAATTCGGGAAAACCCGACAAGGGCTTGGGTCGAGCCATCAGCTCTGGACCTCCAGATAGGACGCGGTGAGATAGGGATTGTTTGCCAGCTCATCAGCCACGGTGGTGGCCGGGCCATGTCCGGGTAGCACCCTGGTGTTGGGTGGCAGGTGCCGCACGACATCCCGCAATGTCGTGCGCATGGTCTGGTCGTCCCCGCAGGGGAAATCTGACCTGCCGATGCTACCGGCAAACAGCACATCGCCGGTGAACAGGACCGGATCGTTGTCAGTGTCCACACCAAGCAGTACAGAACCCGGGGTATGTCCCGGGGCAGGGATCACCCGGATCGACAGGCCCGCCAACTCGACTGGTGCATCCGGCGCATAGCCGTTCAACTTCTGTGGTCCGGCCAGCGGTGCATCGCCGATGAGCTGATGCAGCTGTCCGGCCATCTCGGGTGACAGCCCCTGGTCGGGATGGGTGATCATCTCCCGGTCGGCCGGGTGCACCCACACCGGAACATCATGACGGTCGGCCAGCACTGCTGCCTGGGCGCAGTGGTCGACATGGCCATGGGTGAGCAGCACCCCGGCAAGCTCCAGGTGGCGCTCGTCGAGAAATTTCTCCACCGTGTCAGCGGCCTGCATGCCGGGGTCGATGACCACCACCCGGTCTGAATCCTGCTTGCCGATCACATAGCAATTGGACTGCCAGGCGCCGGTCACGAAGTAGGCAATGAACACATTTTCCAGCCTATCGGGCAAGATGAATACCATGAGCACTACTGCAGGTCCGGCAAACCACGGCCGCGTCGATGCTGACGGGACGGTCTATGTGATCACTTCTGCGGGCGAACGCCGCGTGGGTCAGGTTCCCGATGTCAGCGCTGACGAGGCGATGGCATTCTTCGTTCGCCGCTTCGAGGCCCTCAAGACGGAGGCAACGCTGTTACGACAGCGCCTGCAGTCAAAATCGTTGAGCCCCGAAGAAGCCCGCAAACAGCTGGCGGCCCTGAAGAAGTCAATCGTCGAAGCCAATGCTGTCGGCGATCTCGATGCGCTTGCTGCCGGCTTGGACACGCTGAATCCCCTGCTGGAATCGCAGTCGGCCGAGCGCAAGGAAGAACGCGAACGCGCGCATGCCGAGACCAGGCAGAAGAAGGAAGCCATGGTTGCCAGTGCCGAGAAGCTGGCAGCCGGCAGTGACTGGCGCGGTGGGGTGAACCGTTTCCGTGATCTGTTGGAACAGTGGAAGGCCCTGCCTCGCATTGACCGCACCACCGATGACGAACTCTGGCATCGCTTCAGCTCGGCCCGCACCACCTATACCCGACGCCGCAAGGCACAGTTTGCCCAACAATCAGTTGAGCGCGACCGGGCAAAGGTGATCAAGGAAGGCATCATCGCCGAAGCGGAGAAGATCGCGAACTCCACCGAGTGGGGTGACACGGCACGTGAGTTCCGCAATCTCATGGCGCGCTGGAAGGAAGCCGGCCGGGCTCCCCGTGAAGTCGATGAGAAGCTGTGGAAGCGCTTCCGTGGCCTCCAGGACACATTCTTTGACGCCCGCAATGCGGTTTTCGCTGAGCAGGACGAGGAATACAAGGCCAACGAGACCGCCAAGCTGGAGCTGCTCGACGAGGCGGAGAAGACAATCCTGCCAGTCACCGATGTGGCCAAGGCGCGGGGTCAGCTGCGTGATTTCCTGGCGAAGTTCAACGCCTATGGCCGCGTGCCGCGCGACTCCATCCGCACCATCGATGGCCGGGTCCGCTCCTTGGAACAGGCCGTGAAGGGCGCCGAGGACAAGGAATGGAAGCGCACCGATCCCGAGGCACGTGACCGGGCCGCGGACACTGTTGCCATGTTCACCGGGCAGATCGACAAGATCATCGGACAGGCCGAGGCAGCCGACGCCAAGGGCGACACCAAGAAGGCAGCCCAGCTCCGTGACTCGGTGGCCACCTATCAGGGCTGGCTCGAACAGGCGCAGGAGGCGCTCGACGAGTTCACTGCGTGATCTGACCCGCGCCGAAGGCGCCTACTGCTTGATCCGGCCCGCGTCCGGGTCGCCTACTGCTTGATTCTGTAGGCGTCGTAGACGCCGGGCACCTTGCGGAGCGTTGCCATGACATGGTCGAGGTGGGGTGGATCA
>CAXYYR010000151.1:0-3876 GCA_964293265.1 uncultured Propionibacterium sp.
GTGCGAACGCCTCTCCAGCAGGCCCATCGGGCGCCTTGCAGCGACAGATGTTTGTGACCCAGGAGGTGGGGGCCCCCTCCGGGAAGGTTGCTGCCCTCACTGTCAGCTACTGCTGTGGGCTGTTTCGCCGTGTCCTGTTTTTATTTCACCAGGTCAGGCTCAGCGCCCCGTGAACCCTGCTCAACGAGCAGTCGCGCGGGCTCGGGAGAGGTGAGCTGCGGAGCATCAACAATGCCCGGTGCAGAGGCATCGTCGGTCTCGGGCTCAAGCGACGAGCGCAGCGGCACTTCCTTCACGAACCACACCGCCACCAGGCCCAATACGAGCATCGGCACCAGCATCAGGAACACAGGGGTCAGAGCATCGTTGTAGGCACCCTGAATGATCGTCTGCAGGGAATCGGGCAACGACTTGATCAGTGCGGGTGTGAACGAGTTCACGTCCATCGACCCCGATGCCTGGGCGGGAAGACGCTCGGCAAGCAGATCGGTGAGGTTAGCAGTGAAGATCGAACCGATGATCGAGCTGCCCAGCGAAGCGCCGATCTCACGGAAGAACGAGTTGGCGGCCGTCGCCGTGCCCACCTGCGAATCATGGAAGGAGTTCTGCACGATGAGCACCAGGATCTGCATACCCGTGCCGATGCCGGCACCGAGCACGAACAGATAGGTGAGCGTGACGGCAATCGGCGTGTCCACTGTGAGGGTGGACATGAGCACCAGACCGATGGCTGTGACGATCATCGAGACGATCGGCATCCAGCGGTAACGGCCCGTCCTGGCTGCCAACTGGCCCGTGATGATTGCCATGGACATGAGTCCGAAGGTCATCGACAGCAGCAGGAGCCCTGCCTCTGTGGCATTCGCGCCAACGACGATCTGGAAATAGGTGGGCATGTAGCTGATGGTGCCGAACATGGCCACACCCATCAGAAGACCAGCCACCGTGACGAGCACGAAATTGCGGCTCTTGAACAGATTGAGAGGAATGATCGGCTCGGCGGCCCTGGACTCGGCAAGCACGAACAGGGCAGAGAAGAGCACTGCCAGCACAATCAGCACATTGATGATGGTGGAACCCCACTCGTACTGGGTGCCACCCCACGAGGCCACCAGAATGATTGACGTCACGGCAACGGCCATGGTGGCGATGCCAGCAATGTCGAGTCGCACCTGATGATGATGCTTCGGGATCTTCAGGAAGATGGCCGCCAACACGATGGCGATCACGCCCAGGGGAATGTTGAACCAGAAGGCCCAACGCCAACCGACGGAGTCAGTGAACCAGCCACCGAGCAACGGGCCAGCCACGCTGGAGACGCCGAAGACGGCGCCCATGATGCCCATGTACTTGGAGCGCTGACGCACGGGGACGACGTCGGCGATGATGGCCTGCGACAGGATCATGAGTCCGCCGCCGCCAAGGCCCTGGATGGCCCGGCCAATGATGAGCCACATCATCGAACCTGCCAGTGCCCCCACCACGGAGCCGACCAGGAAGACGCTCAGTGCGCCGATGAACAAAGACTTGCGGCCGATGAGGTCGCCGAGCTTGCCATAGATCGGCATCATGATCGTGGCGGCCACCAGATAGGCGGTGGTCACCCACAACATGTGATTCACGCCATTGAGCTCACCAACGATGGTTGGCAGCGCAGTGGAGAAGATTGATTGGTCCAGCGACGACAGCAGCATGGCCACCATCAGGCCGACGAAGACAAGCAGCACACTGCGCTTGTCGTAGTTCGGCTCGGACGCGGCTGTCGGGGACTCGTTGCGTGGCGCGGGCATCACGCTCTCGCTCGTCAAAGTTTCACTCACATGACCAATGTGTCGCCATGATCAAGCGGGAACCAATGACTCCACAGGATGATGTTGCTCTACTGCGAACGCAGTACGACACCATAATTTGTCGTCATTTTCATATTCTGCGGAATTATCTTGCGTTTTGACGATGCTCAGGCGCCGGGAACCAGCAGCCCCGACTCGTAGGCGATGATCACCAGCTGGGCCCTGTCGTGGGCCCCCAATTTGGCCATCACGCGATTCACATGGGTCTTCGCCGTATAGGGCGAGATCACCAGCTCATCGGCTATTTCCTGGTTGGACTTGCCTCGCGCCACCATCAGCAGCACCTCTTGCTCGCGTTCGGTGAGACCCGTCAGCCCAGGCACTTCCGAGGCTTCGAGACCGGGGCGGCCAGCGATGAAATGGTCGATGAGATTGCGCGTGGCATTCGGCGACAGCAGCGCATCACCGGCATGGACGGCCCGCACGGCACGCATGATGTCCTCGGGTTCGGCGCCTTTGCCAACAAAGCCGCTGGCGCCGGCCTTGAGGGCCGACACGAGATATTCGTCCTTCTCGAAGGTGGTGAGAATGAGCACCTTCACGTTCTTCAGCTCGGCATTGGCCACGATCTGCTCGGTGGCGCCGATACCGTCCAGGCCGGGCATGCGAATGTCCATCACCACCACATCGGGATGTGAGGCGATGCATTGGGCCACGGCGTCACGGCCGTCGATTGCCTGCCCCACCACCGACATGTCGTCGGCCGAATCAAGAATGTCGCCGACTGCCTGGCGGATGAGCGCCTGATCGTCGGCGATGAGCACCTTGATCATGCGGTTTCCTCCTTGGTGATGGGCAGACGGGCCCGCAGACGCCAATCGTGGCCGTCGCGACCGGCCCTGACGCTACCGCGAACTGAGGCAACACGCTCACGCAGGCCGAGCAGTCCCATGCCGGTGCTGGGGGTCTGCACTCCGCCGAATTCATGGCTGGGGTGTTCCCCCATGGGATTGGTGAGCACGATGGTCAGCTCATCGGGTTCGATCCCGATGGTCAGCTCGGCCGTTCCGTCGGCGCTGTACTTGAGGGCATTGGTGAGGCCCTCCTGCACCACACGCAGGGCGACGATGCTGGTGGCCATGGGCACATCGGCAACGTCACCATGGCGGTGCACCAGGGTGACGAGCCCTGGTACAGCGAAGTTGTTCACCAGGGCATCCAGCTGCGCCAGATTCGGTTGGGGCGTGGGCCGGTCCTGAGCGCTCTCCTCGGAGCGAAGCATGGCCATCAGGTCGCCGATCTCCCTCAGCACGGTGCGTGATGCTCCGCGGATCGTGGACAGCGATTCCTTGGCCTTCTCGGGCTTGGTGTCAACGGTGGCCGAGGCAACACCGGCATTCAGCGAGATGACGGCAATCTGGTGGGCCACGGCATCGTGCAGATCTCGGGCAATGCGCAGGCGCTCTTCGGTGACCCGACGCTGCGCTTCGGCCTCCCGGCTGCGCTCAGCTCGTTCGGCCCGGCGAGTGATGGCGACGATGTAGGCCCGACGTGAGCGGGAGCCGTCACCAGAGGCAGCCGCGAATGCCACGAACAGCGCTGACTGCCCCACTCGCGGATCGTCCAGCCGCACCCCGAGACCCCAGATGGCCAGGAAGGTGACCACCAGCACCACCACGATGCCCACTGTGAAAGTCATCTTGCGCGAGACCCGTGTGCCCACCTGGAACATGGCAATGGCGATGGCCACGTCAAGCCCCAGATGCCAGGTGCCGAGCGCCGCAACGACAGCTGCCAGCCCCACGCAGATGCCCAGCACGTCGAGCGGGAAGCGCCGCCGGGCGGGCAGCACGAGCACACTGGCGAGACCGACCAGGGTGGCGGCAAGAGGACGCCCCGGCGGCACGAGTGCGCCGACCGGCAGGAAGGTGAACAGCACCACCGCAACGGTCGTCACCAGATCCGAGACCCAGCGAGGCACATGGCCGAAGGGATCGACAGGCTCCACCATCACCTGCCGCAGCGATTTCGTCACGCCCTCAGTCTGTCACCACAACGGCAGCTGGGGACCGCGCCGAAACGGCGC
>CAXYYR010000152.1:0-3848 GCA_964293265.1 uncultured Propionibacterium sp.
TCATCGAGGAAGAGCACGCCGTGGTGTGCCAGTGATATCGCCCCCGGTTTGGCAAGCCGCGATCCCCCTCCAACCATGGCTGCGACGGTGGCCGTGTGATGGGGAGCCGCGAACGGTGGACGACGGATGAGAGAACCCCGCAGATCACGTCCTGCCATGGAATGAACCCCTGAGACTTCCAGCGCTGCCCTGTCATCAAGATCGGGCAGGAGCCCGGGAAGCCGGGTTGCCAACATCGTCTTCCCGGTTCCGGGCGGGCCATGGAGAAACAGATGATGTCCCCCGGCCGCAGCAACTTCAAGGCCCCATCGAGCCTCTTGCTGGCCCTCAACATCAACAAGATCCGGAAGCAGGACAGGTGCGGCAACCGAAGCGTTCGCATCGTTCGGGGAGCGTGCCAACGATGGACGCCCATGAAGCACCTCCACCAGGTCGGCCAGGTTTTCCACGCCCCACACCGTGAGCCCGGTCACGAGCTCCGCTTCGCCGAGCTGTGCAGCTGGCACCACGGCAGTGTCCAGTCCCTGTCTGCTCGCCGACCACAGGGCCGGAAGAATTCCGCGAACGGGTCGCACCCGGCCGTCCAGACCCAGTTCACCCATGAAGACCGTTCTGGATGCCGGTTCAGCTGGCACAATCTTGGCGCTGGCAAGTACTGCCGCCACAATCGCCAGGTCATAGTGACTTCCTGCCTTGGGCAGACTGGCCGGGGTGAGATTGATGGTGAGCAGGCGATCCGGCCAGCTCAGCCCGGCGCCGGCGACTGCTGCCTTGCAACGGTCCTTTGCCTCGTGGAGCGCAGCATCGGGAAGTCCCACCAGAACGGTGCGTGGCAGACCGGCTCCCAATGCGGCCTCCACCTCAACAGCCCTGCCATCCATGCCCACCATGGCCATCGACCATGCAGATGCGGTGGTCATGAGATTGCCCGGACATGTTGGAATTGCGGCGCACTGCCACGCCGTTTCACGATCCCCAGGCCATCGAGGCGCACGGGACCAGCCCAATCATGACCGGCCAACCACAAAGCACAGCTGGATCTCAGATGGCGCCGCTTGGTGAATGTGATTGCTTCCAGTGGACGTCCATAGCCGTTGCCGGTTCGGAACTTGACCTCAACGAAGACCATTGTCGGCACTGGCCCAGTCGGATCAACGGCGATGATGTCGATCTCGCCGGCGCTACAGCGCCAATTGCGCTCGACAATTTTCCAGCCGAGTTCCAGCAGATATCCGCGGGCCGCGTCTTCGCCATGTTGGCCGCTGATTACGGTGCTCATCGCCCCACCTCCACCATTGGTATGGCGGGAATGTAATCAGACGGTCAACAGTCCACAGTTACCGGGGAAGCTGCGCCAAACCATCCACCGGGAGTGGGGCACAGTCCCGTTGCTACTCCCCTTCGGGAACCTCGAGGTCACTGTGTTGGATCTCTTCTATCGAGACATCGCGGAAGGTGAGCACCTTGGCAGACTTCACGAAACGACTGGGGCGATACATGTCCCAGATCCAGGCATCACTCATGGAGACCTCGTAGTACACGTCACCACCTTCGGTGCGCACTTTGAGATCCACGGCATTGCACAGGTAGAAGCGACGTTCGGTCTCCACCGCGTACTTGAAGATATTGACGACGTCCTTGTACTCGCGGTAGAGATCAAGCTCCAGCTTGCTCTCGTAGGCATCAAGATCGTCAACGCTGCTCATGGTTGTGCCAGCCTAGCCGCTCGTTGGACATTCGCGTAGCTCATGCGATGGATGGCACAGGGCCCCAGCTCGGCAAGTCGCGCCTGATGGAGCTTGGTCACATATCCCTTGTGGATCTCGAAGCCATAGCCCGGATGGTGCTCTGCTTCCGCAGCCATCATCCGATCACGTGTGACCTTCGCAACAATCGATGCAGCAGACACACAGGCGCACAGCTTGTCGCCCTTCCACATCCCAAGACCGGGCACGGGCAGCCCCGCGACCGCAAAACCATCGGTCAGCGCAAACCCGGGTGCCGGATCCAGACGAAGGATGGCCCGACGAAGGGCCTGGAGATCAGCCTCCTGCATGCCAAGCCGGTCGCACTCCTGCGGGCTGATGCTCACCACCGACCAACTCAAGGCGTGAGCCACAATCTGTTCATAGGCGCTGTCACGGGCACGTGGTGACAGCGCCTTGGAATCATCCAGGCAGGAGAGTTCAGCACAGGGTGCATCGGGCAGGATGACTGCTGCCGCCACCAATGGACCGGCACATGCTCCGCGGCCTGCCTCATCGGCACCGGCAACGGGGCCGAAACCAGCAGCGCACAGGGCATGTTCATGGTCGAAGTTCTGTGCAATCGCGCTCATGGACGCCCTTTGCTCAGCAGGGTTTTCGGGTGATCGTCGCCTGTGCGGGGGCGGGCCCCGGATCAGGAACCGACTCGAAGGTCGCCGGCACGGTGAACCGAGTGATGCGACTCACTGGCATGGCTATTGCCACCATCGGGCCGACCACATCGGAGATGGGAACGAAGGCACCCGAGCCGGGCTGCTCCCCTGCTGACACCGCATCACACAGGTGATAGCGGGAGTCACGCGAATCATTGCGATGATCGCCCAACACGAAGATGGTGTCAGCGGGCACGACCACATCGAATGGCACGTCAGAGGGATTCACCTGCACGCCATTGACCGAATACAGATAGGACGTCTCGTCGATGGCCTGACCATTCACCTCGATCCGGCCACTGGTCGAACAACAGGTGACATGGTCACCGGGCATCCCGATCACACGTTTGACCAGGTGATCGGTGCTGGCAGAGGGTGCCACGCCGAGGAACTCCGCCACCTGTCTCACAGGATTGGTGCTGGTGGATGTTGATTCATTGCCCAGCCAATTGTCCGGGTCCTTGAAGACCACCACATCACCGCGATGGAAGTCAGCCACCCTGATGACAACCCCTCGGTCGCCGATGTCGAGAGTGTTCTCCATCGAGGCCGAAGGGATCACATACAGCTGCATGAGGAAGCTGCGGATGAGAGCCGAGACCACCAGCGCGATGACAACGATGATCGCGAGCTCACGCACAGTGCCCAGCAGTCCACGCTTCTTCTCCGGCGGGGCGGGCTTCACCGGCGCACGGCCGACTCCGCTCAGGGAATCCTGGGCGGAGTCATCACGGGCAGGTCCGGACTGGGGGCCATCCGTAGCAGCCGAATCGTTCACGCGTTCTCGCGCTTCTCCTTGATCTTGGCAGCCTTGCCACGCAGGCCACGCAGATAGTAGAGCTTGGCGCGACGCACATCACCACGACGCTCGACCTCGAGCTTGTCGATGATGGGGCTGTGCAGCGGGAAAGTACGCTCCACGCCAGTGCCATAGGAAAGCTTGCGCACGGTGAAGGTCTCGGCAACGCCGGAACCAACGCGTGCGACGACAACGCCTGCGAAGACCTGGACACGGGACTTGTTGCCCTCGACCACCTTGACGTGCACACGCACCGAGTCGCCCACACGGAATGCAGGGATATCGCTGCGCAGCGATGCTTGGTTGATCTCGCTGATGAGCTTGTGAGTCATGTTCCTGTCCTCGCCGGTGCCACAGGTCACCTCGTCAAAAGAATGAAATTGCAGTGCCGTTCGGATTCCCCCCGTGGCAGGCGCCGAGCGAGCACAACAGCCACTTATTTTGTCACAACAGCAGCTGGGGACCAAACGCGAACTGCTCGGCAGATGCTCTGTGGACGTCAACGACCGGTGAGGTGTCCACAGCTCAAGGATGCCCGGACGTTCTGGGGGGGGGGGAGAGAACGGTCCTCCCTCCCGCCCCCCAACACCCCTCACACATCACCAGAATCGACGTTCTACTCTGCCTCCC
>CAXYYR010000153.1:0-3740 GCA_964293265.1 uncultured Propionibacterium sp.
GGTGTCGTTGAGGATGTGGCGGATGGTGAGGTTGTCGCGCTTCCATCCACAGGTGACGGGATCGTCGTCGGGATGTTCTGGGCAGGGGTCGGGCTCTTCGCCGAGGACGGCTCGGATCGCGTCGAGCTGCACGGCGAGGTCCTCGCACCGAGCATCACGGCGAGCGACGGCGTTCAACAGCCACCGGATGTCGTCCTGCGCTTTCACGAGCAGGATCGCGTCGGCGTAGGTGCCGTACAGCGTCCAACTGTACGAGCCCTTCGGGTTGCCGCGCCGCTTCTGGAGCTCCTCACCCCCGTCAATCGCAGCCAGCCCCGGACGCGCCTTGCCGAGTCGGTCGCGGATCTCGTCGATGCGGGTCCCGTCAGCCATGGTCAGTTCTCCGTTCGGTTGATGTAGCTCTGGGCCCACGCTCCTCGGCGGTGTCCAGTGCTTCGGCGAATGCTTCCCGCAGGTCCGCCGGCTCGACCTGAAGTTTCCCGTCTTCCGCCCCGGCCCGGAGAGGAGCGGTGAGCATCCCGGCGTCGATTTCTGCACCGTCAACCCCCCGAATGATCACGCCGAACCTCACGGTCCCGACAATGGCTTTAGCTACGCCCATCAGAACGGCGCCTCTGCCTGCGCCCCGGTCCACGGATCAGCTGGCGGTTCAGTCTGGGTCTGCGTGGCTTGTGGTGGCCGTGCAGCTCCACGGTCGGCGCGCTGGCTGGTGGTGGTCGCCCACCGCAGATCCGCGCCAATCGCGTCGGCAGACAGCTCCAGACTGGTGTGCTCCTGCCCAGAGCGGTCGACGTAGGACCTGGTCCGAATCCGGCCCGTCGCAATCACCCGCTGGCCCTTCTGAATCGAGGCGGCAACGTGCTCGGCCAGCTCGCCGAAGGCCGACACCCGGAACCAGTCCGTGCCGTCATCGACCCACTGGCCGCCCTGATCCTTTTTGCGGTGCGACACGGCCACTGACAGCGAGCAGACCGCCGTGCCAGACGGGCCGAACCTCAGCTCCGGGTCGCTGCCGGCGTTACCGACGATTGTGGTGGTAGTCATGCTGCGTCTCCAATTCGGTCTGTGATGGCCGCAAGCTGTGCGGCCCGGTTGTGGGTCCGGGTGGCTGGCTGGGCCGGTGTTGCTTCGATTGCCTGCTGCTGGACGTTGGCGAGTGCCTGGGTGATCCGGGTTTGGCCGAGCTGGATGTGCTCAGGGTTGCACGGATCGAATCCGGGTGACGCCAAAATCCGGTCTGTGGCGCGGCGCCATGCGATGAATCCGGCTGGGTCGGGTGGAGGGTTTCCGCCGACCTGCTCGCGAGCCTGCTCGTTGCGGCGGATCCGGTCAGCCCTGATCTTGCGGATCCGTGACACGACATCGCCGGGTTCACAGAACCGGCCTCGACCTTCGGGGAGCTCGACGGTCACGGCGTCGCGTGCCGCAACCATGGCGTCCTGAAAGTCGAACGGCATCAGCGAATCCGCCCAGGCACGTCGGCTGCCTTCGTCGGTGAGCATGCTGGACACGTGGGTCTTGCAGAACGCCCAGACCTTAGAAGCTTGCTTCGCGTCCATGACTGTCACCCTTCGCGTCGATCTCGGCCTGCCACTGCTCGGCTTGAGCGTTCAATTCGTCAAAGTCAATCGGGCCTCGTGCTGAATTGTTTTTCCGCCCGTCATATTCTATCGCATTACGAACCCAATTTCTCCACGTGGCGTCCCAGTCGAGCTTGTTTCCTTTCTGCCCTGAGATGGCACGCCAGTAATCTCCGAATTTGTCGAGCTGGCCTTGCACCCATGTGGTGGATTTCCCTGTGACCAATTTTCGATTGGCGTCAGTGTCGGACGGGAGCCAGCCGTCTGGGAGTCGATGGCCTCGGCGTGTGGGTGAGGGCGACGCCGTGGCGGCGCCAAGGGTTGCGGCAGATTTGCTAACGGTGCCTATCTTTAAGGATGTTGGCTGTTGGCTGTTGGCTGTTGTGGTCCGAACCCCGTGAAACCCTTTCGAAAGGGTTTCGATCTGGTTCGATTTGGTTCCGATCTGGTTCCGATCTGGTTCCGGATTGGTTCCCCCGTGGTACTCGATGATGGGCCCCATAAGCCCCGCGCCTGACCACTCCGGATGCTCCTGAACAGCTCGCCGCACCTCGTCCGCAACCGCTCTCATGATGCCCAGAGAACCGATGGTTGGGAATTGCTTGCGCATTCCCTTCGCTATGTTCGGTGACTTCAACACCTGGTCGTGCCGGATAAAGCTACGAACAAGCACCTCTTCGGTTTCAGGATCAACAATGATGAAGTTCGCATCAGATAGTTCTTGAGCTAGCCCAATAATTGTGTCCACTGTCGAGCCCTCACTAAATGCAGCGAGACGCTTTGGGCGCCAATCACCCACCCCGCAAAGGTTCAGCGAAGCGGCAGTCAGCAACGTCAGATAGAGCCCCTGAGCAGGCAGCGTGAGTGCCCTGAAATCAGGGTCTCGCCAGATGGCAACCTCGATGCGTGCATAGTCTCTAGCCACGCTCATCACCCAGCACTGAATTGATCTGCGGTTTGCCATACACACGCCTCGTCAACGGGGCTTGGTGATGGCATGACCAGCACTGCTTGTACTCCTTGCGGCTCACGGCGCCACCACACGTGACGCAGATCCCCGGACCTTCTCCGAGCTTCTTCTGTTGGTTGCGCATGTGCTGGTGGTGGCAGACGTCAGAACAGAAGTTCTGAGCCTTCGCGCTCTTCCGCTTCCGAACCGTCTTCCCGCAAACGATGCAAGTGACATCGACGCGCATTGATTCGTTCCTGCACTCCTTGGAGCAGAACCGCCTTTCGTGTGAATCTTTGAACGACTTACCGCACTGCTCGCAAGTCTTCGCCTGGCGAGCATCTCGATCCTTCTCCCGGCACGTGCGAGAGCAGTACTGCATTGCATCGTAGAGCGATGGCCACGTGATGAAGTCATTCCCGCAGTGCTTGCATTTCTTCGTTAGACGGTCGACCTCACCAACCCTGTAAAGAACTACCTCGGTGCGGGCGTCCTTTTTCGGGACGAACGATTTTCGGCCGACGACCTCAACGACTTGCACATCATCCGGAAATGCCACCTTGTTGAGCCCGTCGAGGACGAGCTTCACCATGTTGTCAACGTCGCGGCGCTGGTGAGTGCCGTTGTAGAAGTGGGCAAGCACTCCGTACGTGACGTCCGGGTCGGTTCCGAGCTTGTGGGCGGTAGCGAGGTAACAGGCCGCTACCTTCGCCTCGGCCGCTTTGGTCTTCGCCGGGGTGTACACGTGCGACTTGCTGTTTCGGTGATCGAACCGGGGCCTCGCCTTGGACGCAGGCTCGCCTGGGACAGTGAAGCGCGCGACTATCGACGATTCTGATTCTGGGCCTACGAACAGTGCAGGCTGGGTAGACTGGCTCACAGCCACTCCTTGCATGGATCAAGTGATGTGGTTAGGCCTCGGGGAATGTTGGCGCATTCTTCGGGGCCGTTTCTATTGTACTTCGATACATGGTCTGATGACAATGATTCACGCTCAGGATGGGGCTCCCGCCAGTGCAGCCGGTCATTCGACGTCACCCACTCATCCGCTGGGATCGCAACCCTGATCCTCAACTCACTCATCCCGCTTTCCTTTCTGTGATTGATGGCAGCATGTCGGCGAGTGCGGCTTGTGCCTGGTGCGGCGCGCCTTCGACGCCCAGTGCATCCGAGAGTTGGACGACATCCACCAGTCCGACGGGATCTCAAGA
>CAXYYR010000154.1:0-3585 GCA_964293265.1 uncultured Propionibacterium sp.
CGTGCGCGCCGAAGTCGACCATTCCGACGACCGCATGCAGAAGAAGATCCGCAATGCCACCCGCCAGAAGGTGCCCTTCATGCTCATCGCTGGCGAGAAGGATCGGGATGCCCACGCGGTGAGCTTCCGTTTCCGCGACGGCAGCCAGCTCAATGGCGTGCCGGTTGATGAGGCGGTTGCGCGCATTGTGGAACACATCACGAGCCGCAACAATGACGACCCCAGCGCGCCCGAGTCAGCGGGGGAGTCAACCGATGAATGACCCACAACTGGCAATGGATTCTGATGAGGCGGGTGTCCAACAGCCACAGTTCGTGGAACACCTGGCTGGGGTTCCCGACTCCCTGCAGCGCCTGTGGACGCCCTACCGAATGGCCTACATCGATGGTGAGAACAAGCCACCGAGCTCGGACGCGGGCGATGATTGTCCATTTTGCCGGGCACCCGGCTGTGCCGATGCCGATTCGCTGATCATCCGGCGGGGCAGGAGCGCCTTCGCGGTGCTCAATCTTTATCCCTACAACCCGGGCCATCTGCTGGTGTGTCCCTATCGTCACGTCAGCGGCTATGTGGAAACCACCCCGGCTGAGTGTGAGGAGATTGCCGACCTCACCAAGCAGGCAATAGCGGTGATCAAAAAGGTGTCTGCTCCGGCAGGCTTCAACATCGGCATGAATCAAGGAGCAGTGGCCGGAGCCGGCATTGCTGCTCATCTGCACCAACATGTGGTGCCCCGATGGCAGGGTGACTCCAATTTCCTGCCGATCATCGCCCATACGAAGGCCGTTCCCCAGTTGCTCTCCCAGACGCGCAGTCTGTTCGCTGATGCCTGGGTGGAACTGTTCGGAGCCGGTCAGGAGGCCCCCCATGCTTGAACATCTGCGTGCTCATTGGACCAAGGTCATGTCGCCGCCGGCGCATCTGTTGCTGCGTCTTCATGTGACACCGGACATGGTCACCTGGGCAGGAACGATCGGCGTGGTGATCGTCTCGCTGCTGTTCTTCCCCCAGGGGTGGCTGTGGCAGGGAGCGATCCTGGTGGGGGTGCTGGTTGTCTCCGACAGCCTCGACGGCATCATGGCGCGGTCCTCAGGCCAGTCCAGTGACTGGGGAGCCTTTCTCGACAGCTGCCTGGATCGAATAGCCGATGGTGCCGTGTTCGGCGGCATTGCCCTGTACTACGTCGGTGCGGATGCAAACACGCTGTGGGCAACCCTGGCGATTGCCGCCCTGATCTTCGGACAGGTCACCAGCTACACCAAGGCTCGCGGCGAGTCCCTCGGCTATACCGTCAACGGCGGTCTCGCCGGGCGCGCTGATCGTCTGTTGGTGGGGCTCATCGGTGTGCTGCTCACCGGTCTGGGCGTCTCGATGGCGCTTCCGGTGTGTCTCGTGCTCCTGGCGGTTGCCGGAGCGATCACGGTGGGACAGCGCATGGTGCTGGTTCGCCGTGCGACCCGCCAGAAGGCGACAGCAGACACCGGTGGCGCGCAGTGAGTCATCGTCATCGGCAGTCCGGCATGGTGCGTCTGATGCGGATCGGCTCCCACCTGCCGGTCTGGTTCTGGCGCCCCGTGGGGAACGTGGTGGTGTCGTGTCTGGCGACCCGTCCGCGCCATCATCGGCGCCAGTGGCAGCTCAACTATGAAGTGATGACCGGCCACAAACCCAGCTGGAACACCACGCGGCTTGCTTTCACCCACTGGGTCGAGAACACCATGATCTCGCTCCAACTCAACCATTGGAGCCCGGCCAAGGTGCGCGCCAGGGTCATTCTGGACAACCCCGAGGCATGGGAACGTCTGCATGACGTGCTGGAGACAGGCGGTCTGGTTGCCGCATTGCCGCATATGGGTTCGTGGGATCTGATCGGCGCCTACGCCTGCCTGGATGGGCTGCCGGTGAGTTCCGTGGCCGAGGCATTGCCGGATGGACAATTCGAATATTTCCGCAAACTCCGTGAACGCCTGGGCTTTCGCATCTATTCGGTGCGCGACCGTCACGGCTTTGCCAAATTGGGCACTGACCTCGAAGCAGGACGGGTGATCTGCCTGGTGGCTGACCGGGACTTTTCCCGGCGCGGACTGCCGGTTGCCTGGAAAACTGCGCAGGGCACCAGGGACCAGACCATGCCGCCCGGGCCTGCGCTTCTTGCCCAACAGTCCGCCCGGCCGCTGGTCGGTGTCGCCACCTGGTTCGATCGGCGCCACAAACTCCATGTGCAGGTCACCGACCTGATTGAGGTGGGCGCGGGGGAGCAGGAATTGATCAGGGCAACCCAACAGATTGCTGACTTCTTCACCGCTGAGATTTCGGCCCACCCACTGGATTGGATCATGCTGCAGCGTTTCTTCAAGGGAGTGACGATATGAAGATCGGACTTGTCTGCCCGTATTCGTTTGCGCGCCCCGGAGGAGTGCAGAACCACGTGCTGGGGCTTGCCGGGTGGCTGAAACAGCAGGGCCATCAGGTCGAGATTCTGGCGTCGGGACGTGCCAGTCGCACGCTGCTCGCCGAGACTGGCCTGGAGGCCGACGAGTTCACCAGCGCAGGGCGAGCAGTGCCTGTGACCTTCAATGGTTCGGTGGCACGCATCAATTTCGGTGTGGGCCCGGCCATGAAAGTGAAGAAATGGCTTGACCAGGGGCACTTCGATATGGTGCATCTCCACGAGCCCATAGCGCCCACGATCTGTCTCCTGGCGCTCTACCTCACGGATCGTCCGGTCACGGCCACCTTCCATACGGCAACTCCCGAGGTCACTGCGATTCGCTTTGCAAATCGGGCCATGCCGCGCATCGTCAGCCGCATTGATGCATCCATTGCCGTCTCGAGTGAAGCTGCAAGTGTCGCCCATCACTATTCCGGGGTGAACCCGGTGGTGATCGGGAACGGCATCCATGTGGAGGACTATCCCTTGGTGCCCACCACCGACGCCTGGCGGGGAGGTGACCATCCACTGATCACCTTCTTGGGTCGCTATGACGAACCCCGCAAGGGCTTCGAGGTGTTGACTGCGGCTCTGCCGCTGGTGCGTGCAAGCCACCCGAATGTCGAAGTCGTAGTGATCGGTAATGGTTCGGTGCGCTCGGTCGAAGGGGTGCGCTTCCTCGGAGGATTGCCGGACCAGGAGCGCAATGCCTGGCTGGCACGTTCCGACATCTACATTGCGCCCCAGACTGGCCGTGAGAGTTTCGGCATCGTTCTGTTGGAAGCCATGGCATGCGGCGCACCGGTGGTGGCAGCAAATCTGCGTGCCTTTGTCGATGTGCTCAGTGATGACAATGGTCTGGTGGGGCACACCTTCCGGGTGGGCAATCCTGCCAGCGCTGCTCAGGCAATGCTGCGCAGTTTGGCTGAGCCGCGCGATCTGCGACTGACCCGGGGCAGGAAGCTCGCTGAGGAATACGACTGGTCGGTCATCGGCCCCCAGGTGAGCGCCATGTACGGGGTGGCCAACCAGAACTATGCCCGGTCGCGGAAGAAGAACGTCACGAAGCATCGCTTCCGTCGCGCACAGTGATGCAAGCCCAGTGATGCAAGCCCAGTGACGCAAGCTCAGTGACACGGGGACTCCGCACGGGA
>CAXYYR010000155.1:0-3548 GCA_964293265.1 uncultured Propionibacterium sp.
GGGTGCCCCCTGGGACGACACCGTCATCCAGACCATGCCCACCGCTATGTCCGTACCAGCCGGTGTGGACATCACAGCGATTACTGCAGGCCAGAGTTTGGCGTTGGTCCAAACGGAAAGCGATGGTGTGTACGGCGGGGGCGACTCCCCGGCGGGTGCCGATGGCACGCAGGCATATGCCGACTCGGCCACCCTCACGCCACTCAACATGAATGGTGTGGCCGTCACGAAGATCGACACCGGCAGCGTGCACAGCCTGGCTCTCGGGGCTGATGGGCTCACCTACGCCTTCGGTCTGAACGCCGCGGGCGAGCTCGGTGACGGCACCACCACCGAGCAACACAGCACGGATCCGGCCGTGGTGGCTCTGCCGTCGGGCGTCACCTTCACGGAGGTGGAGGCCGCACCTGGTCAGTTCAACAACAATGACAACACCCGTCCGCTCGCCACCTCCTATGCACTTGGTTCCGACGGCAATGTGTGGGCGTGGGGCGACAACGGGCTCAGGCTCGGCGACGGCCAAGGCCTGGATCGACTCACTCCCGTGCAGGTGAAGATGCCGGCTGAGGCCGGGGATGTGGTGGCCTATACAACGGGCCATGTGCTGGCAAGCACCTACTACAACGGCTATGCCCTGGACTCCAATGGCGACATTTGGGGTTGGGGCACAAACTTCTGGGGCCAATTGGGCAATGGCACCGGCATGCAGAGCAGGGTGCCAACAAAGGTGACGGCTCCTGAGGGTGTGAAGTTCACGGCCATCGATGGTGCCGGTGTCTACGTGCTTGCGTTGGGCGATGACGGAAATGTCTACAGCTGGGGCCGCAATATCTACGGTGAGTTGGGCAACGGCACCATCTCCCCGAACTCCAACCCCAATTTCTCCAATGCCCTTCCCCGCAAGATCGCGTCACCCGACGGAGTCACCTTCTCGTCCATCAGCGCCGGGCCAACTTCGGCTCTCGCGATTGGTAGCGATGGCAATGTCTACGCCTGGGGCAACAGCGACGATTCCCGCACAGGTCTCGGCGAAGCGGGTGGCAATATTCCCGTGCCCACCGTGATGCAACTGCCCACTCGTGTGGTCACCGGCATCACCCTGGACGGGCTGCCCGCCACAGATGTGGTGGACAACGGTGATGGCACCGCTTCGGGTGTCACTCCGGCTCACGCCGCCGGCCCGGTGGATGTGGTGATCACCACTCAGCTGTCGAACGGGTCGGGAGAGCAACCCGTCACCATTCCCGATGGATTCACCTACCTGGACGATTCCAGCGCAAGCCCCTCGGCGAGCGCGAGCCCGGATGTGACGCCCAGCGGTGAGCCATCAGATTCTCCGAGCGAACCGGTGGCAAGCCTCCCCGCATCGGTCTCCACCGATGCGCCGACCAAGCCTTCTGCTGACGCCACCTCGGGGGCTGACATCGACACCGGTGGTGAATCGGGCTCGAAGTCCATGCTGGCCGGCGTGGGCATCGCCGTGGTCGTGGTGGGAGCGGCAACGGCAGCCGGAGTCATCCTTTATCGACGCCGCCATGGGCGCTGAACAGTGCTCGCATGAATGAAGATCCCGGCCCCACCATTGAGGGCCGGGATCTTTGTTTTGGCCACCACTCCAACGTCCACGCCATCAGTCACAATGGGCGTGTGACCACTGACATGCATGCTCTGGCCGAGCTGGTCGATGCCGCCGCCGAGACTCTCACCGGTGTGGCGCGGGAGACGCCCTTGCAATACAACGAGCGGCTCTCTGCGCGCACGGGCGCCCGCGTCTGGCTCAAGCGTGAGGATCTGCAGCCGGTGCGCAGCTACAAACTTCGCGGTGCCTATGTGTTCATCTCCCAGCTTTCTGACGCCCAGAAGCAGGCCGGTGTGGTGTGTGCATCTGCCGGTAACCACGGCCAAGGTGTGGCGTGGGCATGCGCCCGGTTGGGCATCAACGGCACCGTGCATGTGCCGGCAACCACGCCACGTCAGAAACGTGACCGCATCCGCTTCTTCGGCGGTGAACATGTGAAGCTCGTTGTGGGCGGCGACACCTATGACGAGGCCGCTGCAGCTGCTGCCCGGGAGGCTGCCGAGACCGGAGCCACGATGGTGCCCGCCTTCGATGCGCCCCTGGTCGCGGCGGGCCAGGGCACTGTGGTGCGCGAACTCGTGGAACAGCTCGGCCATGCCCCGGACACCCTGATCGTGCCGGTGGGTGGGGGAGGCCTGCTCGCCGGATGTGGCGCATGGCTTCGCGAGCACCACCCGGCCACACGCGTCATTGCCGTGGAGCCGGCCGGTGCAGCGTGCATGGCAGCCGCGCTGCAGGCCGGATATCCCGTCACTCTGGAACACATCGACAGCTTCGTCGACGGCGCCGCCGTGGCCAGAGCTGGTGATTTCTCGTTCGCTATTGCACGACAGATCGCGCCAGAACTGGTGGCAATTCCCGAGGGGCAGGTGTGCACCGAGATGCTCGCCATGTATCAGGTGGACGGCATCATCGCTGAGCCCGCCGGTGCGCTGGCAGCGTCGGCAACGAGCAATCACCCGATGGACACCACTGTCACCTTGGAGTCCGGTCAGGACGTTGCGATCATCGTGAGCGGCGGCAACAACGACGTCTCGCGCTATGCCGAGGTGGTGGAACGCTCCGGGGTGCATGAGGGACGGCGACGCTATTTCCTGGTGAATTTTCCGCAGGAGCCCGGTGCCCTGCGCCGCTTCCTCAACCAGGTGCTCGGCGCCGACGACGACATCATCGTGTTCGACTACACCAAGCATTCCAACCGTGAGGTCGGCCCGGCACTGGTGGGCATCGAGATGGGCGATCCCACTAGTTTCGACGCCTTGTGGGCGCGTATGGAAGCCTCACCCCTCGATGTTGAGGTGCTGCACCCCGACACTGCGATCTATCGGATGCTGGTCTAGAGCTGCATCTTTGAACGGAGCGACAAGCCCCTTTGTAATGCGACGCGCTACACTTTAAGCTGACTCGATGATCGTCAGCTTTCAGCACAAGGGACTGGCTGCCTTCTATTTGAGCGGAAGCAAGAAGGGAATCCAGCCGCACCATGATGCCAAGTTGCGAAGAATCCTGACCACCTTGAACGAGGCTGATGGCCCTGCTTTTGTGGCCTCGGTTCCTGGTTTCAGGCTCCACAAATTGAGCGCGGACAGGTCTGGCTATTGGTCCGTGTGGGTGAATGGAAACTGGCGAGTTGTTTTCCGGCTCGTCCACCGGGATGTGGAGCTGGTGGATTATGTCGACTACCACTAGCAACGAGAAGGGGGAATTGGTCATGGAGATGATGAATCCAGCGCACCCGGGAGAGATTCTTCGCGAAGAGGTCTTGGTGGAGATCGGCATGTCCGTGAGCGAGGCGGCGGACCGTCTGGGCATCAACCGGGTGAATCTGAGCCGGGTGCTCAACGGCCATGCAGCACTCACTCCAAATCTCGCATACCGTTTGGAGCTGGCTGGCGTGGGGACGGCCCGGGTGTGGCTTGGCATGCAGGTTGCCTACGACCTTGCCCAGCTGCGCAAGGCGACACCGCCG
>CAXYYR010000156.1:0-3486 GCA_964293265.1 uncultured Propionibacterium sp.
CGACCTGACCAACAAGAGCTTGCAGGATTTCTCGGCCGATCTGCTGGGCCCCTGGGCGGGTTTCTTCACCGGCTGGACCTATTGGTTGTGCTGGGTGGTCACCGGCATGGCCGATGTGATTGCCGTCACCAGCTATTGGGACTTCTGGGTACACAGCCAGGCGTGGGCAATGGTGCTCACGCTGGCGACGCTGGGGCTGCTGTTGGTGCTCAATCTGCTCACCGTGAAGCTCTTCGGTGAGTTGGAGTTCTGGTTTGCCCTGATCAAGATCGTGGCCATCGTGCTGCTCATCGTGCTGGGTGCCGTGCTGGTGATCATGGCGTTCACCGCGCCTGATGGCACGCAGGCCAGCGTCAGCAATCTGTGGAGTCACGGTGGATTCTTCCCCCGTGGTTCGGATGGCTTCCTGGCCGGATTCCAGATCGCCACCTTCGCCTATGTGGGCATCGAGCTCGTCGGTACGACCGCCGCCGAGACCAAGAATCCGCTGGTCACCCTGCCCAAGGCCATCAATGCCGTGCCCGTGCGAATTCTCTTCTTCTACATCCTCGCCCTGGCGGCCATCATGGTGGTGACTCCCTGGGACGAGGTGAATCCGAATGTCTCGCCCTTCGTCAATCTCTTTGCCATGGTCGGCTTCGGTGCCGCTGCCACAGCCATGAATTTCGTGGTGCTCACCTCGGCCGCATCAAGCGCCAACTCGGGCATCTATTCCACCTCGCGCATGCTCTACGGGCTGTCGCACAAGGGCATGTCGCCCAGGTCATTCGGCCGTCTCACCAAGCACGGTGTGCCCTCGGTGGGCCTGTTCATCACCGTAGTGCTGGTGGGCTCGAGCCTGCTGCTCACGATGAGCGAGTCGGTGATGGGTGCCTTCACGCTGGTGACCACGGTGTCTGCCGTGCTGTTCATCTTCGTGTGGAGCATCATCCTGATCAGCTATCTGGTGTTCCGCAAGCGTCGTCCCGAACTGCATGCCCAGAGCGTCTACAAGATGCCCGGCGGACGAGTGCTCTCCTGGGCGGTGCTGGTGTTCTTCGTCGCAATTCTGGTGGTGCTCACCCAGCAGGCGGACACCCTGGCGGCGCTTCGCGTGACGCCCATCTGGTTCGTGATTCTGCTGGTGGCGTGGCTGTTGATCCGTCGCGGCGCCCATGATGATGACACCATCACCCAGGAGCTGCATTCCTCCAAGGCCTAGTAAAACCCCTGGTCAAGGGCATATTGAAGAATTAGGGTGGGGCCGCCGTCGGCCTTACATTTCATCGCCGGTAGAGTCCCTTTGAGGGTCTGACCCCGGACCCCCCCCATGTCTACTGGGAGTGTCTCGTGCTTGATTGTGTGATTGTGGGCGCAGGATTCGGTGGTCTCACGGCTGCCACACAACTGGCCCGTCGCGGCCTAGATGTGCTGGTGCTCGAAGCCCGCGACCGCATTGGTGGCCGCGTGGAGAACGTCCATTTCAGCACCGGCGAGCTCGTGGAGCAGGGAGGTCAGTGGGTCTTTCCCAACCACGACCGCATGCTCGAAATGATTGCCGAGGCCGGTGTCGAGACCATGCCAGCCCATCCCGGCAAGCTCACCGTCGTGCAGCAGGGTGTGGCCAAAGCTGTTTCCCAGTCGCCCGACGAAGACGCCCATCGCTCGCCGTTCGCAGTGGCTGACCTGGGCCAAGGGGTGTTGCGGCTGCGCAGGCTTGCCGATCGCACGGTGGATGATCCGGTCTGGGCCGAGGCCAATGTGAAATGGCTGTCGCAACCCATCGAGCGGTGGATCAACACAAATGTGCGCACCCCGGCCGCCGAACGCGACATGAATGCCGCCCTGCAGCCTGTGTTCCAGCAGCCGCTGAGCGATGTCACGTTGGCTGATGTGTTGGCTCGGGTGCGCGAGGGCATCGACCTGGAAAATCTCATCGCCACCAATGGCGATATTGGCCAGGTGCGTCTGGTCGAGGGCATCTTCCCGCTGGTCCAGCGTCTGGCCGATCAGCTCAAGGGCAAGATCCGTCTGTCGACCCCGGTTGAGACCATTGATCAAGAAGCTGATTCGGTGATTGTGGTTACTGCCGATGGCGAGCGCATCCCGGCGAAGACCGCCGTGCTGTCCGTGCCGCCGTGGCTGGCCAAAGACCTCGTCTGGGCACCGCAGCTCGACCCCTGGCGCTATGAGACCGTGCAGAAAACGCCGGCCGGCACCATCATCAAATGCCACATGTTGTTTGACAAGCCGTGGTGGCGCGCCGAGGGCCTCTCGGGCCAGATGGCCGCCGACGACGGCCCGGTGCGCGTCACCTTTGACACATCGGATCCGATCAGCCAGCGCGGCACCATCATGGGCTTCTTCGAAGGTCCCGAGGCAGCTGGGCTCACCAAGTTTTCGCAGAGCATGCGCGAGCGGGTTTTCCGTGATGCGCTGGTTGCCGTCTTCGGCGACAAGGCCGCCGATCCGGTGGAATACATCGACAAGGACTGGGGCGCCGATCCCTACACCAAGGGCTCGCACGGAGCACATTTTGCTCCCGGGCTGTGGAGCGTCACCGGGCAGCAGTTGAGGGCGCGTTTCGGGCGGGTGCACTTCGCTGGCGCCGAATATGCCAACAAGTTCAATGGTTACATGGAAGGCGCCGTGCGTTCCGGCACGGATGCTGCCACGCAGGTTGCCCTGCAGCTGCATACCGGGCCCCGTCATCATGACTGAGTGGTCAACAATCTGAAATGGTCAACAATCTGATGTGACCAATAATCCGGTGGGAATCGACAATCGCCCGGTCGCGTGGGAAATCTTCACGCAGCCGGGCGATTGTCTGCCCATCCGGGTATTCTTGTTCCTCTGTGCCCGTTTATCCAGGCTGGGCATAGCGGGGACTACAGTGCGTCGGACCCGCGTTCCCCGGTGCGGATGCGCACCACCTCATCAACCGGTGTTGCCCACACCTTTCCGTCACCCACCTCGCCGGTGCGTGCGGCCTCGCAGACAGTGCTGATCACCTGATCCACCTCGGCATCAGCCACCAGAATCTCGATGCGCACCTTGGCAATGAAGTCGATGGTGTATTCGGCGCCGCGATAGACCTCGGTATGGCCTCTCTGACGGCCATAGCCACTGGCCTCCGAGATGGTCATTCCCGAAACACCCGCACTGGCCAGCGCAATCTCCACTGGCTCCAACATCTCGGGCTGCACGATTGCTGTGATCAATTTCATGCCCGCACCTCCGCAGCATGCTTGCCGGTTCCCGATTCCGTTGTGCCCGCTCCAGCACTCGAGGACGCAGCATCAGCACTGTTCCCCGGATCAAAGGCATTGGGCGGTAGGGCATCGGTGGGAATCACGATCGTGCGGCGCACGCTGTGGGTCGACGAATATCCCACCAGGCTGAGGTCGTAACCAACCTCGGCATGCTGAGAGACGTCCATACCGCCGTATTCAACCTGGTGACTCACCCGAATGCCGATGGTCTTCTTGATCACCCAGGCAATTGCCA
>CAXYYR010000157.1:0-3477 GCA_964293265.1 uncultured Propionibacterium sp.
GAATGGCGGGTGGATCGGCCATCAAGATCTATTGGGCCATCCCCGGCGTCATGGCAATTCTCACCTTCCTGGTGCCCTCGATCACCGCCCGCACACTGCTGATGTTGCCCATCATCATGGGCATCGGGCAGGCATTCGGCGCCGAGAAGGGCCGCAGCCACATTGTGAAGGCGCTGATCTTCATCGTTGCCATGAGCGGCACCATGATGAGCATCGGCGTGCTCACCGCCCATGTGGGCAATCCGGCCACCGTCGGCCTCATCTCAGCCGCCACCGGACACACCGTTTCGTGGTCGGAATGGTTCATGGTGGGCGGCCCACCCGCCTTCGTGCTGTCTGCCCTGTCGGTGGTGGTGATCAGCCTGATGTGGAAGCCCGAGATCACCAAGGTGGGCGGCGCCAAGGAATACATTGCCTCCGAGCTGGAACGTCTCGGGCCGATCAAGAAAACCGAGTGGTACACGCTTGGCGTCTTCGTGCTGACGCTGGTGCTGTGGGCAACTGAGCCTCCCAAGATGTCAACCATCGTGGTGGGAATCGTCGCGGTGATCCTGCTGTTGTTGCCCGGCATCGGCGTGCTCAGTTGGCCCGAAGCCCAGAAGAAGGTGCCGTGGAATGTGTTCATGGTCTATGGCGCCGGCCTGTCCATGGGCACGGCGCTGACCACATCCGGAGCAGCGGGATGGCTTGCCAAAACCATGTTCGGCCCCATCACCGGGCTGTCGGTGCCGGTGCAGATGATCATTCTGCTGTGGTTCATCACAGCCCTGCAGGTGTTCTTCACCGGCGGCGGCCCCAAGACCAATGCCCTGACACCGATCATCCTTGCCCATGCCGGACTCATCAACGCCAATGCCGCCAACTTCGGCCTCATTCTCGGCATGAACATGAACCATCAATATCTGCTGCCGGTGAGCAATATGCCCAATGCGGTGGCGATGGGCACCGATTTCATCACCTCCCGCGAGCTCATCAAGACCGGCGCCGTGATGAGCATCCTCGGCGCTGCGTTCATGAGCCTCATGGTGGTGACCTATTGGAGTTGGTTGGGTCTCGTCGGTTAGTGCCGACGTTCCGAGCAGCAAGTGGGCCAGCGCCCCAGCTCGGTGACACCCAGCACTGGCCCCTTAGGATGTGCAGCGTGAAGCATGTGCTGGGAATCGACGTCGGTGGATCGGGCATCAAGGGCGCCCCGGTTGACCTCGCCGCCGGCGCTTTCGTGCAGCCCCGGATGAAGGTCTCCACCCCCTCACCGTCAACACCTGCTGCCTGTGCTCAGGCAATGACCCGCATTCTGCGCCGTTTCGACGCCCAGGTTTCGGGCCCCATTGGCGTCACCGTGCCCGCCCCGGTGGTCGGTGGCGTGACACCCTTCATGGCCAATCTGGACAAATCATGGGTTGACCTTGATGCCGACGCCTTTCTCACCGAGAAACTCCAGCGCGATGTGGCGTTGGTCAATGACGCCGACGCCGCCGGTGTTGCCGAGATAGCTTTCGGCGCCGGACGAGACCAGTCGGGCACCGTAGTGATGATCACCCTGGGCACTGGTGTGGGCACGGCGCTGTTCCACGACGGCCATCTGGTGCCCAATACCGAGTTGGGACATATCGAGATCGACGGCCACGAGGCCGAGAAGCGGGCAGCATCGTCGTACATGCAGCGGGCACACATCGGCTTCGGGAAATGGGCCAAGGAACTGCAGCGCTATCTCGAAATGATGGAAAAGCTGCTGTGGCCCGATCTGTTCATCATCGGCGGTGGCGTGAGTCGCGACCACGCACGTTTCCTTCCGCTGCTGCAGCTGCGCACACCAGTGGTGCCCGCCGAGCTGCGCAATGAAGCCGGCATCATCGGCGCCGCGCTTGTTGCCCGCGGACGTTTCGCCTAGCTATTCGCCCGACGCGAGATTGCACAGGCTTAATCTGTGTTTGCCCTCCGGCGGGGTATCCGAGCCACGAACATTCAGTCCCAGAAGTCCAGACCGTCCGCAGACTTGGCTGGCCCCGACTGCCAGCCTCCACAAACAACCGGGCCCCGCACAACCACTGTGTGCGGGGCCCGAGCGTCAAGCAGGTGTCAGATCATGCAGTTGCCTGCTCCAGCTGGGGCACCAAATGCTCCAGCAGATAATCGGTGGCCAATACGCTGCCGATCGAGAAGGCATTGGACGTGTCTTCGTCAATCACCACGGAATGCCCGGCGGAAACCGTGGACAATTCCTTCCACTGCGCATCGTCGGTGATCTGGGATGCGTCGATGAAGATCGGGAAGGCAACGATCAGATCGGCATTGAAACTGTCGAGCTGTTCGCTGGAAATGCTCACCGAATAGGCGCCCTCGGCAGGGGACATTGCAGCGATGGTGGGATTCTGGGCAAAGCCCAGACGCTTCAGGGCGTCCACACGTTGATCGCCCTCAACATAGGCGCCCCAACCCTGGCTGGTGCGGGTGGCCACTGTCACCGTCTTGCCGGCCCACTGTGAGTGCGCGTCGGCAACCTTCTGATAGGCGGAATCAACTCCCTCGAGCAACTCCTTGGCCTTGTCTGGCTGGCCGAGCGCGGTGGCGATCATGGTCACCTGCTGATCCATCGTGGCCATGTAGGTGGCCCCGCCCTCAGGGATGCCCACGGTGGTGGCAATCTGCGACAGACGGTTGTAACGGTCCTGGTCGCCGCTGGAATTCACGTCGAGGATCAGATCGGGCTCGAGCGAGGCGATCTGCTCGTACGAGGGCTCCATGGTGCCGATGATGGTGGGCGCGGTGTCATACATTCCCTCGGCCCAGGGACCGACGCCCTCGCCGCCGAAGCCCAACCAATCAGAGGCGCCAACCGGCTGCACGCCTAGCGCGAGCGCCGTCTCGGCGTCACCCCAGCCCAGCGCCACCACGCGCTTGGGAGCCTCATTGATGGTCACATCGCCAAAGGCGGTGGTGACGGTCTGCGGGAAGGTGCCCACCGCCCGAGTGCCCGAGGTGGAATCGTCGGGATCGGACGATCCTGCGCCTGAGCAGGCGGTGAGGAACATGGCTAGCGCGGCAACAACAACCACCGCGGCACGACGGATTTTCATATCTGGCCTTTCTCACCTCGATGTGAGGCACATGAACACGCATGATGTTCGTGGTCAGCACGCATGATGTGGCCGCAGATCCGTCTGCTGGCCGCTCATCGGGTGGGTCGATTCAGCATAGGTTAGGTAAGCCTTAGATTACAAGCCGTTTCTGCTCTAGACTCGTGTGCTGTGAGCGTCGAACTGAGCGCGCGACCCGGGTCGCCACAGGCACCCGAGGAGGGCACAGTTTCGGCGTGGCGTCCGGGCACAAGCCGTCGTCGACGCCTCGCACTCATCCTTGCCATCGTCGGTGTGCTGGCAGCCAGCGGCCTCAGCCTCGCCGTCGGCTCGCGCACCATCCAACTGACCACCGTATGGCAAGCCCTTTTCGGCTCAGCCACCGGCCCCGACGCACAAG
>CAXYYR010000158.1:0-3428 GCA_964293265.1 uncultured Propionibacterium sp.
GTGGTGACCGATTGCCCGATCTGCAAGCCGAAGATCAAGGACGACATCATGAAGATGAGTCCAAATGCCAGGCTCACGAGATAGCCACTGGTGCCGCGGTCACCGGCCTGCACATCAGTGTTCAGTTGCATGGCGGATGCGATGTCGGACACGGGCTGTCCGGTCTGCTCCGAAAGATCGGCAATGGCCTGCGCACCCACTGCGCTGGAGACCAGGGCGGTGACCGTGGCGTCCTCATCATCACCAAAGCTGAGCTGCCAACCGCCGATGCCCGGATGCAACCAGGCATCGGCGTCATCCGAGCCGAGCTGGCTGCGCGCCTGGTCCTCGTCTGCTGCGCGATGCACGGAGATGACCGTGGAATCACCGCTGGCCTGTGCCAGCACGGAGGCCTGTTCGGCAATGGCCTGGGCATGATCGTCGCTGACCACCAGATCGGTTGTGCTGGTGCGACTGGTGAGCCATGAACCCAGAAAGATTCCGGCAGCAAGCAGGACCAGCATCAATGCCGTTGAGATGAGAAAGCTCTTGGACGAGAGCTTCACCCGGATCTCATGGGCGGCCACCAACCTCCACTGCGTGCCCATCATTTCGTCACCTCTCGGTAGATCTCGGCCAGGCTGGGTTGCACCCGGGCGAGCTCGATGAGCTCATCGCGCTCCAGCACCGATGCCATCAGCTGCGTGCGTGCCTGCCCGGAATCGAAGCGCAACAGGGCCGTGTGTCCCGAGATTTCCAGTATTTCCACGCCCCGCGCGCCGCGTATCCACTGAGGATCACCGCCGGTCACCAGTCGGTAGTGGCTCTCGGCCCGACTCGCCAGATCATCGCGGGTGCCGGACGCCACCACCTGCCCGTGCGACAGGATCACCAGGCTGTCACAGAGCCGTTCCACCAGATCCAGCTGGTGGGAGCTGAACAGCAGGGGAGTGCCTGAAGCCGTGTGCTGGGCAAGCAGGCCAGCCAGCGAGTCCACTGCCTCAGGATCCAAACCGGAGAAGGGCTCATCGAGAATGAGTGCCTGCGGATGATGCATCACTGACGCCGCGATCTGCACTCGTTGTTGATTGCCCAGTGAGAGCTTCTCCAACAGCTGGGTGCCGCGGTCGGCCAGGCCGAATGTCTCGAGCAGGGTGCTCGCCTCGTCCTCGGCTGCTTTCCTCCCGGCGCCGCGAAGGCGCGCAAGATAGACCAGTTGCGGGAGCACCGGCTCCTTGGGATACAAGCCTCGTTCTTCCGGCATGTAGCCGAAGGTCTGTCGCACGGCATTGGTGATCGGCTCGCCCTGCCAGGAAATCTGTCCGGAATCAGGCCGCAGCAGGCCCATGATCATTCGCATGGTGGTGGTCTTCCCGGCGCCATTTCCCCCGATGAATCCGGTGATCTGCCCTGCAGGCACTGAGAAGCTGAGCTCGTCGACGGCGACAAGATCGCCGAACCGGCGCGTGAGCTGCGTTACGTCCAACATGGGCAGAAGTCTGTCATTGCGCCAGCGTCTAGGCTCAGTGTCATGGCCGATCCGTCCACATATCGCCCCGCAGCGGGGTTGATCCCGACCGATCCCGGCGTCTACCGGTTTTCGGACGAGCACGGTCAGGTCATCTATGTGGGCAAGGCAAAAAACCTCCGCAACCGTCTGAACTCCTATTTCCAGGACATTTCAGCGCTCCATCCCCGCACCCAGCGCATGGTGCGCACAGCAGCGCATGTGCAATGGACGGTGGTGCAGAACGAGCTCGAATCGCTGCAACTCGAATACACCTGGATCAAGCAGTACGACCCGCGATTCAACATCATGTATCGCGATGACAAGAGCTATCCATGGTTGTGCGTCACCTGGTCGGAGGAATATCCACGGGTCTTCGTGGGTCGCGGCGCCAAACGCAAGGGCTACCGCTATTTCGGGCCCTTCGGTCAGGCCTGGGCAGTCCGCGACACGGTGGACATGTTGCTGCGCATCTTCCCGATGCGCTCCTGTTCGGCGGGCGTCTTCCGCAACGCCCGGGCAGCTGGTCGTCCCTGCCTGTTGGGATACATCGGCAAGTGTGTGGCGCCCTGCGTCGATCGGGTCAGCGCCGAGGAGCATCGCGAGATCGCGGAGGACTTCTGTAGTTTCTGGGAGGGTCGCACCCGTCATCTGGAACACAAGCTCACCGACCAGATGAAACAGGCCGCCGCCAACGAGGAGTTTGAGCACGCCGCTGTTCTGCGGGATTCCCTGGCTGCGCTGGACAAGGCCACCGAACGCAATGCGATCGTGCTGCCCGATGGCACCGATGCCGATGCCATCGCCTTTGCCCTCGACCCACTCGAGCTCGCGGTGCAGGTTTTCCATGTGCGGGGTGGGCGCATCCAGGGTGAGCGGAGCTGGATTGCCGACCGTGCTGACGATGCCGATGTGGCGGAGCTCACGGAATCATTCCTGTTGCAGCTCTATTCGGATTCCAAGATTCCCCATGAGGTGCTTGTTCCCGCCGAACCACCCACTGCCGCGGTGCTCACCGAGATGCTCAGCGAGCAGCGGGGATCACATGTCAATCTGCATGTGCCTCAGCGTGGTGACAAACGCGTGCTGCTCGAAACCGTGGCCAAGAATGCCCGTGAAGCTCTTGACCGGCACAAGGCCAAGCGGGCTGCTGACCTCGCAACGCGCAATCAGGCCCTGGAAGAGCTCCAGCAGGCCCTCGGACTGGCCGAAGTCCCCCTGCGCATCGAGGGATATGACATTTCCCACCTGCAGGGCACCCAGGTGGTGGGCTCCATGGTCGTCTTCGAGGATGGCCTTTCCCGGCGCAGCGAATATCGGCGCTTCGTGATCAAGAGCTTCGAGGGCTCCGATGATCTGCGTGCCATGGACGAGGTGCTGAGCAGGCGGTTCACCCGGTTGATCAATGATCGGCATGCCATGGAGGCGGCAGCTTCCGAGGGCGGCCCGGGACTGATCGATCCCGACACCGGCAAGCCCCTCAAATTTGCCTATGCGCCGTCACTGGTGGTGATCGATGGTGGGCCGCTGCAGGTGGAGGCAGCCCAGAATGCGATCACTGAGCTCGGTCTGGACGAGGTGCGGGTGATCGGCCTGGCCAAGCGTCTCGAGGAGGTATGGCTGCCCGATCAGGATTTTCCGCTCATCCTGCCGCGTGATTCTGAAGGGCTCTATCTGCTGCAGCGGGTGCGCGATGAGTCCCATCGTTTTGCGATCACCCATCATCGGCAACGCCGTTCCACGGCAATGGTGGAATCGGTGCTCGATGCGGTGCCCGGTTTGGGGGCGGTGCGACGCAAGACCGTGTTGTCCCATTTCGGTTCGCTGCGCAAGCTGCGGGCGGCTGGGGTTGACGACATCGCGGCGCTTCCGGGCGTTGGGGCCGCCACGGCCACGGCGATCGTCGAGGCCCTGCGTGCCGACGAGCCTGCACCGGCCGTCA
>CAXYYR010000159.1:0-3356 GCA_964293265.1 uncultured Propionibacterium sp.
CCGGTGCTCAAGGGGATTGCCCATATCGAAGAGGTGACCCGCCTGCACGAGGTGCTCACCAGCATCGGTGTGGCAACCAGCTGGTCGGCCGACGGCAAGGACCTCACCCTGGAGCGCCCCGAGCAACTTGATCTGGAAAACATGGATGTGGCGGCTGCACGGCGTACTCGCTCGATTCTCATGTTCATGGGCCCACTGAGCCGCTTCTTCGATGAATTCCGGCTGCCCTATGCCGGCGGCTGTGGTCTTGGTGTGCGCACCGTCGGGCCCCACATGCAGTCACTGCGCCATTTCGGTGTCAATGTGCTGGCCACCGAGGGCTTCTACCGGGCCTCCGTCACCCAGACCGGCCCCGAGACCCGACACATCGTGCTCACCGAACGCGGCGACACCGTCACCGAGAACACACTCATGGCTGCCGCAGTCACCCCGGGTGTGAGCATCATTCGCAATGCCAGCTCCAATTACATGGTGCAGGATCTGTGTGCCTTCCTCATGCTGCTTGGTGTGGAGATCGATGGTGTGGGCACCACCACACTGACCGTTCGTGGTCTGGCCGAGCCGCCGAGCCAGGACGTCTCCTATGAGATCAGTGAGGACCCGATCGAAGCGATGAGTCTCATCACTGCCGCCGTGGTCACCAATTCTGAGCTCACCATCACCCGGGTGCCCATTGAATTCACCGAGATCGAGCTGTCGATCCTGGGCGAGGAGATGGGACTTCACTACGGCCTCAGCAATGAATACAAGTCGGGTAACGGCCTGACTCGCCTGGTTGATCTCACGATCTATCCCAGCGAGCTCAAGGCGCCGCCGGACAAGATCCATCCGATGCCCTTCCCGGGGCTCAACATCGACAATCTGCCCTTCTTCGCCGTGCTGGCAGCGGTGGCGCATGGCCAGACGATGATCCATGACTGGGTTTTCGAGAACCGGGCCATTCATCTGCTCCAGCTGAACCAATTGGGCGCCCATGTGCAGCTGCTCGATCCACACCGTCTCATTGTGCAGGGCCCCACGCGCTGGCGTGGCCGCGAAATGGTCTCACCGCCGGCTCTGCGCCCCGCGGTGACCATCATGCTTGCCATGCTGGCTGCGACAGGCACGAGCGTCCTGCACGACGTCTATGTCATCAACCGCGGTTATGAGGATCTGCCGGCGAGACTCAATGCCCTGGGTGCCGACATAGAAACCTTCTACGACTGAGTTCGAGCGACCAACTGGTTGAGCTGAAACCCCATGTGTCCCCCAAATCGCCGGGGCAATGCGGCAATGCACATGTTGAGCTTGCACAATGGGCATGTGAGCCCACAAGCATCCGACACGGCAACCAGGTTGGCCGCCGTTGTGCGCCCGACCGAGTGTCTGCTCACGCATGGCATAACACCCGCCCTGCCCCGCCAACTGATCCCCCGCCGGGAGCGTTTTGCGTGGCGGGCACGCATCCATGCCATCCCACCTGTGCGCATGGCATATCGGGTGTGCGTGGCGGTGGCCGGGGTGCTGCTCATCGTGGCTGCCGGTCTTACCGGTTGGCTGCCCGGGCCCGGCGGGATTCCCCTGTTCTTGGTGGGGATGGCGATCCTGGCCAGTGAATTCCATTGGGCCCACGCCCTCACTGTGCGGGCAATGATGTTGATGCGTGCCTTCGGACGTCAGACCCGCCGCCGCAAGGTTCTGTGGATTGCCGGTTTTGTGGCAGTGCTGTTGGCGTTGGGATATCTCCTGCTGCTGGTGATCGGACTGCCCACCTGGTTGCCCGGTTGGGCGAGCACAGTGCTGGCCCTGTTGCCGGGCATCTAGAGCAGCCATCCGGGCCACGGGTCTCCAACTGGGGCCGGTGAGGCCCAATCTGACGCGTCATACTGGATGAGTGCTTCGCCATCGGATGACTGCCAATGATTTCGAGTACTTCGATGCTCCTTTTGCGGCAATGGCCCACCGCGGTGGATACGACGACAAGGTGCCTGCTCCACTGGAGAACTCCCTTCTGGCGTTTGTGCATGCCGTGGACGATCTGGGATTCACCTACGTGGAGACCGATGTGCATGCCACGGCGGATGGCGTCCTGGTGGCCTTTCATGATGATCGTCTCGACCGGGTGACCAATCTGGCCGGCAAGATCTCCCAGCTGCCATGGAGTGTCGTGAGGCAGGCACGGATTGCGGGATCAGAACCAATCCCGACCATGGATGAGGTCTTCGAGGCGCTGCCCACGGCGCGGATCAATATCGACATCAAGGAAGCCGGTGCAATCCGGCCACTGGTGGCCGCCATTGAGCGTCACCATGCGGCCCACCGGGTGTGCGTGGCAAGTTTCAGTCCCCGGCGTCTGGCGGCATTCCAGGCGCTCACCGGTGGACGCATCGCCACTGCAGCATCGCTTGATTCGGTTGCCCGGGCCGCCTATGTGCCCGGTCTTCTGGTGCGTCATGGTCTGACGAGTCAGGCCTTCCAGATTCCCCGCACACAGAACATCGGCAGAATCCACCTGCCCGTGCTCACACAGGGGTTGAAGCGGGTTGCCCGTGAGCAGGGCATGCGGATCCATGTCTGGACCATCGACGAGGCCGACGACATGGAGTCACTCATCAGTGCCCATGTGGACGGAATCGTCTCAAATCGCATCCACACCTTGCGCCGGGTCACCCGGATGCGAGGAATATGGTGAGGGGAACATCCGGCACCCCGGTGTTGTTGAGCAGATGACAATCGCCCGGAACTGTTGCGAAACCGTCGCAACAGGCAGGAAACTCGGCGGCAGGGAGGGAGACGACATGGCGGATCGAGCATTGCGCGGCATGGGTCTCGGGGCCAAGAGCTTCGAGGACGAGGAGGGAGTGGAGTTCGCTACCCGCAAGGTATTGGGCTTCACCTGTCCCAAGGCACATCATTTCGAGGTCACCTTTTCCACCGAGGCCGACCTGCCCACTGAATGGGAGTGCCCGCGCTGCGGCGCGGTGGCCACTCGCAGCGATGGCACCAAGGCAGAGGACAAGGCGGTGAAGCCTCCACGTACACATTGGGACATGTTGCTGGAGCGCCGCTCGGTGTCAGAGCTGGAAGATCTCCTGGAAGAGCGCTTGGAGGTCGTGCGCAATACGCCGCACTACTGAACATGCGAATGCTCGGCCGGGGATCACTCCCCCGCCGAGCATTCTTCACATCCTGGTCCAGAAGACCTGATTCTCTTGTGACCTAGTTCTTGGCGCGACGACGTGCGAGGGTGCGCGCTCCGGCCGCACCGATCGTAATGCTGACCAAGCCAAGACCGGCCAGTGCCGAGGCATCGGCAGACCCGGAGCCGGTGTTCACCTCGGCGCCCAGATTGGTGAGGCTGTCAGCGGTGGTCGGAG
>CAXYYR010000160.1:0-3243 GCA_964293265.1 uncultured Propionibacterium sp.
CCGCAGCAACCGCCGCTGCCGCAACCAGATACTCCCAGTTCTGACTGAACCAACCGGCAACACCGCCATGGTCACCGCGCCACTGATCCAGCTCCACATCAGTCAGCGGACTCAACCCCAGCGGATCCGACTTGTTCACCGGATCATTGCCAGCCCAGCTGTAAGGATTCGCCGCCCACGTGGTTGCCAACACCGGCGGCAACGGATCAACGGACAAGAACCCACGAGTCACCGGGTCATAAGCCCTCGCCCCCGTCAGCTCCAGACCGGCCAGCGACAAAGAACCATCAGAATCAAGACCCAGGCCATCAGCCAACGACGCACCCGCATCCCTCGTGCGCCAAGGGTCAACACCATCGACGTCATGCAGGGCCCGATCAGTTGACGTCCATGAGCCCGCATCGCCCGACACCGCAGCCACACCAGCGCCGTAGGCCACCAAATCGGTATTGCCAACACGCAGGGGTGCTCCGCCACCGGCGGTATCTGCCACCACCAAGGTGTCATCAACACCAGCCAACTGACCCAGACCGTCGTGGGTGAGCACACGCGTGGAAACCTGCGGGCTGTCCGATGCCCCCACATGCGCCACCGTGGTCACACGGTCGAGGAATCCCTCCGGCGACCAAGCAAACAGACGCTCACTGGCGCCTGCGCGTTGCCGCACCCGACGGCCGGAAGCGTCATAGTCGTAAGCCACCGTGCTGCCATCAGGGCCCGTGCTGGCAACCAGCTGACCTGCCGCGTCATAGCTGTGGCGCGTGGTGGCGCCATCGATGGTTTCAGCCACCAGACGGCCACCGGCATCCCATGTCCAGACACATTCGAGTCCCTCGGAATTCACCGAGCCAACAAGCTGATTTGCTTCGTCATAGCTGAATTCGGTACGCAATCCATCGACCACCTGAGCCGTGACGCGACCACTTTCGTCCCGCTCAAGTTCTGTGGCCGAAATGAATCCATTGCGCTCCGAGCGGTGTGATGCCACCTGACCGTCGCGCCAGGTCCACGAGGCATGCAGACCCTCGGCATCAACCGCAACGAGGCGTCCCAGCGCATCCCGAGACAGCGTGGCCCTTCCCAACGTCAGGTGCTCAATCCATGCCAGTCGGTGGTCGGCGTCGTAGCCATAGCTGGTCGATGTGCCATCGGGGCGTGAGAGCCCCGTGCGGTTGCTGTCGAGATCCCAGGTCCACCGGGTGACATTGCCGTCGCGATCGTGCGAGATGAGGTTGCCGACTTCGTCCCAGGTGAGGTGGTCGGTGTGCGTGCCACGGGTCAGGCTCAGTGCGCGGCCCGTGACATCACGCTTGATGGACGACAACAGTTTGCCGTCGGCCAAGGTGTCGGCTGAATGGCCAGCGTTGTCGTAGGTCCACGCCAGCTCCTTGCCGTCAGGAGCAATGCGTGCGGTCGGACGCCCGGCGGCGTCGTATTCGTAGCGAGTGGTGCGTCCGTTCGGGTCGGTGAGCGCCAACAGACGTCCCAGCGCATCGAACTCACGGCGGGTGACACCGCCCAGCGGGTCTGTGATGGTGACCAACTGCCCAAGGCTGTTGTATTCAAAACCTGTGACCCCGCCGAGGGGGTTGATAGCCGCCGTCATTTGACCGGCCTTGTCGTACCGGAAGCGGCGGTGGCCGTCCCAGGCATCGCGCACCGAGACAATTCGGCCCATATTGTCGTAACTGAAACGCGTGATTCCACGGCCCGGCTCAGTGCGTTCAAGGATGCGCCCACAGGCATCAAACCGAGTGGTTACTTCGCCACCATCGGGCAATGCTCAGCGGCGATCCGCCCGTCGGCGTCGTAGACCATTTCGTAGCGCTTGCCACCGGTGGAAATGGTGGCGCTCCAGCGCCCGGCATCGTCGTATTCGTAGGAGAAGCTGCGCCCACCGGGCTGGCGGATGGACAGTGGCCGGCCCGCGAGATCGCGCTCAATATGGGTGCTGCGGCCTGACGAATCTGTCTGCTCGATGAGATTGCCCGCCAGGTCGTAACGGAAGTTGACCGTTGAGCCGTCAGGCGACAGCTGCTCGATCACCCGGCCGAGCTGGTCACGTGTTGCGGCAACTGACGACTCGGGGTCGGTGGCGCGCAGGGGCAGACCTGAGCTGTCGCGCTCGAAGCTCTGTTCGATGCCGGTGGGATCGGTGGAGCCGACCACATTTCCGTTCACGTCGTAGCGCAGTTCCACCTCGCTGCCGGTGACATCGGACCAGTTGGTGAGACGTGAAAGGCCATCGAAACCGAACTTCCAAGTGGACCCATCAGGCAGCGTGGAGCAGGCAACATTGCCCAGATCGTCGTACTTGGTGGCCATTGTGCGGCCCAAAGGATCGATGGTTGCCGATTCCAGACCGTTGTCGCCGTACTCAACTTCGGTGCGCGCGCCGGTGGGGTCAATGGTGGCTGACATGCGTCCGGCATCGGTGTATTCATAATGCCAGATCGCCCCGTCAGGGTCTTGGCGGCTGGCGAGCTGGCCCTGGGAGCTGTAGCGATATTCGGTGCGTGCGCCCATCGGGGTGATGGCAGCAATGGTGCGGCCGGTGGCATCTCGTTCGAGCCGTGCGGTGTCGCCATGGGCATTGGTGGTGGCTGCCAGATCACCGAATTCGTCGTAGCTGAGATCGAGCGGCACTCCGGTGGCATCGACCACGCGTGTGAGCAGGCCATCAGTCCATGTCAGCCGGGTGATTCCGCCAAGCGGATCAGTGATTTCCGAGGGATTCCGCGCATCGTCGGCATAGACCATGGCGGTGTGTGATTCCTGGCCATCGGCGCGCACTGTCACCCCGGTCACCCGGTCGAGCTCGTCGTAGTCAGTGATCACCCGTGCCCCGGTGGCGCGCACCTCGGTGGTGCAGTGGCCACGCTTGTCATATTCATAAACGGTGGCGGCGCCGCCACGATCAGTGACCATCACCATGTTGTTGTGACGGTCCCAAGCGGTGGATTGACGATGGTCGTCGGCATCGACGGCACCGACCAGACGGCCTTTGGCGTCGTGGATCCAGGTGTTGGAGCGTGAGCCGTCCTCGTCGGACACCACAGTGATGCCGCCGGACAGATAGCCGTAGCGCGAGATGCGGCCGTGGGCAGATTTCTGCGTGACCACCTGGGCCTGATCGTTGTAGGTGTTGTCGACCTCAACAACGCCGTCTGCATCAATGACACGGGTGATGAGACCCTGCTCATTCCAGTCGTAGCTGCGGGTTTATCCCTCAACGCTGGCGGG
>CAXYYR010000161.1:0-3208 GCA_964293265.1 uncultured Propionibacterium sp.
GGTTTCCAGCGCACCCGCCGCACCCAACAAATGTCCGGTCATCGACTTCGTGCCACTCACCACCACATGGTCGGCGTCATCGCCCAGCAGTGAACGAATGCCATGGGCCTCAGTGGCGTCACCGGCTGGGGTTGAGGTGGCGTGGGCATTGATGTGGCACAGATCGCCGGCTTGCAGATCTGCGTCTGCCAGAGCCTTGCGCATGGCGGCCATCTGGCCGGCGCCGGTCGGTTCTGGTTTCACCATGTCGAAGGAATCTGCAGAGATCCCTGATCCTGCCAGGGTGCCGTAGATCCTGGCTCCACGGGCGGTGGCAGACTCCAGGGATTCGAGCACCAGCATGGCGGCGCCCTCTGACAACACGAAGCCATCGCGTCCCGAGTCCCAGGGCCGGGAAGCCCGCTGGGGCTCGTCGTTGCGCTTCGACAGGGCCTGCATCTGTGAGAAGGCAATCATTGCGAGTGGATGCACCACTGCCTCGTCACCGCCGGCAAGCACGACATCGGCCCGGCCCAGCCGAATCATGTCTGCCGCCAAGGAGATCGCCTCATTGCTCGATGCGCAGGCCGAGACCGTGGCATGCACGGCTGCCCGGGCTCCGATCCGTAGGCCAACATTGGCCGCTGAGGCATTGGGCATGAGTGCTGGAATCGCGAACGGACTCACCCGGCGCAGTTGACCGTCGCGGACAAGATTCCACTGGCTTACAGTGGTTTCGAGACCACCGATGCCGGTACCAATGGCGACACCCAAGCGATCGGGATCTGTCTCGTTGTCAGTGGCAAAGGTGAAGCCTGCATCCTCCCAGGCCTGCCGGGCAGCAATCACCGCGAGCTGGCTGGAACGATCCATCCTGCGGATTTCCACATGCGAGAGATGCTCGGCCACATCGGTCGGGGTCTGCCCGGCAATGTGCACCGGCATCTCGGAGGCCCAGTCTTCGTTGATGAGGTCAATGCCGCTGCGTCCGGCACGCATGGCCTGCCAGGTGGTGTCCATGTCCTCGCCCAAGGGGGTGAGGGCACCCATGCCCGTGATGACAACAGTGGTCATTGGTTTTCCTCCAGTGAAATGGCGCCAGCCAGCTGCTCAGCACGCTGCGTGGTGAGTGGGGATGTGAGCTGAATGAGGGGTGCTCAGCATGCAGGGTGCTGGGCTGGCAGGTTCCTGCAGTCATCTGCAGGAGTGATTGGTGGATCAGGCCGTCTTCTGAGCCTTCTCGATGTAATCCACGGCGTCCTGGACGGTGCGCAGATTCTTCACATCGTCATCAGGAATGTCGATGCTGAAGGCCTCCTGCAGGGAGTAGACGATCTCGACCATCGACAGCGAATCGATGTCCAGGTCGTCGACGAAACTCTTCTCGGGTTTCACATCCTCGTTCGGCACGCCGGCCACGTCGTTGACGATCTCGGCAATCTTGGTGAGGATTTCTGCAGTGCTGGCGGTGTTGTCGGCCATGTTGGTGCCTTTCTGGTTACTTCGAATTGGTGTTGGCAGGTGCGGATTGGGTTGTCGTGGTCGGCATTGGCCATCACGAGCCCGGCTCCGCGGCTTGGAGTCAGGGTAGAACGATCACTTGCCCGGCGTACACAAGACCCGCGCCAAAGCCGATGATCAGCGCAGTCTGCCCGCTGTGGGCACGCCCATCGTGCAACATCGCGTCCATGGCGATCGGGATCGAGGCTGACGAGGTGTTGCCCATTTCGGCGATGTCACGGCAGACCATAACGGATTCGGGCAGGTGGACGTGGCGCACGATGGCATCGGTGATGCGGTCATTGGCCTGGTGCGGCAGGAAGATGTCGAGCTGCTCGGGCGTGATCCCGGCTGCCCTGATGGCCTCACCGGCATGATCGGCAACCTCTGAAAGTGCCCACTTGTACACGGTGTGGCCATCCATCTGGATGACGGGGAAATCAGTGTCACCGTCGGGCACGTCGGTCCACCGCTGAATCTCGATGGTGTTGACGTTCTCCGGCTTGGAACCCCACACGGCCGGGCCGATGGCCGGAGTCTGTGAGGGACCCACCACAGCGGCCCCGGCTCCGTCACCGAAGAGGAAGGCCGTGCCACGGTCGGCAATATTGGTCATGTCGGAGAGGCGCTCGACGCCAACGATGAGCACGAAGCCATTTGCGCCGGCATGGCCTGCCCGCACCAATGACTCCGCCAGTGTCAGCGCATAGACAAAGCCTGCGCAGGCGGCGGAAATGTCGAAGGTGGCAGGGGAGGGGCAGCCCAGCTCGCGGGCCAGGTAGTCGGAGAGCCCTGGTGAAGGAATGTGATGTGACACCGAGGCAACGATGATGGCGCCCACCTGCTCGGGGTTCACACCGGCTCGTTCCAGAGCCTGTCGTCCCGCGTCGGTGGCCATCGCGAGCACCGTCTCGTCTTTGGTGGCCCAGCGGCGTTCCTTGATTCCGGTGCGCTGTTCGATCCACTCCGGGGTGGAGTCGATCATGGTGCACATTTCTTCATTGGTCACCACGCGGGACCCGCGGTGGGATCCGGTGCCCAGGATGCGGGCGTATTGGGCCCCCGTGGAGGTGGTCAAAGTGGTCATGGTTCAGGCCTCCTGGGGCTGAGCTGGGTTGCCGGCATGATTCCGGCAGAAAGCGAGTGCTTCGCCGAGTTGATCAGGGGTGTTGAGATCGAACAGTTCGATGCCGCGCAGATTGCGTTTGGCGATTCCGGTGAGTGTTTTCGCGGGGGGCAGTTCCAGTAATCCGGTGATGCCAGCCCCGCGCATCGTGTCCATGCACAGATCCCAGCGCACGGGGGTGGTCACCTGGGCCACAAGATGTTCCACATACTCCCGGCCCGATGCCACCGGCTGCCCATCTGCGTTGGACAGCAGAGTGCTCACGGGATCGTTGGTCGACATGCTGGCAGTGAGTGTTGCCAAGTGCTCCTGTGCAGATTTCATGTAACGCGTGTGGAAGGCGCCGGCCACCTTGAGTGGGATCACCCGGGCGCGTGCCGGGGGATTGTCCTGCAGGGCTTGGATGCCCTCCATTGAGCCTGCTGCGACGATCTGACCTGCACCATTGAAGTTTGCTGCTTGGAGGCCGGCCCTGTCGATGGCGGCCAACACCTCGTCCTGCTTGCCGGCAAGAACGGCGGCCAGGCCACTCGGTGTGGCTGCTGGGGCCTGGGCCATGCCACCCCCGCGTTCCAGAATGAAGACGGCTGCCAGGATTGCTAT
>CAXYYR010000162.1:0-3148 GCA_964293265.1 uncultured Propionibacterium sp.
CCTGTACATCGACGTCACCAATACCGACACCGGCGGCATGGTCCACGATCTGGTGTTGGCATCCGGTGCCACCTCGGGGCGGCTGTCACCCGGTGACTCGGGCACGCTCGATGCGGGTGTGCTCACCGGATCCACCGATGCCTGGTGTTCCATTGCCGGACACAAACAGATGGGCATGACCATGACCATCACCGTGGAGGGCGCGGCAAGCTCCGATTCGGGATCGGACAGCAGCTCGTCCAATGGGGCGTCGAATGCGGCAAGCGCCGATCCGAATGCCCAAATGAGTGTGGACCCGTGGAATGAGGCCCTGCAGCCAGCGAGCACCGAGACCGAGCACCACCTGCTGTTCGACGTCACGGAGGAAGTGGTTGAGGTGGCTCCCGGGGTCACGCAGATGCGCTGGATGTTCAATGGCCAGGCGCCCGGCCCGGTGTTGCGCGGACACCTTGGTGACAAGTTTGTGATCACCCTGCAGAACCACGGCACGATGGGCCATTCCATCGACTTCCACGCCGGTGCTTTGGCGCCCGACGAGCCGATGCGCACCATCGCGCCCGGTGAGGAGCTCACCTACACGTTCACCGCCACGAAGGCCGGCGTGTGGATGTATCACTGCTCGACTGCCCCGATGTCGTTGCACATTGCCAATGGCATGTTCGGCGCGGTGATCATCGATCCGCCGGGGCTCACCCAGGTGGATCAGGAATATCTCATGATCCAGTCGGAGCATTGGTACGGCGCCCAGGGCGAGAGCAATGATGCCGATCGCATCGGCGATGGTCAGCCCGATGCGGTGGTGTTCAACGGTTATGCGAACCAGTATGACGTGCATCCGCTCACATCGAAGGTGGGCAATCGGGTGCGCTTCTGGGTGCTTGATGTGGGGCCCGATGAACCGCTGAGTTTCCATGTGGTGGGGGCGCAGTTCGACACTGTGTGGTCGGAGGGGGCATTCCGTCTCGAGTGCGGCTATCAACCGGCAGCCGATGTGAATGCAGCATGTGGACGCGGCGGCCAGGGCTCGGTGGGCCCGGGTGGCTCGCAGACCCTGTCGCTGGGTGCGGCCGAGGGTGGCTATGTGGAGATGGTGGCTCCCGAGGCCGGGCATTTCTCGATCGTGAATCACATCATGACCGATGCCGAGAAGGGTGCCCACGGCGTGCTCCAGGTGAGCAGCTGAGCCGACAGCCGGGCCAGCTTCGGCGCTCGATGGCCGAATAGTCACACCCGGCTAATAGTCTTGGGCCCGTGGATGACGATTTGGACGACGAGGGCCGCGAGGCACCCGAGGAAGAATTCATTGAGCAGGACGGTCCCGGTTTGTCCGACGGCGCCCCTGCTGATGCGTCCACGCCCGCACCGGCAGAATCTGCGCCCGGGAAGAAGGCAGCGGTCGAGCCCCTTACGGCGTCCGCAAGCCCGGCGGCAGGTGCCGTTGATGAGCAGGGCGCTCCGCTGGCGCTCTATCGCCGCTATCGTCCTGACACCTTTGAGCAGGTGATCGGGCAGGAACATGTCACGCTGCCCCTGCAGCGGGCGATTGCCAACAACCGTGTGAACCATGCCTATCTGTTCAGCGGGCCGAGGGGCTGTGGCAAGACCACCTCGGCGCGAATTCTGGCGCGCTGTCTCAATTGTGAACAAGGTCCCACGCCCACCCCGTGCGGGCATTGCACGAGTTGTCGTGAGCTTGCCACCGGCGGGCCGGGCAGCATCGATGTGATCGAGATCGACGCCGCCTCGCACGGCCGGGTGGACGATGCCCGTGAGCTACGTGAGGGCATCTATTTCGCGCCCGTGCAGTCGCGCTTCAAGATCTACATCATCGACGAGGCGCACATGGTGACCAAGGAGGGCTTCAACGCCCTGCTCAAGGTGGTGGAGGAGCCGCCGCCACATGTGAAGTTCATCTTTGCCACCACCGAGCCCGACAAGGTGATTGGCACCATTCGTTCGCGCACCCACCACTATCCGTTCAGGCTCGTGCCGCCGAAGGTGTTGTCGGGCTATCTGGAGGAGATCTGCGCTGACGAAAAGGTTGCGGTGGAGCCGGGAGTGCTGCCGCTGGTGGTGCGTGCCGGTGCCGGTTCGGTGCGTGACTCCATGTCGGTGCTCGATCAGCTGCTCGGCTCGGCCGAGAACGATGCGGTGAGCTATCAGCAGGCCACTTCGTTGCTCGGTTACACCCCGGATGCGCTGCTTGACGAGATGATCGATGCGCTGGCCGTGGGTGATGGCAAAGGCGTGTTCGCCACCATCGACAAGGTGATAGAGATCGGTCAGGATCCACGCCGCTTTGCCGACGATCTTTTGCAACGTCTGCGTGATCTGGTGATTGTTGCTGACGTGCCCGATGCCCTGAGCTCGGGGCTCATTGATGTGTCGGAGGACCAGGGGCAGCGCTTCACGCAGCAGGCTGCGGCGCTTGGGGCGGGAGAACTCACCAGGGCCGCCGAGGTGATTGCCAATGGGCTCACGCAGATGCGTGGCACCACGGCGCCGCGGCTTCATCTGGAGCTGATGTGCGCCCGCATGTTGTTGCCGGGTGCTGATGTTGATGAGCGTGGCACCCATGCCCGGCTCGATCGTCTGGAGCGTCGGATCGGGATGCCCGGAGTTGCTGCCCCGGAGGCCGCGGGCGGGGGACAGACACCGGAGCCGGCCGCCCAGTGGGATGACCAGGCGCAGGTGCAGACGAGGGATGTGCCGGTGGAGAACCGGCAGGTGCAGAACCAGCAGGCAGAGTCCCACAACCAGAATGCGCAGCGTGAGCCGGAGCCCGTTCGCCATGAGATGCAGCCGGAGCCGCAGGGCAATGTGCCCGATCAGCCTGATCGCTCGGTCCAGCCCGACTACTCAGAACACACAGATCATTCAGAACACACAGCTGCACAGCACGGTGCTGAGGTTCCCGATGTTGGTCCCGCGAGCGGCGACGCTGATTTGGCGTCCGCGCCCGGGGCGTCCGAAAGCGTGGCTGCCACTGGCGGTTTTGCGGCGGAGACGCCCGTGCAGACGCCAGCTGCGTCCGGTGCGCTGAACACTGCTGAGGTGCGCAGGCTGTGGCCAGAAGTGCTGGCGGCGGTGAAGGGGCGGCGCAGGTTCACCTGGATTCTGCTGAGCCAGAATGCCCAGGTGTTGCAGG
>CAXYYR010000163.1:0-3136 GCA_964293265.1 uncultured Propionibacterium sp.
GCCACCGGCAGCCGGGCCCTGGCGAGGATTTCGAGACGTTGCAGGGCCGGCGCACTGTCAGCCGCGGTGAAGGCCTTGAGGAAGAACACCGAGGTGGGCCAGCGGCGTGCAGTGGAATGCACTGCCACCCGCACCACTGCCCGGCGGCGTGGCCGATAGCTGACCATGCGCAGCTTGATGTGTGCCGCGTCCACTGTGCTGGGAATCAATTGTTGGGCAACGAGCAGTTCGCGCACCGCATCCGGGATGGTGGCACTGGCCAGGCCCGGCAGATCAGGATCATCGGGATAGACCCAGGCCGCCACCTCGCGGTCTGCATCATGGAACAACTCGGCGGCGGCATCGGAACTGTTCAGTCCTGCGGCACGCCAGGTGAGACCCACCAGCTCCATCCGTCGGCTGCCCTCACCGGCCACCTGACAGGAATGCAGCACAGTGGCAAAATTTCCCGGCTCATGGTCCACCTGATCGAGCCGTGACGAGATCATGCGTTCACCACGCCCGGCCAGCACTGCACGGGCAAATCCGATGCCATCGGGCCCGGTGAGCATGGCCAGTCCCTCGTCCTCGGGGGTCAACGCACGGCGGGCCCGCTGACGATTACGTCTGATCGCCATTGGGTGCTTCGGTGTCTGTGCCACCGGCAGGCATGCTGCTGGAATCTGGAGCGTCGGTTGCTGGGGCCTCAGGGCGTGCCGTGGCGCTGGCCACCTTGTTGCGGGCCAGCGTGTCGGCAAAGCGGGCGACGGTATTGGGGTCTGCGTCCACGGGAAGCTTGGTTGCCGGCTCATTGCCCTGGGCAACCTGATCGTCCTCAACAGCCGGATCGTGCTGTGCATCCGGATCGTGCTGGGCGGCCACGCTTCCTGCAGGCAGCGCACGCAATCTCAACCAGGCAATGCGTCGGCCGTCCATCTGGGTGACCGACAGCTCATAATCATCGCCGCCACCCTCGGCATCGTCGCCCTCGTCATCAGCCTCCTGGCGCGAAAGCAGGGACACCGAGATGGAATCACCCACACTCGGCACTTCGCCGCATTCGGTCATGAAGAACCCCGCGACGGTGTCATAGGGGCCCTCGGGAATCACATGGTCGGTGATGTCTCCGAAGTCTTCCAGCGTCGTGAGACCGTCGATCTCGGAGAGCTGACGATGCTTGCGTGTGTTGTCGTCCTCCACGTCGTACTCATCGGTGATGTCACCAATGAGCTCCTCCACCAGATCTTCGAGCGTCACCAACCCGGCCGTGCCACCGTATTCGTCCAGGACGATGGCCAGATGTGAATGGGCCCGGCGCATGTCGGTGAGCGCCCGTGGCACACGCACTGTCTCGGGCAGGCTCAACACGGGACGCACCAGCTTGGCAATGGGGGTGCGTCTCGGCGTGGGACCCACACCCATGAGATCGCGCACATGCAGAAAGCCCAAGACCTTGTCAGGCGAATTGTCGATGACGGGATAACGACTGTGCGGAGCCCCCTGCACTTCACGAATGGCCTGGTCAACAGCCATGTCGCCGGGCAGGAAGTCCACCTCGGTGCGCGGCACCATTACCTCACGCAGACTGCGATCACCCGCGCTGAACACCTCATCAACAATGTGTTTCTCCTCGGCGCCCAGCGAATGCGCATTCACCACCATGGAGCGCAGCTCCTCATCGGAGACGCCCTCCTTGCCGGCATTCGGATCGAAACCGACCAGCCGCACCAACAAATTGGTGGACGCACCCAACGCCCAGATCACCGGACGGAAGACCTTTGCCAACCCGTTGACGATGGGGGCCAGGGCCAGCGCCACCGTCTCAGGCCGCTGCAAGGCGAGCCGCTTGCTGAACAGCTCACTGATCACAATGGAAAAGAACGAAATTGCCGCAGTGACAACAATCACCGCCAGGACCGACGCCAGGCCAGACGACATTCCCCAGCCACGGAAAGCCGGCGCCACCCATGCCCCGGCCAAGGAATCGGTGCCGAAGGCCGATGACAAGAAGCCGGCCAGTGTCACCCCGCTCTGGACCGCCGACAAGAAACGGTTCGGGGTGGATGTGGGTTCCTTGGCAGACTTGCCGCGAGCACCACGCGAACCCAGCTGCTCGATCTGCGCCTCGCGCAGAGACACCAGCGCCATCTCTGCCGCCGAGAAAATGCCACCCAGCACGAACAGCACGAAAATAACCAGAATTGATCCCCAGATGGGCATATCAGCACCGCCCCGTGATCAGCATCGGGATCGCCCTGTTCAGCAGTGGATCCAGCAATAATGACGCCGGACTGTCGCCCTCCGGGTCGGCGGGATTGGACGATTCGGCAGGGGGTTGGTGCGCGGACTCATGGTTCACGTCCCCGAGGATAGTCAACGGATGTGAGTTCATGCGCCGATGACCCGCACATACCCGGTTGCGCGGTGGTCCCCCAGCCCGTTGCGCCCCTGGATCATCTGGTCGCGCACCAGTCCCACGAGCCGGTGCGCCCCGGGGGTGCGACCCACTTGTGCTGTGACGCTTACGCACTGCGTTGGGTCGCACCCCCAGAACTCACCTCACCACCTGACCCACCTAGCCCGGACGCACCAGCCAGGGAGGGCCCACGGCCCATGGGGCCAGCGCAGTGCGTACGCACTTCCAGCACAAGCGGCCCCATGGGTTGTGGGTCCGACCGAGCCCTAAGAGGTGAGGCCAGTCAAGCTGGATCAGCGCATCGCCTGGGCCAGTCCATCGGCGAGGGCGGACATGAAGTCTTCGGTGTTGAGATAGCCCTGACCACCACCGACGAGACCGGCGAGATCCTTGGTCATGGAGCCGGATTCCACGGTGCGCACGCAGACATTTTCCAAGGTGTCGGCGAAGGCGACCAGACCCGGGTTTCCATCAAGATCACCGCGGTGGCGCAGGCCACCGGTCCAGGCATAGACGGAGGCGATCGGATTGGTGCTGGTTTCCTCGCCGGCCTGGTGCTTGCGGTAGTGGCGGGTGACGGTGCCGTGGGCGGCTTCGGCTTCCATGGTGCGGCCGTCGGGGCTGAGCAGCACGGAAGTCATGAGGCCCAGCGAGCCGAAGCCCTGGGCAACGATGTCGGACTGCACACCACCGTCGTAGTTCTTGCAGGCCCACACATAGCCGCCCTCCCATTTGAGGGCA
>CAXYYR010000164.1:0-3108 GCA_964293265.1 uncultured Propionibacterium sp.
GCCGGACTCTTGGTGGCTGCGTTCCCGTCCTTCCCATATCTTCCTTCCTATTGGGGAGTTCTCTATCCGAATGTGCTCGGGCTGGCTCTGATCCCCTCCGTTGTCGCCTTCTCCTATGAGCTGCTGGACATGGGCCGCAACAGGGTTCGACTGTCCACCGGAATCCCCATCGCCCTGGCTGCGATCCTGGGAATGGCGCTCGCCCACCCCAACACCATTGCGTTGTATGCCGTGATGCTGATTCCGCTGCTGGCAACGTGGGCTGTCCGCGTGCTGCGCACAGCCCACGGCAGCCGCAGCACATGGCTTCGCGTTGGCGCAGTGGTGCTGTTCGCAGCAGCGCTCACTGTCGTTGTGATCATCTGGAAATTCATCCGCCCCGCGGAGGCAGCCGCCAGCTGGCCGCCCACCCTGGGCTGGAGACGTGCCTTGTGGCAAGCAGCAACGCTGGCACCTCTGACCGGCGAAATCACCATCTTGCCGGCCTCAATTCTTGTGGCGATCGGCGCACTTGTCGTGATCGTCACAAGACGCCACGTGTGGCTGTTGGTGTCACATCTGGCCTTGGTGTTCCTGTGGCTTGTGGTGTCCTGCTTCCCATGGAGCAGCTTCCGCTCAGCCTTGGTGGGGGTCTGGTACAACGACGCAACAAGGCTCGCCGCAGCCCTGCCCCTCACGGCACTACCGCTTGGGGTCATTGGAGTTTCTGCCATCACAAGCTGGCTGATCAAGTGGCTGACGCGCACAACGGAGTCCGGGGCCCGCTACACCCGGCCTGTGACGCTGGGAGTGACATGTGCACTCACCGTGTTGCTCTTCCCTCTGACCCAGCTGAATCCAGTGCTGAGCAAGGCGCTCGACGACGGCGCTGCAACCTACCGTGTGGTGCCCCACGCCAACGTTGTTGACACGGATGAATACGCCCTCATCCAACGTCTTCCGGAGCTGATTCCGGACAATGAGCGTGTAGCCACTGCACCCTACAACGGGAGTTCCATGGCCTACGCCCTGGAAAACATCCAGACGACAACAACGCACGTTCTGTACTCACCGACGGAGGAAGTCGGTGTCATCAACCAAGGCCTCAACTCGGCTGCCAGCAATCCTGCCGTGTGTCAGGCGTTGAGCGAGCTCAACGTGACCTACGCCCTGGATTTCGGGAACCTCGAGGTGAACAGGTCGCAATACTCCAAGGATTCCCCAGGCTTTGCGGGGCTCGACCAGGCGCCCGGATTCACGCCGGTTGCTTCCAGCGGGCATGCAGTTCTCTACCGGATCGATGCCTGTGGATAAGCCGATTCCAGACCTGCCGTCGGCCATGGAGCAGTCGGCGCCGGAGTCACCTCAACGCGCCACCTCCACGTTGCGTGACCGTTCGCAGCTGTGGCTCAGCACAATCGTCCTTGTCTGCGTGGGTATTCCGACGTTGCTTGCAGCAGTCACCCGGAGCCTCGCAATCCCCCACAATGATGCGTGGTCACATTCCCGCATAGCCAAGGTCTTCGGGACCACAGGCCAGATTGAGCTCGTGGGGAGGAACCGCAGTGCATTGCTGGGCCAAATCATTCCTTTGGGTCCACTGGGACGTTGGGTGCTTGCCCAACAGTTGTTTGTTGTGGCACTGGCCGTAGTTCTGCTGATCGTCAGCTATCTCTTCCTGAAGTCGCACCTCGGCACCCATTTGGCTCTTTTCGGCACCGCGTTGGTGGGGACATTGCCGATGTTCGGACTGTTGGCAACGTCCTTCATGGCCGATATCCCCGCTGCAACGGCCTTCATGTTGTGTGTGTGGCTTGGGGACAAAGCGATCAGGACCCGATCAATTCCGCTCCTGGCCCTTGCCACCCTGAGTGGAATCTGGGGCGTGACAATCCGTGAGCAGACCCTTGCCGTGTTGGCGGCCGTCCTGCTCATTGCGTTCTTGAAGTGGAAGGGCCGCGACAAGTGGCTCGTCGTCCCTGTCGGCATGGGTGCTGTGGTTGTGGTGGCCGCATTCGAGTACTGGCGCCAGTCACTGCCGCTCGGTGACCATCTGACAACGTCATTTGATGCAGCTCGATTTGATCGCCATCTCGTCGAGGCAGTGCTGACGCTGGCCTTGTTCCTTACCCCCGTTGCTCTGTCCATCTCCAGGCCTTGGCATTGGTCCCTAGCAGCGTGGGTATTGGCCCTCACAACCCTGGGCGCCGGAGTTGTTTCCGGACTGAAACTCAATATTGGTCTGCTGGGAAATTATTTGGACCCAGCCGGTCCATATGCAGGCACCCAGACAGGCATCACTGTCTTCATCCCAGCACTTCTTTGGCACGGCATCCTCGCATGCGCATGCATTTCAGCCGCTCTGTTGGTGGGAACACTCATCACGACACCGCCACGGTGGGATCAGTTCTCAGGCGCAACCATCGGATTCCTGACGTTGGGCACAGTGGCCCAAGCAGCAGTGGGCCAGGACATCTTCGATCGATATCTCATCACTTTTGTCCCACTGATTCTGGTGGGGGTCCATTCCACAAATCGGCCATCTTCCAATACCGCTCAACGGATCATTTCTGCTGTCGCCATTGCCGGACTGCTGGTCTTTTCGTTGGCCACCACCGCCTACGGCACCGCGCGTGATGCCGCCCGCTGGCATGCGGCCCAGAAACTTGCCGACTCAGGAATCCCTACCACTGACATCGATGCAGGTTTTGAATGGGTGGGCTGGCACTCCGGCCAACCGAAGACCGCACCCAGCACAATGGGTAGCTGGGCTTCGGCCTTTTCAGATACGCGCGCCTGCTACACCGTCGCGAGTTCGCAACTCCCAGCCGGTGAAGTCATCACCACCCACGACTACAACACCTTCGTGCTGTTCGGTGACTCCACCATCTGGGTGCAGTCCACCGGCACATGCGCCTGATCCCAAACCGGAACACTGACCCCATGTCCACCGACAGTTACCTCACTCTGGCGGGTCCGGTGCGTCACGAGGTGGAGATCAAGCGGTCGCGGTTCATCGGCTGTCTGTTCCCGGTCACCAGCATTGAGCAGGCACGGGACCACATTGCCGAGTTGCGTCATGAATTCCACGACGCCCGGCATCGCCCAAGTGCCTTCGTGCTGGGCGCC
>CAXYYR010000165.1:0-2994 GCA_964293265.1 uncultured Propionibacterium sp.
ATGCCACTGGACTGGCCCTTCTCACCGGCTCGGTGCGGGCCAAGGAGCGCACCCATGCCCTGGCTGCCATCGCAACGGGGCGGGCGGGGCTCATTGTGGGCACGCATGCCCTGCTCACCGACACAGTGGACTTTGCTGACCTCGGGCTGGTGGTTGTGGATGAGCAGCACCGCTTCGGTGTTGAGCAGCGGGCAATCCTCACTGATCGGCCTGAGCGGCACCCCCACCAGCTCGTGCTGACGGCAACACCAATTCCGCGCTCAGTGGCCATGACCGTGTTCGGAGACCTTGAGGTGTCCACGCTTCGTGAACTTCCCGGTGGCCGGGCCGGCGTCCAGACCACCACTGTGCTCACCCGTGAGCACAGTGGCTGGCTGCCGCGCGTCTGGCAGCGGGTGCGTGAAGAGGTTGCCGCCGGGCGGCAGGCCTTCGTTGTCTGCCCCCGTGTCAGTGGGACGGAGAAGGGCTCCACCGGGGATTCGGTTGCTGCAGCGGAAAAGGTCTATCAGCAACTTGGCAGCCATGAATTGGCCGGGCTCCGGCTCGGACTGCTGCATGGGCGTCTGAAAGGTGCGGCGAAGGATGCCGTGATGACATCCTTTGCTGCCGGTGAGTTGGATGTGCTGATCACCACCACTGTGATCGAGGTCGGGGTCGATGTGCCCAACGCCAGCGCAATGGTGGTGCTCGATGCCGAACACTTCGGCATCAGTCAGCTGCATCAATTGCGTGGGCGCATCGGGCGGGGGAGTTTTCCGGGCATCTGTCTGTTTGTCAGTGGGGTTGATCCTGTCAGCCAGGCCGCCGAGCGGCTTCGCAGGGTGGCGGACACGAATGACGGATTTGCCCTGGCCCAACTTGATCTGGAACAGCGTCGAGAGGGCGATGTTCTGGGCGCCGAGCAGGCAGGTGGGCGCAGCACGCTGCGATTGTTGCGCGTGCTGGACGATGCCGAGCTCATCGGGCAGGCACGCGATGTTGCAATGCAGCTTGTGGCGGGGCAGCGCGAGCAGCTTCCGGCGGGTCTGCGCGATCTTCTCGTCTCGGCCGAACAGATGGCTGATGCGCAATGGATGGAACGTGACTGAGCCTGCCCGAACAGATGGCCGGGCAGGCTCAGAGCAAGCAGTGGTGTGACGTGGTTGGTGTTACGACTGGGTGGGTTCCGGGCCGAAGGCAAAAGTGCGGCCGGTCACCTTTTCGGGTGTCACACGCACCCAGTTCTTCTTGATCGTCGGCACCCATGGCAGCAGGGGGGCCTTTGCCACCCGGGCCAGTTCATCGGCATCGGTGATCAGTGAGCCGGTGCCACGCACCAGGACGCTCCAGCCGCCGTCCTCATCCCAACCGTCAGCCTCGAAGGCCACATGTGAGTTGAGCGAGAGCTTTTCGAGCTTGCTGCCGGCTGCACTTCGGAAAACGATCGTTTCTCCGTCGAGGCAGAAATTCACCGGATAGATCTCGGGCAGGTCCCCGGAGCTCACGGCAATGCGTCCTACGTCGACACTTGCCAAATAGCCCCATGCACTGTCCTCGGGGATGGTGGAGATCGGAGTCGTTGTGTCAGCCATGTCCACATTTAACCCCAGCCGCTGCCCTCGAAGCCAGCTCCGCGCCGAGCCGGTGGGCCCCTTCCGACTAGCCTTGAGCAGTGAGCAGAATCATCACAGGTTCCGCGCGGGGATCGCGTCTGGCTACTTTGCCCGGCGACACCACCCGTCCGACAACCGATCGTGTGCGTGAGGCATTGTTCAGTTCGCTGGCCGATTGGGCCGGCACGATCGGCGCTGATCCGGCGGCACAATTCGAGGGACTGGCGGTGGTGGACCTGTTTGCCGGTTCCGGAGCGCTCGGGCTGGAAGCTGCAAGCCGTGGCGCAGAGCCGGTGACCCTGGTTGAACGGGATCGTGCTGCAGTGCGAGTGATCCGCCAGAACCTGAAGTCCACAGGTTTGGGTGGGCAGGTGTTGGCGACCACTGCCGAGTCCCATGCGGCCACTGCGCCTGCGAGAGCTGCTGACGTGATCCTCATGGATCCGCCCTATGCGCTGCCCAATACCGAGCTGTCGGTGTTGTTGGCAACATTGCTCGCCAATGGCCATCTGGTGTCCGACGGAATCATCGTGATCGAACGATCCTCGCGGGATGCAGTGCCTGAGTGGCCGGACGGACTCGAGCTGGGCTGGACGCGACGCTACGGTGAGAGCTGTTTGTATTTTTGTCGTCCCCTTGAAGGGAAGAAGGATGCCTGAAGCCGTGCGGGCAGTGTGCCCCGGATCATTCGATCCGATCACCAGGGGCCACCTCGACATCATCGAGCGCGCCCACGGGGTCTTCCCCGAGGTGATCGTCGCCGTCGGTCGCAACACCACGAAGAATTATTTGTTCGACCCTGATGAGCGGCTCGATCTGGTGCGTCAGTCGGTGTCGCACATGCGGGGTGTGAGTGTTGAGCCCATTGATGGCCTGCTCAGTGATTTCTGCAAACAGCACCAGGCCGCAGTGATCGTCAAGGGAGTGCGGTTCGGCTCCGATTTCGATTACGAGCTCCAAATGGGACAGCTCAACCGGATTCTCTCGGGCATCGAAACGGTGCTGCTGCCAGCCGGACGTGAGTACGGCACCATCTCCAGCTCCATGTTGCGTGAGGTGGCCGCCAATCATGGTGACATCGGGCCCTTCGTGACACCGGCAGTTGATGCCGCCGTGCGGGCAAAGGTCGGTTACTGAGCGATCGGATTGACCCGGCTCCTAGGATTGGCCCGTGAGCACACATCTGGACGCCCGCAATCCGCTTGTTCTCGACACCCATGAGCTCGCCCGCCAGGCAGGTGCTCTCAAGGAGCTTGTCGAGACAGTCGCTGCGCCGGCAGATCTCGGCAATGAACTCATCGGTGTGCCCGAAGGCGCCGAACTGGAACTTGAGCTGCGGTTGGAAGCCGTGGTTGAAGGCGTGGTGGTGACCGGCACCGTCGCAGCTCCCTTGGAGGGCGAG
>CAXYYR010000166.1:0-2972 GCA_964293265.1 uncultured Propionibacterium sp.
GTCGGGGGAGTACGACGAGCGCGATGCCCTGGTGACGATCCGATCCGAGGCCGGCGGCGTTGATGCTGCCGATTTTGCCGCCATGCTGCTGCGTATGTATGAGCGCTGGTGCGAGCGCCACTCCTATGCCTATGAGGTCTACGACATCAGTTACGCCGAAGAAGCCGGCATCAAGTCAGCCACTTTCACGGTGAAATGTCCCTATGCCTATGGCACTCTGTCGGTGGAACAGGGCACCCACCGTCTGGTGCGCATCAGCCCGTTCGACAACCAGGGGCGTCGCCAGACCAGCTTCGCCGGCGTCGAGGTGCTGCCCGTGGTGGAGGAGACCGACAACATCGACATTCCCGAGAAGGACATTCGGGTTGATGTCTTCCACGCCTCGGGCCCCGGTGGTCAGGGCGTCAACACCACCGACTCCGCGGTGCGGATCACCCACCTGCCTACCGGCATCATGGTGACCTGTCAGAATGAGCGTTCCCAGATCCAGAACAAGGCGGCCGGTCTGCGAGTGCTGCAGGCAAAGCTGCTGGAACGGGCTCGTCAGGAGCGCGAAGCCGCGATGGATGCCCTGAAGTCCGATGGCAACTCCTGGGGAAGCCAGATGCGTTCCTATGTGCTGCATCCCTATCAAATGGTCAAGGATCTGCGAACCGGTTTCGAGTCGGGCAATCCTGACAATGTTTTCGATGGCGATATTGACGGTTTCATCGAGCGGGGCATCCGCTGGCGTCGCCAGGAGGAGCAGGCCGCAGCCGCCGAATAGGCCTCTGGCAAGCGCTTGGACTGGCGACACAGGTCCCTTTGATCCACTCAACTGGGCTTGCCCGGCGCGCCGCGCTGCCCAACCATGGTGCCCAGTGCATAGGCTCGCAGTTGTCCGGGCTGAGAAATACTCAGCGTTCTTCCCCTTCCCACCCGGCAGGAATCTCTGTGATTACTTTTGAAGACGTCTCGAAGCTGTACCCGAGGCAGGCCAGCCCTGCCCTCAAACACATCAATGTGAACATCGAAAAGCAGGAGTTCGTGTTCTTGGTGGGGGTCAGCGGCTCGGGCAAGTCCACCTTCTTGCGCCTCATCCTGAGGGAATACCGTCCCACCAGCGGCAAGATCTTTGTGGCTGGCAAGGACCTTGGCCGCATGCACAACTGGAAGGTCCCGGCGCTGCGTCGTCAGATCGGCACGGTCTTCCAGGACTTCCGCCTGCTGCCCGGCCAATCGGTCTACCAGAATGTTGCCTTCGCCCTGCAGGTGCTCGGACGCCCGATGCGGGAGATCCGCGAGCAGGTGCCCAAGACACTCGAGCTGGTCGGTCTGGCCAACAAGGGCGACCGGCGTCCCGAGGAATTGTCCGGTGGTGAGCAGCAGCGCGTCGCCATCGCTCGTGCCGTGGTGAACCGGCCGAAGATCCTCATTGCCGATGAGCCGACCGGAAATCTCGACCCGGCCACCTCGGTGGGAATCATGAAATTGCTTGATCGCATCAACCGTCGCGACACCACGGTGATCATGGCCACCCATGATTCGACCATCGTCGACCAGATGCGCAGACGCGTCATCGAACTCGACAAGGGCGAGGTAGTACGTGATCAGAAGCAGGGCGCATACGGGAATCTGTGAGCCAATGACCTATTCAATGTGCTTGAACCGGTGCACCACTGTGCAGCCCGTGCAATACCTCCAGGAGGACCGCCATGCGTCATTCAATGCGTGAGACCTGGCATGGTCTGAAACGCAATCTGTCGATGACGATTGCAGTGATTGTGACCATGTGGGTTTCGCTGGCACTTTTCGGGGCGAGCCTCATGACAATGGCCCAGGACAGCGAAATGAAGGGCAAATGGTACGACAAGATCGAGATCTCGGTCTTTCTGTGCACGGCTGATTCGGTAACCGAATCGGCTGGTGGCAATTGTGAGGCTGGCCAGGACACCACCGCCTCGCAACGCGATGCCATTGAGTCCCGACTTCGTGACAATCCTGATGTGTCGACCCTGTACTACGAGTCGAAGCAAGAGGCCTACGACGAATTCCAGCGGGTCTATGCAGACAATCCGATCAAGGATTCGTTGAGCGTCGACCAGATGCAGGATTCATTCCGGGTGAAACTGGTTGATCCGCAGAACTATCGCGGCGTTGTTGCTGAAGCACAAGGGCTTATGGGCGTGCAGGCAGTCCAGGATCTGCACAGTGTGCTCGATCCCTTCTTCAAAGTCCTCAATGGCCTCAAATGGGGCACCATGGGCATAGCCGCGGTGCTGTTGTTGGCCGCCGCATTGCAGATCGGCAACACCATTCGAATGTCTGCTTTCACGCGAAGACGTGAAATCGGAATCATGCGCCTGGTGGGTGCCTCGAATGGCTACATCATGCTGCCATTCCTGCTGGAAGCGCTCATCGGAGGAATCGCCGGAATAATCCTGGCGGGCGCATCGATGTCAGCTCTGCAATATTTCGTCGTCGACCGCGTCAAGTCTCAACTCTCCATCCAGAGTCTCGGCTGGATTACGTGGGGAGACACCGCAGTGGCCTTTGCCTGGGTTGCGTTGGTCGGGGTGTTGCTTTCTATTATTCCGACATTCGTGGCAACTCGCCGCTATCTGAGGGTGTGAACCATGGAGTACTTCGTTGACTCTGAGAGGGGCCAAACCGTGAAGCAAGCTGTTGCAAGGATGAAGATGCACAAGAAGATGTGGGGCAGGACCGCGAGTGTGGGCTTGGTTGCCTGCTCGATGGCGCTGGCCATGATGCCGGCCGCCGCGAGCGCTGACGAACTCAGCGACCAGCAGGCTGGTTTGCAGCAGCAGATCAGCGCGTCGGATTCCGAAGTGAATGCTTCTGACGGCGTCCTGCAGTCAGCAGAGCAGACGCTCGCCGCGTCGCAGCAGCAGCTGGCGGATGCCCAAGCCACGCTGGCCAAGGCCGAAGCTGACCGCGATGCCGCTTCCCAGAGTGATGCACAGGCGGCGCAG
>CAXYYR010000167.1:0-2873 GCA_964293265.1 uncultured Propionibacterium sp.
TTTCTGGGCAATGGGTGCGGCGTGGTGTCGGGGCTGCTGGCCAGCCTGGCGCTGGTGCAGGCATCGTTTGTGCTGTTCTGCATCGCCATGCTTTTTGGCGGTGCCTATGCGGCGGTGGTGCTCACCTTTCGCTTCGCGGCAGCCGAATGCGTGCCTGTGGCCGACAAGCCCCGTGCCTTGTCACTGGTGCTGGCCGGTGGCGTGTTTGCGGGGGTGCTGGGACCGCAACTGGTTACTGCCACCATGAACCAGTGGCCACCCCACGCCTACGCGGCCACCTACCTGTGCGCTGCGGCGGTATCGGTGCTGTCAGCCCTGGTGCTGCGCGGTGTGCCCGCCCCGCTGTCGGGGGAGCGTCTTGCTGCTGCCCACGGCGTGTTGCTCACCGTCGGTTTTCTGGAGGCTCTGGTGAGCCTGGAAAGCGCCGTCTCGCTCAAGCGGCTGTGGGCCTATTGCGCGCCCGGCTCGCTGGCTGCAGGCGCGCTGCTCGTGCTCACGCCGCTGCCCATGCTGGTTGGCCAGATCGTGATGCTTGCGGGCTGCGTGCTGCTGCTGGTGAACTATTCGGTGCTGTGGGGCCGCAAGCATGAACCCGTCGTGGCAGTGCAGATGGCCGGCGCTTTCGCCGCATTGGGTGCTGTGATCATCTGGACCGGCGGCGTCTCGATTCCTGATCTGTTTGCCTGGCTTGCCACGTTCCTGGTGGCAACGATTGCCGCCGAACGCGTGATCATTGCCCGTTATGGTTCGCTGAAACTCAGCGCCACTGCGCGTTCCCGCGGGGAGTCCGGCTCGATCGTGCTCGCCGCGTTGTTGGCGTTGGCGTGCCCGCTCACCACCATCTGGACCGAGCTGGGGTTGCGGGTGTTTGCCGCGCTGCTCATTGTGTTGGCCGTCTGGCTGGCCGTGGGCGATTGCGCGCGCACAGATCTGCGGGCCCGGGGCAGTCGCCGATTCACCGGCGTGATGGTGCTGCTGAGTTACGTCTGGCTGGTGGTTGCCGGTGTGTTGATGATGAATCCGAGCTTGTCAGGGCTTCATTACGATGCCCTGCTGCATTCCCTGTTCATCGGCTTCGTCATGACCATGGTGGTGGCCCATGTGCCCACCTATCTGCCCTTCCTGTTGGAGGTGCACTTCCGATTCACTGCCGGGTTCTGGGTGGTTGCCGCGGTGCTCAATCTGGGTCTGGTGTTCCGCATCGGTGCCGATCTGGTGGGCTCCGAGAGTGGCCAACGGATCGGTGGCGTGATCAACATTGCTGCACTTCTGGGCCTGGTTGCGGTGGCCGTCTGGGCGGCTGTGACGAAGGATCCGGCATCCACGGGAAAGGTCGAGGCATGAGCGCCCAGCTGTCCCACAGCTCTGACAAGCCGCGAAAGAAGGGCCTGCTCGCGTCCCGTCGCAGCTGGTTCAAGGCCTCAACCATCCCGGTGGTGTTCTGGGTGCTCGTCGTGCTCGCCGCCCTGGTGGGGCAGCGCTGGCGAGCCGATCTTGATTGGATCGCCCTGCATGCCGCCGCACTCGGTGTGGCAACCAATGCCATCGTCATCTGGAGCGACTACTTTGCCGACGGTCTGATGCGCGGCGCCCCCACCCGCAGGGCCCGCCAATTGACAGTGCTCGGCCTGCTCAATCTGGGCATCATCGCCCTGATGGGTGGCATCGAGGCAGCCCTCAATCCGCTGGTCATCGGCGGTGTGGCGGCCATTGTCGTGGCCATCGCGGTGCACTTTTCGGGGCTCTGGCGTCGCTCGCGCGGGCGACTCGTTGGCGCGCTCGGCGTCACCGTTGTGCGCTATTACGTGGCCTGCGGAGCCTGGTTCATCGCCACTGCGCTCTTCGGTTTCGCCATGACAACCGCTGGTGGCGTCCATCTGGAACGCTTCCTGCTGGCCCACATCGCCTCGGCCGTGTTGGGCACGCTCGGGCTTGCTGTGATTGGCACGCTGGTGACGCTGTGGCCCACCATCGTGCGCACCAAGATGGTGCCCGGCGCCGAAGCCGACGCCCGACGGGCCCTGCCACTGCTCAATGTTTCGGTGGCCGTGGTGGTTGCCGGTGGCATTTCCGGTTTCGGTTGGATTGCTGCCCTTGGGGTGCTGGGCTATGTGGCCTGCCTGGGCTTCACCGGCGTGATGATGGCCAAGCTGCTGCGCGCCAAGCCTGCCCGCAGTTTCGCGGCCTTCACGGTGATTGCCGGCATGGCATGGTTTGCCGGCACGCTCACGGTGGCCGCAATCATGCTTGCCACAAGCGCTGATTCCCAGGCCATCATGAACCGGATGCCCGAGCTTGCCTGGCCGCTGCTCGGTGGTTTTGCTGCCCAGCTGATTGCCGGTTCGATGGCCTATCTGTTGCCGATGGTGATCGGCGGCGGGCCGGGTGTGGTGCGTCATCGCAATCAGGTGATGGATGCCTTCACCGACGCCCGCGTCGTCGCGGCGAACGGGGCCGGGCTGGGGTTGCTGCTTCCGCTGCCGATGGTGGGCAGGATTGCACTCAGCGCGGTGATTGTTGCCTGCGCGCTCACCTTCCTGGTGTTGGTGCTTGCCAGTGGACGGGTCAGCAGCCAGCTGGCAATGGACCAGATCCCCGAGCCGACCTCACATGGGCACGGTGTGGTGCTCGGCATCGGCGTGCTGGTGACGGCGCTGGCCATCGCCACCGCAGTGTCACCGTCAGGCATGGTGGGGCTCGGCGGCAGCGACAGTGGTTCGGCCTCGGGCGCCGGAAACGGGCAGACCCAGCATGTGGCGGTGGATGCCCGCGACATGAGCTTCACCCCCAATGCCATCACCGTGAGCGCCGGAACCCACCTGTACATCGACGTCACCAATACCGACACCGGCGGCATGGTCCACGATCTGGTG
>CAXYYR010000168.1:0-2805 GCA_964293265.1 uncultured Propionibacterium sp.
GCTGATTTTTGAGAGCACGCCAGGCCTCACAGGTGCTGAGCTGGGCGTGGCCGGAGGCAGCGCAGTGGTGGCGCAGAAGCTCCTGGAGTCCATCTTCGGTGACGATGCGGTGCGCAAGCTGGCCGCCGAGGCCCGTCAGCTTTTGGACGCCCGCGTGCGCACGCTGCTTGCCGACCAGCTGGCCGCCTTCACCAGGGTTGTGGACGAGATGGGCACCGATGCCCCCCTCGGTGACACGCTGCGGGACGCCGCCGGTGACGTTGATGCTGCCCGGCGCGCGGCAGCCCAGCCCGATCTGCCCATGCGATCCACGGTGGTGGACGCCGATGAACCACGGTCAACAGGCTCTGCCTATGCGCGTCCGAGCCGGGCTGACCAGGGAGGCGACGATGGCATTCGGTAGGAAGGCCAAGGCGCGCCCGATCAGCCTCCCGGAGCGGATTGAGGCGCTGTCCCGGGCCGCGGAACTCTGCCACGACCGGGTGGATGAACAGCTCGTGGATCGAGCAGCCCAGGTAAGCCGCAAGGCAGATGAACGGATGGGTCTTGGCGGTGAATACACCGTTGTCGCCCTGGCAGGGGCCACAGGTTCGGGCAAGTCGAGCCTGTTCAACAGTCTGGCGGGTCAGCAGATTGCGGTGCCGGGCGTCCGGCGTCCCACCACGCGTGAGGTGCTGGCTGCCTGGTGGAGTCCGGTTGAGCCCACGAGCTTGCTTGATTGGCTGCGAATCCGCGTGCGCATGCCGCTCGGTGCGGCACATCCTGAGTTGGACGGGCTGGTGTTGCTCGATCTGCCCGATTTTGATTCCACCTCGCCCGAGCACCGGATCGAGGTGGACCGTCTGCTCCGGATGGTCGACATGTTCATCTGGGTTGTGGATCCCCAAAAATATGCCGACGCCACCCTGCACAACGACTATCTGGTGCCGATGGCCGGATATGGCGCGGTGACCACCGTGGTGCTCAACCAAGCCGACCGTCTGACATCTGCTGAATTGGATGCAACCAGTCAGGATCTGCGACGACTGCTCGACGCCGAGGGGCTCTCACAGGCATCGCTGGTGACCACATCTGCCCTCACCGGTGAGGGCGTTGACGGTCTGCGACGCCGTATCGGACGCATGGTTGCCGAGCAGCAGGCCGCGCAGCAACGCCTTGTCGCCGATGTTGCCGAGGCTGCCGCTGGGCTCAGCGCCCAGGTGGGGCCCCCGGCACCGGCCCGGCTTCCTCGCGAGCTGCTTGACCAGCTCGATGAGGCCCTGGCAGATGCTGCCGCTGTGCCCGTGGTGAGTCGAGCCGTGTTGGTGGCGTCGCGGCGTCGGGGTTCGCTGGCCACCGGTTGGCCGGTTGTCAGTTGGCTCGGACGGATGCGTCCGGATCCGCTCAAGCGTCTGCATCTGGCATCCCCGGGTCGCAGCCTTGAGAGCAAGGCGGGGGAGGCTGCGCCGAGATCTGCGCACGCCAGATCGGAGCGTCGCGCATCGCGCAGCAATCTTGTGCACAGCGTCGGGGGAGTGCAGCAGGCGCAGGTTTCCCAGGCTGTTCGTGCGACCTCGGGCGCGGCCGCCCAAGGACTGCCAGCTGGCTGGGCTCGCGCCGTGCGAGAGGCTGCGCGCAGCAGCGTGCCCCATTTGGCGGACACCCTGGATCGGGCCGTCACCGGAGCCGATCTCGGAATGGAACGGGGCCGCCGCTGGTGGGCTGTGGTGCGCGTCATCCAATGGATTTTGTTTGCCGGGCTGGTGGTCGGCGCTGGCTGGCTCATCGCCAATGCTCTGCTGGGTGGTGCATTTCTTCCCACCCCGCAGTGGCGCGGTGCGTCGGTGCCCGTTGTGCTGATTGTGGGTTCGGCAGTGTTGGGAATAGCGGTTGCGGCGTTGAGTCGGCTGGGTGTTGAGATCGGAGCCCGACGGCGCAGCGCTGCTGCCAATCAGACCCTCACCCTGGCGGTGGCCCGCGTGACCGATGCTGCGGTGATCGCACCGGTGGAGGCCGAATTGGATCGCTACGAGCAGGCCCGGCGTGCTGTGGCCACAGCCAGAGGAGAACGATGAACCAATCAGAGTTCGCAGATGAGCGCGGGGCCCTGCACCTGCGCACGAAGGCTTTCTGGCATGTGGACGAGCGCCCCCAACATGTGGCGCGGCGGGTGCTGGTGATTCCCGGTGTTGCCTATTCGTGTGATCGGCCGCTGCTCAATTGGGCAAGTGTCATTGCCCATCAACGTGGCTGGTGGGTGCAGCAGGCCCAGTGGGAACTCACCAGCAGCTCAAACCAAGACGATGTGATTGCCCGGGCCCTCGAAATGCTGGATCACGACGCTCCCGAGGCTGATCAGACGCTGATTCTGGCCAAATCGATGGGCTCACGGGCAGCCGCCGCGGCAAGTGCCAATGGCTGGTCGGGCATCTGGCTCACACCGCTGTTGGATGTTGCCGAGGTGAATGCCGCGCTCATCGAATACCACGCGCCATGCCTCGTTGCCGGTGGCAGCGCTGATCCCCACTGGGTGCCCGACGAGAATCTTGACATCAAGGGCATCACCCGTGAGGGCGTCATCCACGGCAGTTTCGACCCCCAGGGCACCACATGGGTGAGCGTGGCCGAGGCGAATCATTCGCTGGAGATTACTGACGACTGGCGTGCCAGCCAGGCGGTTCAGCGGGGCCTGTTCGAGCTTGTGGATCGGTTTGTCACGTTCCTGTCACAGTGAGCCAGCCCGCGCGTTGGACGTCCTGCACGTCAGGCGCACGGCACTTCAGACACATCTGCGCATCACAGATACAGGGGTCTGGGTATTCGGGC
>CAXYYR010000169.1:0-2701 GCA_964293265.1 uncultured Propionibacterium sp.
GTCGTCGGTGGGGAGAAAGTTAGCCAACCTCCCCACCTCGCCCCCGCCGGCATCTGCCGTGATCTCACCGACGCTGTGGCCGGCGACCACATCAGCCATGGCGAAGGCACCATGATCGACATCGGGATTGATGGCAAGTCCGGCATAAAGACCGGCGCCCATGAGCAGCGGCTGGGCCACTGCGGTGTCCCGGATGGTCTGCTCGTCGGCAGTGGTGCCGAGTTGGGCCAGGTCATGGCCAGTGGCCTCGGACAGTCCCGCAATACCTTCGGCAAAGGCGGGCAGCTCCAACCATGGGCTCAGGAAGCCGGGCTTCTGGGCGCCCTGTCCCGGGGCAACGATTGCTAGCACCCGTTCATCCTCCCCCGTCGGGGGTGCTCCTTGCTGCTCCGGCGCAGACGAAAAAGAACCCTGCTTGTTTGTAGGAATCCTACAATTCGAGGCGGTCGAGACGCCTGATTTGGGGATGCGGCTTATGGAAACGCCCAGTCAGAGGGTGTCAGGAGCGTGCTCGCCGCCACCATCGGCAAGCAGTCCCAGGGTGATGGCCAGGCGCAATACATAGGCGTCGCGCGGATTGGTCAGCGAATTGCCCGTGACATCGGTGATGCGTTTGAGGCGATATCGCACCGTATTGGGATGGACGAACAGATTGCGGGCCGTGGCCTCCAGGGAACCGTGCTCCAAATAACTGGTGGCCGTGTGCAGGAGCTGTCCGCCGGCGTCGCGAAGGGGCTCATAGATTTCTGTGAAGAGCGCTTGGCGGGCACGGGCCTGGGAGGCCAGAACTCTCTCCGGCAGCAGCTGCGCCGATGTGGCCACTCGCGGACAGTCCGGCCAGGCATGTGCCACACCTGCCGCTGCCAAGGCGCTTCGTGCCGATTGATTGGCATGTGCCAGATCGTCCGCCAGCGGACTCACCAGGATGGTGCCCGGCCCGAAGTGGGTCTCCAGATGCTGTGCCAGCGTGACTGCCGCGGAGCTGTCCGTGAGGGCTGGTGAGCTCAGGATGAGGATGATCCGGCCACCCTGGTGAGAGGCAAGGGCAGCCACATCAAGGGCTTCTGCAGCTTTGCGGAAGGCCTCGAGATCTGGCACGGGATGTGAGGGTCCGACCACCACGACGACGGCGCCTGCGCTGTGCCAGCCAAGTGCCGAGGCGCGGGAGATCACCATTTCGTCGGCCTCGCCGCGCACGACGGCGTCGACGATGAGTGCTTCCATCCGCTCATCCCAGCCACCACGCAATTCGGCAGCCCGGGCGTAGAGCTCGGCGGCGGCAAAGGCCACATCACGGGAGAAGTACACGATGGCCAATTCCAAGGCACGCTGTTCCTCGGTGGGCACCAGCTCATTGATCTGCTCGGCAACCATGTCCACCGTGGTGCGCACCAGATCAACCGTCTGGTGCAGCGAGACCTTGCGGGTCAGCGACCGTGGTGCGGCATTGAACAGGGCTCCCGGGTTGACGTCGGCCCGGGCGCCATTCGAAAACCATTCAATGAAATTGTCTATGCCGGCGCGGGCAACCACTGCGATCCAGCTGCGATCCTCGGCGCCGAGGCGTCCGAACCAACCATGTCGGTCCTGAATTGCCTCAACAACCCGGGTGGTCAGTTCGCCGGCGTGGGTGATGAGGTGAGCCGTGATGGTTGCGCGCCGTTCGTCATTCACCACAGGCGGCAGACCACCGCTCATGCCGTGCACACCTCAAACATGCTGTGCGCCCCACAATTCTCAGTCACTTGCCACACACCTCATGCGTCCATGCACTCATTTGCTCCGTACTGCTTTTCTCCGTACTGCGGCGATGGCCGCTGCAACATGGTCGATATTGCGAGAATTCAGTGCTGCAACACAAATCCGGCCGGCGTTGGTGCCGTAGACATGATGCACAGCACTCAGCTCTTCCATCTGCTCGGCCGAGAGCCCGCAGTAGCTGAACATTCCCGCCTGGCTGTTGATGAAGTCCATGTCGGTGATCCCGGCGCTGTGCAGGCCTTCGACCAGGGCATTGCGCATCGTCTTGATGCGATTGCGCATGCCTGAGACCTCCTCGACCCATTGACTGTGCAGGCTGGGATCGGTGAGCACGGTGTGGACGACCTGGGCGCCATGCATGGGGGGAGTGGAGTAGTCCTCACGAGCGGCGGTTTTCACCCGGCTGCGGATCCGTTGCGCCTCGACCGCATCGGCACAGACGAAATGCACCGCACCCACACGCTCCCCGTACAAGGAGAAGTTCTTGGAAAACGAACTCGACACCATGAAGGTGAGGCCTGTTGCCGCCACGCGACGGATGGTTTCAGCGTCGGCATCCAAGCCCTTGCTGAAGCCCTGGTAGGCCATGTCGATGAGCAGCATGAGGCGGCGCCGGGTGATCACCTCGATCACCTCATCCCATTGGTCGGCTGACAGGTCATAGCCGGTGGGATTGTGGCAGCACTCGTGCATGATCGCGACGGTTCCGGGCTCTGCCTTGTTGAGGTCGGCCAACAGTCCGGGCATGTCCACACCGGTGTGGCCGTCGTAGTAGCTGTAGTGACCAACCTGATAGCCGGCGTGCTGCATGATGGCGATGTGATTTGCCCAGGTGGGGCTGGACACGAGTGCCTGATGATTGGGCGAGACGACTGAGTAGTCATTGGGTGCCAGAGTTAGTCCACCGGTCCCACCCAAGGGCTGGGCAGTGTCCACCCGC
>CAXYYR010000170.1:0-2609 GCA_964293265.1 uncultured Propionibacterium sp.
GCCTGGGGACCCGCAGCGGCTGGCCCGCGGGGCCGGTGCGGTCGGCCGGCCCCAGCCCCCCCTGGCCCATCCCGCTGACGTACACGGCGTTGTAGGCGGGGCGCGGCTCGGGCTCCAGGCTGTCGGTGGCGCACAGCTTGGGAATCTGCGTCCCCATCTCCATCGCCGCGCGCATGATGGAGGTGCCTTCGGGAACGGTGATCTGCTGCCCGTCGATGGTGAGCGATATCTCATTGTCTGCCATTGCGGTGCCGACGCCGCCGACCGTCAAGGTCGCGATGCCGATCCCACCGATGAGCAGGGTCTTGAGACCGTTCTTCACGTGGTGTCTCCCGGTTAGACAATATGACCAGCCCGACGCGGGGGAGTGCGCCCGCCTTGCGGCGAGTGGTTAACGCTGCGGAGTGCATCGGAACGCACATGCGGCGTGGTGGGCCGGGCAACACTCTAGCGAATAGCTGAGAGATATCCAAGAGTTTCTTAGGGAAACGGCTGGGCTGGCTGGGATGTGCACAGAAAACTGCCCCGCACCACGAGGGTGCAGGGCAGTTGTTCAGCGTGATCCGAGCGGCCTTGCCGGGCAGTGCCGCCCGGGCAGCGTCACTCAGACAGTGTTGTCCTGACAGTGTCGCTCAGACAGTGTTACTCAGACTTGGCGTGCGGCAGCCAGGCGGGCGGCCACATCATTCCAATTGACCACATTCCACCAGTTCTTCACGTAGTCGCCCTTCACGTTCTTGTACTGCAGATAGAAGGCGTGCTCCCACATGTCGAGCTGCAGCAACGGGATCGACCCGGCAGGCAGATTGTTCTGGTGATCGTAGAACTGCATGGTGTTGATGCGCTTGCCCAGCGGATCCCACACCAGTGAGGCCCAACCGGAGCCCTGAATGGTGGTGGCTGCTGCCGTGAACTGGGCAACCATCGAGTCATAGGAGCCGAAGAACTCGTCAACGGCTGCACCCAACTCGCCCTCGGGACGCTCCGGGCCGGTGCCCTTGGGCGCCATGTTCTGCCAGAACACAGAGTGGTTCACATGACCTGCCAGGTTGAAGGCCAGATCCTTCTCCAACTTGGAGATGGTGCCGAAATCAGCCTTTGAGCGGGCTTCGGCAAGCTTGTCCAGAGCCGTATTGGCGCCGTCGACATAGGTCTTGTGGTGCTTGTCGTGATGCAGCTCCATGATCTCGCCCGAGATGTAGGGCTCGAGGGCCGCGTAATCGTAGGGAAGTTCCGGAAGTGTGTAAACGGTCATTGTTTCCTCTTTCCGAGTGTCGTTGCCTTGAATGCGAGTGTCGCTGCCTTGAATGATCGTGCGATGTTGAGCCATCGCCTTGCGCGGCATCCATCCGGTGGACCAAAACCTGCGATCCGTGGACGCAAAATGCCCATTCGTTCAATCCAACCCCGCTCGAGCGGAGGTTATTCCCGCACAGCTGGATGCTGGGCGCCGAGCCCGGGAAGTTCCCGATCAGGCCGGTAGAGCCATGATAGGAAAGGGCAGTGAGCGAACCGACACCGCCCCCTGTCCCAGATGCATCCCCAATGAGCCCGGCCCTCACCATTCAGGGCCTGCGCAAGACTTTTGGCCAGAAGCTGGCCGTGGCCGATCTCACCATGAGCGTGCCGCGCGGCTGCATGTTCGGTCTTGTGGGGCCGAACGGCGCCGGCAAGACCACGACCCTGTCCATGGCCACCGGACTGCTGCGTCCCGACGCGGGGCGTGTGGCAGTGGGCGGCGTTGACGTCTGGACCGATCCGGCAGCAGCCAAAGCACTCATGGGAGTGCTGCCCGATGGGCTGCGACTGTTCGATCGGCTGAGCGGGCGTGAATTGCTTGATTTCGTGGGCCAGATGCGGGGCATGGACAAGGCCACCGTTGCCAGCCGCCGCGAAGAGCTGCTCAGCACGCTGGGCCTGGCCCCCGACGGCGACACGATGGTTGCCGACTACTCGGCAGGAATGACCAAGAAGATCGGTCTGGCCTGTGCGCTCATTCATCGCCCCCAGCTGTTGGTGCTCGATGAGCCCTTCGAATCGGTGGATCCGGTGTCGGGTGAGACGATCCGTGAAATCCTCCACGAATTCGTGGCCGGCGGCGGCACGGTGGTGCTTTCCAGCCATGTGATGGAGCTCGTCGAAACCCTGTGTGATGCCGTGGCCGTGATGGCGGCCGGGCGGCTGCTGGCCATCGGTGACCTGGACGATGTGCGTCAGGGCATGCCGCTGCAGAAGCGCTTCCTCGACCTTGTTGGTGTGCATCACATCGAGGGAGGTGGGCTGTCATGGTTGGCACCCTCGCCCGACTCCAACTGAAACTTGCCTGGCGGGGCCTGAGCGCCAGCACGGGCCGCTTGATCGGCACCATTCTGCTGGGGCTGTGGGGCCTGTCGATGGCCGTCGGAGCCTTCATCGGCTTCGTGCTGCTGCGCAGTGCCGATGCGGACGAGCTGCGCGGGCCCCTGCTCGTTCTCATTTTCGCCGCCCTCACCCTGGGCTGGCCGGTGGTCACACTGTTCACTGCCGGAAGCAATGAGAATCTGACGCCCGGAAAATTTGCGCTGTTCCCCGTGGCGGCACGCCAGCTGATGCCGGGGCTGCTGGCTGCC
>CAXYYR010000171.1:0-2539 GCA_964293265.1 uncultured Propionibacterium sp.
CACCCGTACAGCGCCTGGTCAGGGGCCGACTGGCATGTGCACCAGCACATCCCGGCGACGACGAGCTTGCATGGTGCGTCACACAGGCCAAGCGGGTTGTCGACAGTTTCTGTCATGAGGGCACCCTGTGGCCCACATCGCGTTGGTCCGGAGCAGTGGTTCCCAGCCGAGCTGTCGACCCGCAATGTCCGGCCTGCTCAATCCATCATCCCGACAAGGCGAGCACCCGCTCGTCGGTTCACGCACTGATCCCAGCACACGACGCCAGTACGCCACGTGGGGGCGGTCAACGGGTGCGTCCAGCTGCCTGATTCGCCTGCCGGTGTCAGTTGTCACCAGATCACCGGCCACCAGGGGCACCAGTCAGTCCCGTGTGCAGATCAGTCGGTATCGGCCGTCACGGCATCAGGATCAGCGCCGTCCATCAACTGCAGTAGCTGGGATCCATAGCGCTTGAACTTGGCCGGGCCCAGGCCCCGCACCTGCAGGAGGGCATCCTCGTCATGGGGCTGGTACTGGGCCAATGCCATGAGTGTGGTGTCGGTGAACACCACATATGCAGGCACCGAATGGCGTTTCGACTCAGCCAGTCGCCACTGCTTGAGACGAGCCAGTAGTTCCTCGTCGTAGTTCACCTCGCAGCCGATGTGATGACCCAATTTGATGTCGACGGCCTCCACTAGTGGCCGGTGACAGACCAGACAGCCAGCCATACGTTTTTTTCGTGACCGGCTGATGGCATGTGTGCCCTTGGTGTCCTGATGATTCGGCAATCCCATCAGCCCACCCAGAAAACGTGAGGCATTGCGTTTTCCTCGCCCATTGGGTCCAGTGGTTGCCCAACTGACATGCAATGCCTTGCGGGCTCGGGTGATGCCGACGTAGAAGAGCCGTCGTTCCTCAGCAATCTGGGCCGGTGTCTTAGCCAGTGAGAAGGGCAGAAGTCCGTCCTGCACCCCCACCAGGGCCACGCATGACCACTCGAGTCCCTTTGCAGAATGCAAGGTCGACAGGGTGACCCCCTCGTTGACCGGCGCCTGTTGCATGGCAGCCCGCTCATCGATCCGCTCCATGAGTTCCGCCACAGTGGTGGCACCATCTGCGCTCAGCTGTTCGGCCAGGTCGTGGAGCGCGCTCCACGATTCCCACCGTTCACGCACCCGGCCCTGGCCCTGGGGAGCAGCGCTCGTCCAGCCCAGAGCTGTGAGCACGCCCTCGACCTGCGCAAGGGCAGTTCCCTCACCATCCGTTGATCCTGTCCCAGCTTCCGCTGCCAGATGGCGCAGGCGGGTGAGCGCTGTGCGCACTTCTGCACGCTCGAAGAACCGCTCCGAACCACGCACTGCATAGGGCACCCGATGGGCATCCAGCGCCGCTTCCAGAGCTGGGGATTGCGATCCCACACGGAAAAGAACTGCCATCTGCGACCAGTCCGTGCCGTTGTGGTGCTGCGCCAGCAACCAATCAGCCAGCTTGTCCGCCTCGGTCTGACTGTCCGGCGCCTCCAGAGTGGTGATGAGTGGACCATCGGCGCATACCGGCCGCAGCACCACCCCCTGGCCAACAGCCGGCCTGCCCGGTGGATGCAGAAGATCATTGGCAGCAGCCAGGATTTGGGGAGTCGACCGGTAATTGACGTTGAGGTGGAGCACATGGGCGCCGGGAAAATCCTGGGCAAAACTGGTGAGGAATCGTGAGTCCGCACCGGCGAAGGAGTGGATGGCCTGGTCCGGATCGCCAACCACACACAGCTCGTCGCGATCCCCGAGCCATTGCATCAACAGACTGTGCTGCAGCGGACTGACATCCTGGTACTCGTCCACCACGAAGTGCTCATAGACCGCACGGAACTCCTGGGCCACCTCTGGATGCTCATGCATGAGGGCAACCGCACACAACAGGATGTCGTCATAGTCCATGACCTGCCGCTCGGCCTTCACCTGCTCGTATTCACCCATGATTTTTGCCACCTGGTCAGGTTCAACTCCCGACACCTGACGATTCAGCCGTGCAGACAGACGGGGATATTCAGCGGGCAACACATTGGTCGATTTGGCCCACGAGATCTCACCGTTGAGATCTCGGATCACTGCGGTGTCCGCACGAACCTGATGACGCCGTGCCGCCTCGGCAACCATTCCAAAAGTGGATCCGGCGATCTCGGGAAGTTCGCGGCCCGTGGCCCGCGGCCAGAAGTACCTGATCTGGCGCAGCGCAGCCGAATGGAAGGTGCGGGCCTGGACCTTGGGCACTCCCAATGCCCGCAGCCGCGCCCGCAATTCACCGGCAGCACGCGTTGTGAAGGTGACCGCCATGATGGAGTGTGCAGCCTGCTGACCACTCAGCACCGCATGGGCAATCCGGTGGGTGATGGCGCGGGTCTTTCCCGTTCCCGCCCCGGCGATCACCGCGAGTGGACCCGACACATCCAGGGCCACTGCCCGCTGGTCGGGGTCAAGGCCTGCCAACACCGCCTCATCACGACCGCTGATGCTGGTCTGCGAAGGGTTGGTGATCGACATGTCATTGCTCACCCAGC
>CAXYYR010000172.1:0-2472 GCA_964293265.1 uncultured Propionibacterium sp.
TTGATGCAGTAACGCAGATCGGTGGGTGTTGCATAGCCTTCACCTCGGAAGACGTGCCCCAGGTGGGAGCCACAGTTGGCGCAGCGTACCTCGGTACGCGGTGCACCCGGCAGCGAATTGTCCTCTATGTAGCGGACCCGATCCTCAGCCAGTGGCGAGAAGAAACTGGGCCACCCGCAGTGCGATTCGAACTTCGTGTCGCTGCGGAAAAGCTCGGCGCCGCATGCGCGGCAACGGTAGACGCCGGTGGTCGTGGTGTCTGTGTATTCACCGACACCAGGTGCCTCGGTGCCACCCTGTCGCAATACGTGGAACTCCTGGGGGCTGAGTTTTTCGCGCCATTGTTCGTCAGTCCACTGTTCCGGTGATACTGCGTTCTCACCCATGGGTGCCTCCTGTTCGCAGAGCACACAGTAGCTCGCTGGGAGTGATGCGTCGGGCTCAGGCGAGGGCTGCCAGGTGCGTGACTGATGCCCGATGATCCAGAACCTGCGCCTGTGCGTCAGCAGACAGCGAATCGGCCGAAGCCTTGTCGCCAGTGCCGGTGTGGTCATCTGCGGACACTGGAGCCTCTGCCTGTGTGTCTTCGGCGTCGTCGAGCATCGCCATGGCGGCAAATGCATAGCGAGCCATCACCAGGTCGATGATGTGGTCATCTGCGCCGATGGGGGCGCTGACCGCCACTGCGCCGGCTTCCAATGCATGCTCGGCGATGGCCACGTAGTCGTCGTCGGCAGTGAGGAAGAAGGAACCGATGGCGATTGCGCGGCGTCCCTGGTCGTGCAGACTGGCCATTGCTGCAGCAACGGAATTACCCGTGCTGTCAGCGCTGGCGAGCGCAATGGGCAGCTTGTGGTGTGACGCCCATTGACGTGCCCGACGGGCCAAAAGGGCAGAGCCACGCACATCACCCGCGTCGGGTGTGGCGAAAACCAGACCGTCCAGCTCGACTGCATGGGTGGCTGACAGTGCATTGCGCAGCCGCAGGTCAAGGATGTTCAACAGCTCGGTGGCCGGGCCGATCGGATGAGCGAGGCAGATGTGCATCTCGGGGTGGGCCTGCCGCACGCGTGCCACCATTTGCGTGGCCTCGTCAGAGCAGTCAACTGCGCGGGTCAGTGCCATGGGCACGAAAACGATCTCGTCGTGACCACGCGATGCAAGTGTTGACACAACCTGGGGTCCGCTGGGCGGGCAGTGATCGAGGAAGGCCAGATGAATGGACAACTCCGGACGCTGCTGTTGCATGTGCTTTCGCAGCGTGTGGAAGACCTCCACGACCCGGGGGTTTGATGCACCCTCAGCCAGCAGGATCAACACCGGTGCGCTCATGTGCGTGCCCTTCTCTAGCGTCCAACAGGGCGGCGCCTTTGCCGTGGTAGGACCAACTCTCCGCCCGGCGGAGCCGAAGCGCAAGACGTGTGTCCATCATGTGACACGAAAAATCGCTATTGGCTCCCGGGGACGGGTGGCGACAGGCTGAGATCAGGAGGATCAACAACAAGAAAATCTTTCGTCGCCAGTCAATTTGTTATGAATTTGTTATATGGCTTAACGCCTTCCATCCCGAAAGATGGACACATAGATGCGCTGTTCCTGGATGCAGTGTGCCCGGATGTGACGTGTGCGGCCATGCACACGTGATGGCGCTATGAGGGGATCGATATGTGCACTCAGTTGGGTACATCGGGAGTGCCGTCCAGAATGACGGCATTGGGGAGAGCGGCGACTTGCGCCTAACGGGTGGGCGATACTGGGTTCGAACCAGTGACCTCTTCGGTGTGAACGAAGCGCGCTACCACTGCGCCAATCGCCCGCGGCGTCGATAAGGCTAGCGCACTGTCGCGTGCTGCGACAATCCGGGCCCGACGGGCGGTTTTGTCCCGATGGGCAGTTTTTCGCAGTGTGGTTTCGTGCAGGGCAGGGGAACGCACAACATGAAATGACCCATGAACTGGTCGGAGGCATGACCGGGGGAGGGTCTGACTTGTCCACTTGGTTCGTCTCCACTATCGTTACCAACGCGCTTCTTCGGGTTTGCCCCGAAAATCGCATGCGGACGTGGCTCAGTTGGTAGAGCATCACCTTGCCAAGGTGAGGGTCGCGGGTTCGAATCCCGTCGTCCGCTCGGAGAGGCTGAGCCCCATCCAATGGCCCTGAAACCTTCGTGGTGAGGCAGCCCTTCACGTGGTGGAGTGGCCGAGAGGCGAGGCAGCGGACTGCAAATCCGTATACACGGGTTCAAATCCCGTCTCCACCTCGGGCGGCTGGCGCAGCGGTAGCGCGCTTCCCTGACACGGAAGAGGTCACTGGTTCGATCCCAGTACGGCCCACTCAGAAATGGTGGTACACGCAAGCGGGGAGTCATAGCGACTCCCCATATTTGTTTTGCAATGCCATACGCGGCGGCATCGAGCTTTCACCTATGGCAGTAACCTCGCCACATTGTAGGCTGTGGTGGTATTGAACACA
>CAXYYR010000173.1:0-2471 GCA_964293265.1 uncultured Propionibacterium sp.
TTGTTTTCCAGATAAAGTTGCTCGGAGCGCTCCAGGGTGAGGTCCTTGCCGTCGGCCGTCCAGCTGGTTGCCACACCGATGCTGGTGAGCACCTCGCGCAGGCGGTTCACCTCTTCGATATGGGCAATCCCCTTGAGCACCGTCCGACCGGTGTTGAGCAGGGACGCGCACAGCAGGGCGACGGCAGCATTCTTGCTCGAGCGGGTCTCGATGGAGCCCGAGAGGTGGGTCTCGCCGCCGATCCGGAAGTTCAGGGTGCTGGAATTTCCGGGGACGATCAAGGGAGCCTCCAGTGCGCCGGCAATTCGATTGATGGTCTCCAGCGAGAGGTTCTGGTGCCCCGACTCAATGCGCCCGATAGCGCTCTGCGAGGTCTTGAGTTCCTGGGCCAGCTGATTCTGGGTCATGCCACGCTGCTTGCGTGCATCCCGGATGAGTCGGCCGATCCTGGCTGGGGTGGTTTCCTGAGTCACAACGAGGATTCTAACTCAGATGTGAGATATTCAATCCACCTGGGGCTCCAAAGCCCAGTCTGACGAGTGCTGAAGAGCTCCCGCTGACAGCGAAACGGTCCCGGGCGGGCGTGCGACAGGGGAGCGATCCTCTACAGTGACGCTCATGAGCGCTCATTACGATGTCGTGGTTCTCGGAGCAGGTCCCGGCGGCTATGTCGCCGCCATCCGGGCCGCCCAGCTGGGGCTGAAGACAGCCATTGTGGAGAAGAAATGGTGGGGCGGTGTCTGTCTCAATGTCGGCTGCATTCCCACCAAGGCACTGCTCCGCAATGCGGAGTTGGCCCATTTGGTGACCAAGGAGGCCGATACCTTCGGCATCTCCGGTGAGGTGAGCTTTGACTACGGCAAGGCCTTCAGCCGCAGCCGTCAGGTGAGTGACCGCATGGTCAAGGGCGTTCACTTCCTCATGAAGAAGAACAAGGTCACCGAGTACAACGGCTGGGGCACCTTCACCGACGCCCGCACCCTGCAGGTGGCAGCTGACGATGGCAGCACCGAAACCATCACCTTCGACAATGCGATCGTCGACACCGGCGCCGGTGTGAAGCTGCTCCCCGGCACCTCGAAGTCGGCAAATGTCCTCAGCTACGAGGAGCTCATTCTGGCCGAGTCGCTGCCTTCTTCCATCATCATTGGTGGCTCGGGAGCCATCGGTACTGAGTTCGCCTATGTGCTCAACAGCTATGGCGTGGACGTGACTATCGTTGAGTTCGCGGATCGCCAGGTGCCCAATGAGGATGCCGACATCTCCAAGGAGCTCAGCAAGCAGTACAAGAAGCTTGGTATCAAGGTGCTCACCAGCACCGCCGTGAAGTCCGTTGTGGACACCGGCACCGGTGTCGACGTCACCGTTGCTCCGGCTGCCGGCGGTGCCGAGGAGGTGCTGCATGCCGACAAGATGCTTCAGGCCATGGGATTTGCCCCGCGTACTGAGGGCTACGGTCTGGAGGCCACCGGCGTGGCGCTGACCGACCGCGGAGCCATTGCCATCGACGACTTCTGCCGCACCAATGTTCCGGGCATCTACGCCATCGGTGATGTGACGGCCAAGATGATGCTCGCCCACACCGCCGAGGCACAGGGCGTGGTGGCTGCTGAGACCATTGCCGGTGCCGAGACAATGCCGGTCGACTACCGGATGATTCCTCGGGCAACCTATTGCCAGCCGCAGATCGCCAGCTTCGGTCTCACCGAGCAGCAGGCCCGTGACGAGGGTTATGACGTGAAGGTTGCCAAGTTCCCCTTCTCAGCGAACGGCAAGGCAGTAGGCATGGCTGCCGACACGGGCTTCATCAAGATTGTGGCTGATGGTCGCTACAACGAGATTCTCGGCGCGCACATGATCGGGGAGGGCGTCACCGAGCTGCTTCCCGAGCTGACGCTTGCCCAGAAGTTTGACCTCACCACTGAGGAAATCTCGCGCAACATCCATGCACACCCGACTCTGGGAGAAGCCCTCAAAGAAGCAGCCGAAGGTATTGAGGGACATATGACGAATCTGTGATCACGCAGTAGTGTTCACAGTCGAATCCTGGGTCACAGGGACACATTTCACGGCAGTCGTCGTGGGATGAGGCTTCTCTGTGGCCCGGTTTTCGTAGCAGTCCCCACGCCATCACCCTGGATGGGACAGTTCCTTGGACGGCAGGTCCGGTGAGCCACTCAGCATGATGCAATACGGGCTTGGGGCCATGGCAAGGGCCTATTGGACAATGGCAGATGGCCAAGGCCCATCGAAAATGGCAGGGGTGTAGGGCAATGACACAGGCTGGGCACGCATCACGTGCGAAATGGGGATGGTCACGGCGACTGCGCCGCATCACCACCCTTGTTCTTGCCTCGTCCCTGGCCGCTGGAATGGTTGCCTGTGGCAGCAGCGGCGGGGCCAACTCCGCGCAGGGCGGCACGATCAGGGTCGGCCTCAAATACGAGCTGTCCGGCACGGGCGCCTCCTAT
>CAXYYR010000174.1:0-2430 GCA_964293265.1 uncultured Propionibacterium sp.
GGTGGCCACTGCCCGACGGCATGATCGACACAGCCGCGCCCGCCGCACATGGTTCGTCCAACGCCCGGGGGTGTTGCCACACCGATGAATGCCAAGTCGATGAACACCAGGCCCATGAATGCCAAGCACATGAAAACCCAGCCCAAGAAATCCAAGCCGGTGAAATCCACACCCAGTGATTCCACGCTGGCTGATGCCCGCACCCATCGGGGACCGATTGAGCCCGAAGGCCCCATCAAGGTGCGCGCTGCCGGAGCCGTGGTCTTCCGTGGTTCGGGCAAGGATCGTCGCGTACTGCTGGAACATCGTCCGCACTACAACGACTGGACCTTGCCGAAGGGCAAGCCCAACCGTGACGAGCAGCTACCCGTCACAGCAGTGCGTGAGGTCGCCGAGGAAACCGGTGTGCATGTGCGTCTGGGCCTGCCACTGCCCTCGCTGCATTACATGGTGGGATCGGGACATAAGCAGGTGCGCTTCTGGCTTGGCCACGAGACCCGGCCCCAGACGGCGGAGCACGATTCGGAGACCGACCAGATTGCCTGGCCAACAATCGCCGAGGCGGCAAAGCTGTTGACCTATGGCGATGAGGCGCAGCTGTTGTCCACCGCCGTGGAGAAGGCGGACACTGCCACCGCGACACTGGTGCTCACCCGTCATGGCAAGGCCCTGGCGCGCAAGGTTTGGACCGACGAGGACACCCTGCGTCCGCTCGCCAAGAGGGGTGAACGCCAGGCCAAGCGGCTGGTGGCATTGCTCAGCGCCTACGGGGTGGGTGGCGCCGTCTCGAGCAGCTCGGTGCGTTGCATGCAGACGCTGGAACCCTTCACCACGGCACAGGCACTCACCACCAGGGCAGTTGATCTGCTCAGCGAGGACGGCGCCATCGGTCGCGCGAGCGAGATTGCCGAGCTCATGTGGCAGCTCCGCAGCGAGGTGGTCGAGAGCCCTGACACACCGCAGGTGGTCTGCGGACACCGCCCCGTACTGCCCGATATGCAGGCTGGCCTTCACATTGATCGCCAGCCAATGAGCACCGCCCAATCGCTGGTGATCCATCTGAACTCGCAGGCCGAACCGGTTGCCGTCGAGTCGATCCGTTCACCCCTGTGACGGCACCCGGACATGACGATCGGGGCACATTCCTCGGGCCGGGCCACGGCAGCGACGGAGCCATCAGAAAAGTTCACCTTCCGTTCATCTGAAGTTGGTCTGCAGGCAAACTTCGATGTCTAGATTTGACTCATGGAGACCAGCACTGGCCTCCTCGACCCGGATGGTCGATTCCTCGAATTGCGAAGGAACCTCATGTCCAAAGTCATCCACCGTCCCCGCCCCGGCTCAGTCACCAGACCGGCCATTGCACTGGGCATTGCGGCAGCACTGTTCACCCTCGGCGCCTGCTCCAGCGAAGTACCCGCGGACAACGGCTCGAGCGCCGGAAGCCTCAGCGGCGATCTGGTGGGTTCGGGTGCCACCTCACAGGAGGCGGCACAGAGTGCATGGCGCAGCTCATTCAGCTCCCAGGAGTCGGGTGTGCGTGTCAGCTACAACGGCGGCGGTTCGGGCAAGGGCGTCAGTGATTTCACCAGCGGCGCCGTGTCATTCGCCGGGTCCGACGAGGCGCTTCCCCTCGACGAGATGCAGGCCGGGGCATTCGCTGCATGCTCCGACAATTCCAATGCCTTGAACCTTCCGGTCTACATCTCACCGATCGCAATGGTCTTCCACATCGATGGCGTCGACACATTGAACCTTGATGCCGCCACCACTGCAGGGATCTTCTCCGGACAGATCACCACATGGAATGACGCCGCAATCACAGCACTGAACCCCGGCACCGAACTTCCGGACGAGGACATCACCGTGGTGCACCGGTCCGACAAATCGGGAACCACCGAGAACTTCACCGAAACCCTTGCCGCGACCGCCCCGCAGGTGTGGACGAACGAGGCAAGCCAGACCTGGCCCGAGTCCTATGGGGGCGAATCGGCCGAGGGCACTTCGGGCGTCGTGGCTGCTGTGAAGAATGGCAGTGGCGCAATCGGCTATGCCGACATGTCGCAGGCATCGGGCCTGTCGGTGGCATCGTTCGGCACCGAGGGAAACTTCGTGCAACCCACAGCTGATGCCACGGCGCAGCTGGTGGCAGCCTCTCCCAAACGCGACGGGGGGCCCGACGGCGATCAGGCGCTTGAACTCGACCGCACAGGGGCCGGCTATCCCTTCGCTCTGGTGTCCTATGCCATTGCCTGCCAGGAATATGAAGATGCCAGCCAGGGGGCCCTGGTCAAGGCCTATCTCAGTCATCTGGTGAGCACGGAGGGCCAGCAGGCCGCGCAGAACGCATCCGGGAGCGCACCGCTGCCCAGTGAGCTTGCGTCATCGGTGGCTGATTCGATAGGCACTATCAAGTGAGCCCAGATTCAC
>CAXYYR010000175.1:0-2357 GCA_964293265.1 uncultured Propionibacterium sp.
GTGGGCGGCTGGGGTGCGGCCGGATAGCCGGGTTGTGCCTGCGGCGGTGCCACATAGCCACCCTGGGGAGGCATCCCACCGGGGTAAGCGCCGGGATAGCTGTTCTCCAGGGCCTTCTTTGCCTTGGACCGCTTCACCAGCCAGACAATGCCGACAATGGTCAGCACCAGGCCGATGAAGCTCACGAGCATTCCGCCGATCATTCCGAGTCCCGCGGCCATGAAGTCACCCTCGTTGACCTCGGGCCCCACCCAGATGTCCGTGTTGTTGTCGGTGCTGCAGTAAAGGTCGTAGGTGCCGGATTCCTCCGATGTGAATGTGGCAACGAGCTTGTGGTCGTCGGCGACGAATTCGGTGACATTCGTGTTCACATCAATGTCCGAATAATCCGGCGAATACACATCGCAGGAATCCATCTCACCTGCAACATAGATGGAGTAGCTCGTGCCTGCCTCGAGTGAGACCTCGCCCCCTGTGCTGGAAATGGTCTGCACGTCCACGCCCTTGCTGAAGCTGCCTGCCATGCCAACAACCATCAGCACCGGCCCCAGGATGATCATGGCCACGATCCCGCTGATGAGCATGATGAGTGGGCCGCGCTTGCTGGTCTTGGGGCCCTGCGGCGCGCCGGATGTCCACACGGGCTGGACGCTTGCCGGGAAGGGCTGGCCTGCTGCGAACGACTGGCCACCCTGCGGGTATGCCGAGGCGCTTGCGTCCGGGCTGGAGTAGCTGGGGTTGGTGTAGTCGGGGTTGTAGGGATTGCCAGTGTTGAATGACCCGCCCATGTTGGACGAATCAGGCGCGTTCGGATCTGGCAGCGATCCGCTGGGTGGCTGGGTCATGAGTCCTCCGGGACAGTGTGATTACGCACGCGGGGTGCTGGTGCGGGGTCAGTCTATTGGAGCGGGGTTGTTGACAGAGCTTGTTCTTCGGCAGTTTGGGCGCGGAAACGTACCAATGCCCGTGCGCCCAGGGCCAGACCGCCCGCACCCATGATGGCGGCAAAGACATACCGTTTGGGAGCTGCCGAGGATTGCGTGCTTGATGAGAGCTTGGTCACATCAGGTGCAAGCCACAGCGTGGATTCGGTGGTTGATTCGCAGGTGACATCAAAACTTCCACCGCTCAATGTGGTGAAAGCGATGAGCATGTCATGGCCCTGCCAGCTGGCCTCCACCTCGGTTGGTCCGCCGGGCATGGTGTCCGCCTGCGGGCCCTTGAAATTGCAGCCGGAGATGTCGCCGTCTCCATAGACCGCATAGTGCACGTTGTCGGCAAGCTTCACCTTTTTTGACGTACCCACCGGAATCTCATAGGTGGCATCCGTGGCGGGCAGAAGTAGTGCATTCACGATGGCAAAGATGGCCAAGCCCAGCATCGTCATGGCGAGACCCAGAAGTCGCTGGGTTCGCACGCGCTTTCGTTTGTCCTTGTTGGCCGCCTTCTTGGTGGCTTTTGCCTGGCCATCGCTGGGTGGCATGGATTGGTCGAGCGAGTAGTAGGGCTTTGGCTGGGGCTCATTTGGGGTGGTGGTCATGATGCCTTTCGGGGGTGGTCTTTCGACCTGTGAGGTGCTTGCTGGCTGGGGGTATGTGCCGCGTCAGGATGTTTCGGACATGCCCGGTTGCTGATTCTGCGCGCCCGAACCCGATGGCCACGGCACGGCCGGACTGCTTGCTTCGGCCTTGCGGTCCTTGCCGCGACGCACGAACTGCACAATCGCGATGATGATCGTGGCGATGCCAGCCAGTGCGAAGACAATGGCGATGCCCATCGCAATCATCGCCTGGGGTCGCAGGCCCGTGGCGCTCATGCTCACTGAATATGTGGCGCGCGAGCCGTCCTCGGCAGTGCACTCGATGAGATGCTCGCCCCCGGCAGTGGTGGTGAACTCGGCCACCTTGGGCAGGTCGTTGTTCTTCATGCCGCCGCTGGCCTCTGTCACGGCGATCGTTTCGCCAGTGGTGTTCTCAAGCTCACAGCCGGCCAGTGGTGTTGAGCTGTAAACGCCATATTTCTGGTCGCCCAGAAGATTCACCTTGTAGGGCGAGCCCGATTGCAGCATCGGATGCCCGGGGTCGAAGGGTTCATTGATCGTTGCCATGGCAATGCTCACGAAGCTCGCAATGGGCATCACGATGAGCAGCACCAGACCGATCACCAGGGTGCGCACCGGGTGACGTTTCTTGGCTGCGGACGGTGCGGGCTGCGTGGTCGGCGGCACGGCAGCGCCGGTTGCAGCGACCGGGGGCTGGCCATTGCCGGGCTGATTGGGGTCAGCGGGGGGAGGGGTTGGCTGAGTCATGGGGGCTCCAAGGGGGTAGGGGGTTTCTCGGGCAGTCTAGGTGTACTTC
>CAXYYR010000176.1:0-2176 GCA_964293265.1 uncultured Propionibacterium sp.
GCGTCATGAATTCCACGACGCCCGGCATCGCCCAAGTGCCTTCGTGCTGGGCGCCACACGCTCCACTGCCCGCACCAGCGACGACGGTGAACCGGCAGGCACCGCAGGGGCACCGATGTTGCAAGCGCTCCTTGGTCATCAGCAAACATACAAATCGGCCGCCGACGCAGTCGCCAACGCCCCTCAGCTCTCAGACATCCTGGCTGTGGTGGTGCGTTATTTCGGCGGCATCAAACTGGGCGCAGGCGGACTCACCCGGGCTTATGGCGGAACCGTCACCGCAACTCTGGACACTGCGCCTCTCCAACTGCACCGGCGCATGCAACTGTTGGGTGTCCACCTGCCACTTGCCAACGCAGGCACCATCGAGGCTGCTCTGCGCACCGCCGGACTCACCATCACCTCCAGCACATGGACCGGAACCGGCGAGCTGCTGACAATTGCCGCCAACCCCACTGACAGCAACACAATTCATGAACAGATCACCGCCCTCAGTGCAGGCACCGCAGCTATCGAGCCGGCCGGCGAGCAATGGATTGATCAGGCAATTAAGCAACCAATTAGTGGCAGACATCATCCCTAGTGACAGCGCATTTGCAGCAGCTCACACAGCCGCCAGCGAACTAAACCTGACGCAATATCAAAAAATCGGCACCTGCGAGCTACACTCTTGCCTTGTTTGACAAGACGGACGCCTGCGCCCGCCCTCACGCATTGCATCGTCACCGGTCGCACGCCGCACACCCAGCGCGCCACCAGCACGGTCGTCCATCACCACGCCGCCACCACGGCGCGAAAGGTTCGGTAGCAACCCATGCCGCTTCACCACGACGTCACCAGTCGGATCACCCGACGCGGAGCCCTGACCGCCGCTGCAGTCGGCTTGGGCACCGTTGGCTTGGCGGCCTGCGCCAAAGCGGGAGCAGACGGCGAGGCTGCAGGCGCGGCCAGCCCGGCTGCCGTGCCCAGCCTCTCGATCACCACCGAGCACGGACTCGACGCCGTGCTGCCCCAGGACCCCATCACCGTTACCGTTGCCGATGGCTCGCTGACCACAATCTCCGTCGCCGACGCGGAGGGCACCGTCTACAGCGGCAAGATGGACGGTCAGGTGTGGACTTGCGCCCGTGCCTTCTGGCCCAGCAACACCTATACGGTGAGCGTTGAGGCCGCCGACAATGACGGCACCGCTCACACTCTTTCGACCCAGTTCACCACCGCCCAGGTGGAGACGGTGGTCTATTCACCGGTTTACATGCAGCAGGGCCTCGGCGTGGGCATGCCGGTCTATGTGCAGTTCAATTCGCCGATTGCCGATCAAGCAGTGCGCGCCGAGATCGAGCGTCACGCCACCGTCACCACCACACCCGAGCAAGTGGGCTCGTGGGGTTGGGTTGAGAACCGCATTCTCATGTGGCGCCCGCAGGAATATTGGCAGGCCGGCAGCACCGCCGATGTGAAGCTGGCCTTCGCAGGTCTTTCCGTTGGCGAGGGTCTCTACCTTGCTGACGACACGAATTATTCGATCAGCTTCGGCGACAATCACCTACTGATTTGTGACAACAGTGGCCAGCACATGGGTGTGTACAAGAACGGTGCCCTGGTGAAGGACTGCCTGGTGAGCACAGGAACCGCCTCGCACCCCACCCTGTCGGGCACCAAGGTGATCATGGAGAAGCTCGACAACATGATCATGGACTCCTCCACCTACGGCGTGGCCGCCGACAGCGCCGAGGGCTATCGCACTCCCGTGGACGACTGCCAGCGTGTCACGTGGAGTGGTGAGTTCATCCACTCCGCCCCGTGGTCAGTGGCCCAGCAGGGCAATACGCCCTCAAGCCATGGCTGCGTGAACGTGAACCCCACCGACGCCCAATGGCTCATGGAATTCACCCAGGTGGGCGATCCTGTGGAGTTCGTTGGCGGCGGCCCGGCATTCGAGGCCGGAGACGGCGTCGGCTGCTGGGTGTACGACTGGGCAAGCTGGCAACAGCAGAGCGCGCTCTTCTAAAGGACGAACTGAACCAACTCGTCTAAACCAATTCTTTTTGCAGGGTTAACAGATACGTCCCCCGTCACCAGTTTTCCGGTGACGGGGGACGTTCATCTGGAGGGGGTTCGTGATCCGGGAATCCCGGAACTCATGCGCTAGGCACGCCCGGGGGTCTTGGGGCGC
>CAXYYR010000177.1:0-2007 GCA_964293265.1 uncultured Propionibacterium sp.
CAAGGCGAGGACTGCCGGGTGATCGAGCTGGCCTATGAGAACGGGTGGGAGTGACGCGCGACCGTGGTTGCGCGTGGCTAAGAACGCGATCACCTGGGACAACAGGCAGCTGATCAACAACCTGCGCACCTTCGATGCCCGGATGGACCGGGCGATCACCGCGGCCACCGCCTACCACGCGACGCGCGCCGTCGCGTGGGCCCGGCAGAACGCCCGCTGGCGGGATCGGACGAGCAACGCCCGCAACGGGCTGTTCGCTCGGGCCGAGCGCGACACGCCGGACGTTGGCGGCGTCGCGGGTCAGCGCCTCGCCACGATGCCCGGCCAGACAACTGAGCAGATCGAACTCAGTGCGAGTGAGCTCCACCTCTCCGCCATCCAGCGTGACAACGCGCGATGCCGGGTTGATCACAAGCCCACCAATCGTCAACATGCCGGCAGCCGGGGCGACAGCGTCAACGCGGGGACGCCGCAGCAGGGCCTGCACACGCGCCACCAGCAGTCGCGGACTGAAGGGTTTGGTCAGATAGTCATCAGCGCCCACCGACAGGCCGATGAGTTCATCGACCTCCTCAGCGCGGGCAGTGAGCATGAGGATGTAGCAGTCGGAGAATTCCCGAATACGGCGGCAGACCTCAATGCCGTCGAGACCGGGCAGGCCGAGGTCCAGAATCACGACGCCGGGAGACAGCTGCCTCACCAACTCCACTGCCGCCAGACCGTCACCAACCGTGTGGGTGGGATGTCCATTGCGCTCGAAATAGCGCGCGATCACGCTGGCCAGCTGTTCCTCGTCGTCAACAATGACGATGCCGGGCGAGCTCACAGCCGCACGAGCTCTTCGTATTTGGGCACCACGGCCAACAGACCCAGCTCCGAGCCGATACGAGTGGCCAGTTCCCGGGCAGAATCAGGCTCGCCATGCACGCAATAGACCACCTGCGGGGCAGGCTGAAGACCGGCCAACCAGCTGATCAGCTCGGAGGCATCGGCATGCACGCTGAAGGCCGGATCGTTGAGCACCTCGGCACGCACCGGCACATAGCGGCCATACATCTTGAGCTGCTTGGCACCCTCAACCAGACGGCGGCCGCGTGTGCCATGGGCCTGGTAGCCGGTGAACACCACCGCATTGCGGGCGTCGGGGAGCATGTGTTGCAGATGGTGCACCACCCGCCCGCCGGTGGCCATGCCCGAGGCCGAAATGATGATGCATGGCTGGGCCGGCCGATTGAGCGCCATCGATTCCTCCTTGGTGCGCACATCCCGCAGGGTCGGCAGATTGAGCAGCGCCGAAATATCGATGTCCTCACGCAATTCATCGCGCGCCGCGGCATTCTGATAGACGTCGAGGGCGGCCGAACCCATCGGTGAATTCACAAAGATCGGCACCCCGGGAATGCGCCCGGCACGCTGCATCTCACCCAACACCTTGATGAGAATTTCAGTGCGGTCCACCGCAAATGCCGGAATGAGCACTGAGCCACCGCGGGCGATGGTGCGACGCACCAGATCGGCCAACTCTTCGTGGTCGGCAGATTCGGGGTGTTCCCGGTTGCCATAGGTGGATTCGATGATCACCGACTGGGCTCCGTCAGGCAGCACGCGGGGCCGCAACACCGGATGGTCGTTGCGTCCCAGATCGCCCGAGAACAGCGCAGAATCAGCCGGATCGTCACCCCACCAGACACGAATACTCGCAGCGCCCAGAATGTGACCGGCCCGAGTGAAGCGGGCCCGAATGCCATCTCCGAGGTTGAGTTCGTGATCAAAGGCCACGTCGTGGAACAGCGGCAGTGAACGCTCAACGTCGTCCTCGTCGTAGAGCGGCAAGGGCGGATCGTGTCTGGAATAGCCACCGCGCGCAGCATCGGCTGCCTCGTTCACCTGCAGATTTGCCGAATCACGCAGCACGATCTCGGCCAGCTGACGGGTGCCCGGGGTGCAATGGATGCGGCCCCGGAATCCTGCCTTCATCAGCGCGGGAATGTAGCCGCTGTGGTCCAT
>CAXYYR010000178.1:0-1885 GCA_964293265.1 uncultured Propionibacterium sp.
ACCACCTGGGCCTGATCGTTGTAGGTGTTGTCGACCTCAACAACGCCGTCTGCAGCAATGGCACGGGTGGTGAGACCCTGCTCATTCCATTCGTAGCTGCGGGTTGGGCCCTCAACGCTGGCGGCAATCAACCGTCCTGCAGAGTCATAGCTGTAATTCACCTGACAGCCATCGGAGCCCGTGAGCCCCTCCAGCCGTTCACCGTTGGTGGCCCAGTTGAGAGCGATCCAGCGTCCACGACGGTGAATGATTCGGGCGAGTTGCTCGCCTTCCCATTCGTAGCTGAGCTGCACATCGGCCACGGTGCCCTGGGTGCGGGGATGCCCGGCTGAATCAAAGGTCCACTGACCGCCCCGGTTGTTGCGAATGATCCAGCGCTCGTCGCTGTTCGGGGCTTCAGTGAGCCACAGATTCTCGCCGGTGGCCTGATCGAAGCCAGTTCCGAGGCGTGCGAAGGTGATTTCGCGGCCAGTGTCAGTGGTCCACGCAGCTGCCTCTTTGGTGACGCTCAGGCGGGAATCGGCGATGGATGACCACCCGAGGCCGAGCGCTCCTACGGCAATGTTCACCGAGTTGTACATGCGGCGGAAGTCCAGGTCGGCGGAGGCACCGCCGAATGACAGATCAGATTCGGGCTCGATGAAATTGCCGGTGGTGGTGTTTACCGGGTCATCGGCATATCCCGAGGATTGCGGGTCTCCCAGGAATTGCGCAGCAGTGACCGCAACAGGTTCACGACCCTCCCGGATTCCGGCATTCCGCAGGGCAGATTCCAGAGCAGTGTCTGCCACCGAAGACATGCAGCCCGCGCCACCGTAGAACTCAAATTGGCGTGCGAGTTCCAGCGACCATTCAACATCGGTGTATTCATTGCTCAGATATGTGCCGATGGAACTCAGCACATCATCAACATTGATGGGAGCCCATGAGCAAAAGGTGACGTAGTCGCTCACGGCGCCTTGGAAAGTCATTCCTTTGGTCAGGGAATCGTCATACAACTGGCCGGCGGTGGTGGCAAAGCTGCGCAAGGCATCAGGGTTTGCGCTTGTCACTGAGCCTGCTGGGCCCTTCTGGGGCTGCTCGCGGGTAATGACGTGAATTTCGTTCGGCTGCTTCACTGGCACCTGCTCAGCGCCGATCACGGGAGCACCGTTCTCGTCGTTGTACCAGAAATCGTCCCAACCCTTGTGAAAGCCGTTGTGCGACTCTCCATTGCTCTCCCAATCGAGAGCGGTCTGACGGCGCTTGCGTTCAGCCTCTGCCATTTCCTGGGCATTGATCACTTCAACGGCGAGGTCTTCCAACACAGTGACAAGATTTGTGGCGTCATCAATGGCGACATCCGAATTGATGCGGAACACATCGGCATAGTGACCCTGGAATTGTTCCAGAGCAGAATTGGACGCCTTGCGTCGCTCAACGATCACCAATTCCAGTTGGGCCTTCAGCGTGCGAGACGCAGTGATCAGCGAGTCTGCTATCCCATTGTCAAACGCAACTTGTTCATGAATTGCCGAAGCTTCGCCTCATTGCTGGCATTGGAATCAGCAACGCAGGGCTCGAAGGAATCGGCTGAATAAGCCATGAGGAGGACCTCCAACGCATAGGGGGCGGTGCAGAAGCTGCACCAAAGGTTGGTGACGAGAACGCCGCGACGACCTTACAACAGATCGCTGAGACTCAGCAGCACATATCGCAAATTATTACTGTTTCAAACTGACCTTTCCGCTTCCAATCCTGCAAAATCCCTAGTCAAAGCGCAGTTCATATAAATTCTGTGACTTCCTCGGTTCATCACCGAACTTGCACCAGGGGTGTGGGTGAGTCGTTGGTTGGTTCAGTCAGAACTGGGAGTATCTGGTTGCGGCAGCGGCGGTTGCTGCGG
>CAXYYR010000179.1:0-1875 GCA_964293265.1 uncultured Propionibacterium sp.
TGGCGCTCGATGGCTTCGGACTGCCGTCCACAATCGACCCATGGCTCGAGGTGAGCCCGGCCACCGAGGCGCTCGAGGCGCACCGGATGGTCGGCTTCCTGCAGGGCAGTAGCTCGCAGGTGGTGCTGCTCATCACCTCGCCACGCACCTGGACCAACTGGGGTGCTCTGGTGGGTGCCTCTGCGCTTGAGTCCGCTGCGAATGCTGCCGTCGGCCGTGGAGTGCGGGTCTATTGCACCGGGCCCGCCACCCGCGATTCGCTTCCCGAGGCGCTCGCAGCAGTGGCCAGGATGGCTCCCAACGCTGCCGAGTTGGCACGCGTGGTGAATGCTGACGAGCTGCCGCGGATCCAGGCTGACCCGCTCACCGCGGGCATGCCGGCCACTGCCCTGATTCCCGGCAGCACCATTGCCCGCAAGGTGCTGCCCGATGCGCTGGAGGCGGCAGGCTGGCGGGTGCTGCGCGCCGGCATCTACAACACGGTGGCTGCCAGGCATCGCCCGGCAAGCGCCGATCTGTTGGCCGCTGGCGCATTCAGCGCGGTGATCCTGCGTTCGCCGAGCGCTGTCAAGGCCCTGGTGCAATTTGCTGGCGAAGCTGATCTGACGGGGAAGGCCGATCTGGCTGTGCAGAATGCCCCGCTCATCATCACCGCGGGCCCCACCACCAGCGCCGCCGCGGCTGATGCAGGTCTCACAGTCCAGGCCTGCCCATCGGCACATCCCGAGGAGCTTGCCGCTCTCGCGGCGCGCCTGCTCGGGGGTGCGAAGATTTCCCGTGACCAGGGGGCCACCGAGCTGCCGTCGGAACATCCGAGCCATCGTCGGGAGGTGGCCACGAGCGCCTTCCTGACGGCTTGCCGGGGTGTGCGTCCCGCGCGCACTCCCGTGTGGTTCATGCGTCAGGCGGGCCGCTCGCTCCCCGAATATCGGGCTGCCCGGGAAGGCACCTCGATGCTCGAGTCCTGCCTCACCCCGCGTCTGGCGGCCGAGCTCACACTCCAGCCATGGCGACGCTATGGCGTGGACGCGGCCATCTTCTATTCCGACATCATGGTGCCGCTCAAGCTGGCCGGCATCGGTGTGGAGATCCAGCCGGGCATCGGCCCGGTGCTCGATCATCCGGTGCGCACCCGTGAAGACATTGCGGCTCTCCCGCAACTCACCGATGAGTCCCTGGCTCCCATCCGTGAGGCCATTGGCCTGGTGACGGCCGAGCTCGGCGACACACCGCTCATCGGTTTTGCCGGTGCGCCCTTCACCGTTGCGTCCTATTTGGTTGAAGGACGGCCCGACACGGCCCATCCGCACACCCACCAGCTCATGCACGACGATCCTGTGGCCTGGCAGGCGCTGATGGATTGGGTGGCAGACATCGACATCGCCTTCCTGCGCGCCCAAGTGTTGGCCGGCGCCAGCGCAGTCCAGCTGTTCGACTCATGGGTCGGCGAGCTGGGTCTTGACGACTATCTGACGCTCGTGCAGCCTGCCTCGGGCAAGGTGTTGCGCGCGCTGGGTGAGTTGGGGGTGCCGAGGATTCATTTCGGCACCGGTTCGGCCCATCTCCTGGTGTCCATGCGGGATGCCGGTGCCGACGTGATGGGTGTGGCTGCCGATATCGGTCTCGATGCGGCCAGTGAACTCCTGGGCGGTCACACACCCGTGCAGGGAAACATCTCGCCCGACGTCCTCACTGCCTCGCCGACTGAGGTTGACACTGCCGTCGACAAGGTTCTGGCGGCCGGGGCAGCGGCACCTGCCCACATCGTCAATCTGGCCCATGGCGTGCCCAAGGACACCGATCCCGATGTGCTGGCGCGCCTCGTCGTGCGCGTTCATGCGGCACCGGTCACCGCCCCGTCGCCTGCGTCCGGGG
>CAXYYR010000180.1:0-1804 GCA_964293265.1 uncultured Propionibacterium sp.
GTTCGGCAACCGGAGTGAATTCTTTGCCTCATCCAGTCTCGACAATCTCTCATCGGTGTTCCCGGGTCTGCTGGCACTGATGCGCGTGAAACCCGGCAGCGATGTTCAGTTGTTCTGCGCCTTCGACCACGAGGAAGTGGGCTCGTCCACCACCAGTGGTGCAGCCGGGCCTCTGTTGTCCGATGTCCTGGTGCGGATTGCTGACGGATTGGGGCTGGGTGGCGACGCCTATCAGGCGATGCTGGCGCGGAGTAGCTGCATTTCTGCTGATGCTGCGCACAGTGTCAATCCCAATCATGTGGCCAAATATGACCCGGTGACGCGCCCCCTCATGAATGCCGGGCCCGCGCTCAAGGTGAATGCGAAACAGCGCTATGCCACCGATTCCGTGACGGCTGCGATGTGGCTGCGTGCCTGCGATGCAGCCGGGGTGGCCTCGCAGACGTTCGTCTCCAACAACGATGTGCCCTGCGGCACCACCATCGGGCCCTTCACCGCGACGCGTCTGGGAATTCCCACTGTTGATGTGGGCGTGCCGATTCTGTCGATGCACTCCACCCGCGAAATGTGCGGCGCGCAGGATCCCCAGCTGTTGAGCAAGGCCTTGGAGGCCTATTGGATGGGTGCGTGACACCTGGTGCTTGGCCATCTGCGCTCAGCCGGATGAACTGGCCAGCAGCGGCGCACAGGGTAACCTAGCCAGTCGTGGCACTCACCATTGGAATTGTCGGACTTCCCAACGCTGGCAAGTCAACGCTGTTCAACGCGCTCACCCGTAATGACGCCCTGGCTGCGAACTATCCGTTCGCCACCATCGAGCCCAATGTGGGCGTGGTGGGTGTGCCCGATGGACGGCTCGATGTGCTGGGCAAGATGTTCAATTCGGCAAAGCTCGTGCCAGCCACCGTCACCTTCGTTGACATTGCCGGCATCGTGAAGGGCGCCTCCCAGGGTGAGGGCATGGGAAATGCCTTCCTGGCCAATATTCGCGAGGCCGACGCCATCTGCCAGGTGACCCGCATGTTCGACGACGTTGACGTGAGTCACGTGAACGGCGAAGTGAACCCCGGATCAGATCTGGACACCATCACCACCGAGCTGGTGCTGGCCGATCTGCAGACCCTGGAAAAGGTCCTGCCCAAGATTGAGAAAGAAGCGGCAATCCGCAAGGAATCGCGTCCGAAGGCTGAGATCTATCGCAAGGCCTACGAGACGCTGAGCGCAGGCACCGGGATTTTCCAGGCCGGGCTTGATCCTGAGCCGCTGCACGATCTGTGGCTGCTCACCGCCAAGCCATACATCTATGTGTTCAATTGCGATCAGGATCAGCTTGCCGACGCCGAACTGCTAGAGCGCACGCGCACGCTGGTGGCCCCGGCCGAGGCGATCTTCGTGGATGCCAAGTTTGAGTCTGAACTGGTTGAGATGGAAGAGGCCGAGGCAGCTGAGTTCCTGGCCGAGATGGGCGTCACTGAGCCCGGGCTCAACCAGCTGGCACGGGTGGGTTACGACACGCTGGGTTTGCAGAGCTTCCTCACCGCCGGCGAGAAGGAATCGCGCGCCTGGACCATCCACAAGGGCTGGACGGCGCCCCAGGCTGCCGGTGTGATCCACACCGACTTTGAGAAGGGCTTCATCAAGGCCGAGATCGTCAGTTTCGATGAGCTGGTGGAATTCGGCGGCATGAAGGAAGCCCAGGCTGCTGGGCGAGTGCGGCTTGAGGGCAAGGACTATGTGATGGCCGACGGCGACGTGGTGGAGTTCCGGTTTAACGTCTAGCTGGGCCCTGTGCGGCGGTAGGTAT
>CAXYYR010000181.1:0-1705 GCA_964293265.1 uncultured Propionibacterium sp.
GAATCAGTAAGCACCGCGAGCAGTTGGATGACTGAAAGGAATCCAACGTCCGCGAAAATTCATGGGCACCGCGAGCAGTTGGATGACTAGTTGAGCTCGTCCAGCAGCACCTGCAGGCGATCAAGGGTGTCCCGGTCGAGCACGGCTGGGGTCTGCCAGGCGATTTGGGCTGGACTGGCCAGCAGCGGTAGTTCACCGTCCTGGATGGCCAGGGCGAGTGTGGGAGCAGCGGTGGACAGGACGGTGGTTGCGCGCTCGTCGGCAAGCAGATTGCGCAGCGGCATGTGGATGCCGATCCGCCGGCGCTGCAGCAGGGCGTCATAGCTCGGCGTGTCGCTGGTCATGTGGGCGGCGGAGTAGGCGTCGCCGAAGACGGTGTGCAGGAAGCGCACCGAGTCGGTGAACCATTCGGCCACTGCGGGTTCAACATTGTGGCCCTGGCCTCCGGCGCTCACGGGTGTGGCCAGGCTGATTCCGTGGCCACCGAGCAGATAGATGTGCGATTCGAAGGGCACCAGGTGGGCGTCCAACTCGCTGAGCAGTTCGATACTGTTGCGCACCGGCACCATGGGATCGCCGCAGGTGGCGAACACAAAAGTGGGTGGTGTGTTGTCGTTGACCGCTCCCACCAGGTCGGGGATCGGCACACCCATGGCGCGGCCCATCTGGCTCATGGTCACCGGATAGCCCAGCACCAGGGCGTCGGGGGTGGTTTCGGTGATGGTGCCCAGGGCCAGGGCCAGATGGCCACCGGCCGAGAATCCGGCGCAGGCAATGGCGTGTGGGTCGATGCCGAGCTCGTCGGCACCATCACGAAGACGCATCATCGCGGCTGTGGCATCGGCCAGACTTGCCTCGAACACCGAGTCCTCGCCCGGCTCGGCAAGCCCAACTGCATAGCGAAGCACGAAGGCATTGAAGCCCTGGGCCAGATAGGCCATGGCAATGGGTTCCGCTTCGCGCGGGGCGATCTCGGTGTAGCCACCGCCGGGAAGCACCAGCACTGCCGGGCGCGCCGGAGCCGATCCGGGCTCGGCATGGGTGGTGGGGGCATCGTCCAACAGATAGCCGGTGAGTGTGGCGGTGTCGCTCAGACTCTCGGTGATGATGCGCATATCAGCTGGCCTCCCACGGCATGGGCTTGTCGCTGCCATTCTGCTCCTGACGAGGCCTGATGTGTTCAGCTGGGTTTGTCGTCGGGGACCAGGACGGTTTCGAGTTCGATGACTTCCAAGGTTCTGGTGCCGGTTGCTTGTTGGGTGATGGTGTCTGTGCCGGTGGTGCCGAGGGCTGTCCAGATGATCTGCCAGGAGATTTCGGCGGTCAGCGTGTAGGTGCCAGTCTTCGAATACGCGCCTCCGCAGGAGGGTGAGGGTTTGTTGCCTGATCCGCGGGGTCGCTTGTTGGATCCGGCGCACTGGATTGTGTCTGAGCTGTCACCCAGATCGATGCGGATGTTGTAGGCCTCGGCATCAAGGGTGATCGTGATTCCGTCCTGGGTGACGACCGTGTGTTGCCGGTCTGGCAGATCAATGGTGAACCACAGGTTTTGTCCGACTGCTGCGGCGTGCCATTCGTTGTTGTCGGGGTTGGGGTCCAGATAGAAGTCGCCTGTGGGCAGCGGAATATGGGCCAGCGCTTCACGGACCTTGGCCTGACTGGCTGCTTGGGATTGCGGATCACAGTCCAGACCGGGACCGATCTC
>CAXYYR010000182.1:0-1697 GCA_964293265.1 uncultured Propionibacterium sp.
CGGCTCCGGGATGCGTGCCACGTGCCGCAGCCCAGTCCACACCACCTCCACCGCACCAGTGACGAGCTCACACAGGAACGGATCGACCTCCCACATGTCCCGGTGTCCGATCAGCCAGTCGCACTCCCCCGACCACGTCGCAGGATTCGACAATGGCACGCCCGGATTATCTTCCCACACAGCCCGCACGGCCTGAGTCAACTCAGCCAGCAACCCATGCCCATCAGCTCTGAGCGCGTCGATGGGAGCGAGCGGCACCGGTGCTGGCGGATTGGCGCGCCGCTGGTGCATCAAGGGCTGCTCGGACGGGTTGGGGGCATGCCGGGTCAGCCACACCTCAACGGCAAGGCCCGGGATCTGGCGGAGCCGGGAAATCGTGTCAGCCACTCGCAGCCTTCGACTGGACCAGCTCCAGCAGCGCCTCGGCGGGCGTGATGTCACGACGCCCACCCCACAGCGCCACATGCTCCGTCGCTTCGGCTTCAGCGATACGAGCCGCGGCGGCACGCTTCGATGCGCCTGTGGAGGCACCGTGCATGCGGCAGCGGCATTGGCCCTTCATGGGTCGGCCATGACAGACGCCACCTGAACGGGTTTTCGCGCCGCAGATCGAACCGTTCACATCGTCACCTCAAACTTTGTTCCCCACTTGCGGATCTCATCCTGAGCCGCCTTCTCGATAGAGATGGCCGGATGTGGAATTGGATTACCGTGCGGATCCTCGATGATCAGGCCCTCAACAGAAAGCCGCTTTTGCGCATCACGCAAGCGAGCCACCTGACCGCAGAAAGCCTCCAAGTCCGGGCCAGATCGGACACCGCTAGACACAAGCTCAACCCACACAGCTGCAACATCGCCAGGCATCCCGGCGGGGGGCGAAATTTTCCGTGAACTCATCGCGCCCCAATCAACGGCCCAGTAGAAATCTTGCGCGCCACCTCAATACCCATCGATGGAGCTACCCCCTCAATCATCGGCAGGGTGGGGACACGCCGGTCCCGCGTATCGCCCTGCGCAAGCTCCGTGAACAGCCCGTCCACGAACTCCAAGAACATCCCGCACCGGTCAACGTCGTCAGTCATCTCGAATTGCTCCAGGCGGGGATTAAGGTTGAGGTTCATCGAGCTAGTGATCACCACATGCCAAGAATCATTCACGATCAAAGCGAACTTCGTGTGTGACCTCGTGGCGCGGATATTCTCCGGACCAAACAGGTCTCCGATGTCGCCGACCGTCGCCTGGCCGCGCTTCGCTGAAGAGTCCAGTACGAACCGTATCGACCTGATGCGCCCCGAATCACGAAAATTCTTTGCCGCGTCAACATCATAGAAGCCGGCGGACCATGTCGCAATGGACACGTCGGCGGGGCCAGTAATCTCAAGCGCCGCATCGATCAGATCAAGAAGCGAGAATTGCCCGAATGTCAAACCGACAACGTCCATGTCGTGGGTGAAACCCGAGATTGTGTCACGCGCACCGGCGACCTTCGACAGGCGAGCCCTAGCCTTGCGAGCAGGACGGACATGAGCACGAGCCGTGGTATCATTCATTTCAGCCATTTGGATCTACCTTTCTAGATTCAATTTCGGTTAGACCTCGCTTGGTGCGCCAACACCAACGGGGCCGTTTTAAATTTTACCATGGTGTCGTTGAGGATGTGGCGGATGGTGAGGTTGTCGCGCTTCCATCCACAGGTG
>CAXYYR010000183.1:0-1668 GCA_964293265.1 uncultured Propionibacterium sp.
GCGCTCGCGCCCGTTCCGCCTGCGTCAGCTCCATGTGTACCAGCGTCATGTGAGCCAGCTCCATGCCTGCCAGTGCCTTGCGCGTCACCCGCGCTGACGCCGGCAAGCTCTTCGCCCGCCTGGTTCCGGGCATCCGGCGCGGCAACATGCTGCACATCAGCAGCGCCGTCGGCGCCAACAGCTGCCGAATGGGGCATCAGGGCATCCAGTCCAACGCCTGCTCCCGCAGCAGCAAGCCCTGCTCCAGCGCCAGCAGCACCGGCGTAGTCCGAGCTCGCGTGCTGCTCCGAGGCCGTGCGTTGGTCCAGACCATTGTGGACAGCTTGCGGTGCAGCATCCCCCATGGACGCTTGCGTGGGCTGGGGTGCAGCCTGTGGTGCTGGTGTCACGGGCACCGGCGCGGTGCGTGGCCGCTCACCCGGAAATGCCATCACCTGCGGCAAGGGGCTGGGCGCTGGCGAGTAATCGAGCTTGGCCAGCTTGGGCACGCCGTCCAGGGTGTTCTCCAACTCGGAGAGCCGCCACGACAAGGAATCTGCCGTGCCGCGCTGACACGGATCGCGGCTGAGCAGCATCGACAACACCTCCCACAGGGCATCGTCAACGCCTGCGGGGCGTCCGGCATCAAGCGTGAGAATCGCCTGCATGGTGCCCTCGGGCTCCAGCGGCGCAAACGGTGTGACCCCGCACAGCGCCTCGTAGAGCACCACGCCAAGCGCATACAGATCGGACTGCACGGTGGCGGGTTCGCCGCCGATCACCTCGGGCGAAAGATATTCGGGCGTGCTGGCGAGCACTGCTGCGTGCCCCGTGCCGGCCCACTCCTCCACCACGGAAGGGATCGCGTAGTCAGTGATCTTGGCCACGGCAGGCGTGCGGGTGGTGTCGATGAGGATGTTGCTGGGCTTCACATCACGATGGGTGAGCCCCTTGGAATGCAGGCTGGTGAGCCCCTTCGCCGTCTGGCTGACGAGCCGGCAGGCCTCGGCCGGAGCAATGGTGCCCTGCTCGTGCAGGTAACTGCCGAGATCGGTGCCCTTCACATGGGGCGAGACCACGGCCACCACATCAGAATCGGCAACCATGTCGATCACCGGCACCACATTGGGGCCGCGCACGGTTCCGAGCACCGGGCGCTGTGCCAGCAGATGACGCACCACTTGCGGGTTTGACGCGAAGCGCTTGCTCAACACGGTGAAGGTGAGATCGGCACCGCCAGCGCCGGTGCCACGCCAGGTGGCGCCGAGCACGCCGCCACCCAAGGGTGTGTTCACCTGATAGTTGGCCCCGAGCCTGATCGACTCGGCAGCTGACCCGTTGTTGTTCTGCGTCATGGTGCACGTCCTTCTTCAGGGTCATCGTCACGGCAGATGTGACCCTGTTCAGGCTATCAAGCCCATGCCGGTGGACGACGGCGGCCAGTCACCAGCTGGCGACACAGGGCGCAGCTGAGCCGGATTACTGCGAACATGCCCAGCCACTAGGGCCGATGCCACGCAGAACAGTGGCGCAACAAGACAAGGCGAAAAAGGACAAGCAGTGACCCACGAAGAACAGCGCAGCAACAAGAAGTGCCGGGAGCCCAGGGCGGGGGGACATCCCCTCTTGGTTTGGTGGTTACGGGGTGGGCATAACGAGTTGGTGGGGTTGTCGCGCGAGGTATGGATT
>CAXYYR010000184.1:0-1668 GCA_964293265.1 uncultured Propionibacterium sp.
GAGGCCGGTTGTCTGGGCTGCCTCACGAAGGATTTTGGTTGCCACTTCCCAGTCCTCATCGGAGCCGATGTACTTGGACGATGTCTCATCGCGTGTCGACAGCTCGAGATAGAAATACTTCAAACCAAAATCACGCAGAATGCCCAGGAAGAAGCCCAGCAACATCTTGATCTCATCGCTGGCCTGGTCGGGCATGCAATAGGTGTGCGAATCATCTTGGGTGAAACCGCGCATTCGGGTCAGGCCCTGGACCACACCGGACTTCTCATAGCGATAATCGCGCCCCAACTCATAGAAGCGCAGCGGAAGTTCACGATAGGAGCGTCCACGGCTGCGAAAGATGAGATTGTGCATCGGGCAATTCATCGCCTTCAGGTAATACTCCTGACCCTGACGGCGCACATTGCCCTCGGCGTCCAGCTCCTCGTCAACGTTCATGGGCGGGAACATGGTGTCGGCGTAATAGGGCAGATGGCCCGAGGTGTGGAAGAGCTCACCCTTGGAGATGATGGGGGTGTCAACCAGATCGAATCCCGCCGCGATGTGCCGTTCGGTGATGTAACTCTCGATCTCGTGACGCAGAATGCCGCCCTTCGGATGGAAGACAACCAGACCGGGGCCGATTTCCTCCGGGAAACTGAACAGATCCAGTTCCTGACCGAGCTTGCGGTGATCGCGCTTCGCGGCCTCGGTAAGGCGTGTTTGGTATGCCTTGAGGTCATCGCGGGTGGCCCAGGCTGTGCCATAGACACGTTGCAGCTGGTCGTTGCGCTGGTCGCCGCGCCAGTAGGCGGCGCTGGTCTTGGTGAGCGCGACAGCCTTGATGTAGCCGGTGTTGGGAACGTGGGGGCCACGACACAGATCACGCCATGCCACGGTGCCGTCACGGCTGACGTTGTCATACATGGTCAGCTCGGCACCCCCGACCTCCACCGAAGCGCCGTCATCATCGCTGGGGTGACCCTTGTCGGCGATGAGCTCGAGCTTGTAGGGCTCATTGGCCTCTTCATTGCGCGCCTGGTCCTCACTGACAACACGACGCACGAAGCGCTGACGCTGTTTGATGATCGCCTGCATCTTCTTCTCGATCTTCTTCAGATCATCGGGACTGAGCGGATCGGTGCGGAAGTCGTAGTAGAAGCCATCCGTGATGGGAGGGCCGATACCCAGACGAGCCTGCGGAAAGATGTCCTGCAGGGCCTGCGCTGTGACATGCGCAGCGGAATGGCGCACGATCGACAAACCCTCATCGCTCGTATTGAGCACGGGTTCGACGGTGTCCCCATCGGTCAGGGCGGTCGCGAGATCGACAGTGTCACCGTTGAGGTGCATGGCCACGATGCTCTTGTCGTCGCCGAAGATTTCGATGCCGGTGGTGGTGTCGTCGATCACCTTCGTCTCCGGCTGAGAGTTCTGGACAATGGTGATCGATGAAGACACGTTCTGTTCCTTTCGGGCGGCATACCTGGCCGCGCGTAAATGTGTGACCCACCCATTGTGCCCGAAACCTCGCCGAAGCTGTGCACCGACGCCTTTGATCCGCAACAAGCAGGCGCATGACAAAGGGAGGCTTGTGGGGTTGTCCCCCAAACCCGCCTTTCACATTGGTGGGCGACACTGGGTTCGGACCAGTGGCCTCTTCCCTGTCAGGGAAGCGCGCCACCCCCG
>CAXYYR010000185.1:0-1607 GCA_964293265.1 uncultured Propionibacterium sp.
CATCGCCACCGGTGGTGATGTGGCTGACGCCGTCAACATCTTCTGCGGCGGCAGCCTCATCAGCCGCTGCGCTGGGCTCTTCTGTACTGGGCACTTCGGTAGCCACCGGCACTTCGGCAGTCACCTCGAAGGCCATGGTGCGGGTCACGCCATGGTGCGGGTCACGCCATCGGGCGTGTAGCCCACCGTCACCGAGTAGGTGCCCACGGGCAGCGAATCGGCATCGGCCAGGTCAACCGCATTGCCGTCGGCATCAAGAATGCTCACAGTGACATCGGCCGAATCAAGCGCGACTTCAGCAGCATCGTGGTCGTAAACGGCCACACCAAGCTCATCGAGCAGGGTGTAGGAATCGCCCTCCACAACGGAGGCATCCTCACTGGCCACCACAATGCGCAGCATCACATAGGGGGCAGTGTTGCCCACAGTGGGATCGACATTCACGCCACTGTCGCCAGCATCGATATCTGCGTTGTCGCTGGACGACGCTGCGTAATACTCGAAATCGCTGTCGAAGCTGCCATTGAACGCGGCAGTGTCGTAGCCATAGCTGTTCACCGCATTGTCGATGGTCGCACGATCCACGTTGTAGTAGCTCTGGGTGTAAAGGGTCTCTTCGGAATCCACATACCTGTCGGGCTCACCAAAATTGTTCACCCAGTAGTTCTGGCCGACAACCGGCTTGGGCATCACGCCAACCAGCTCTTCCACAAGGGTCCACTGGTGGTCGTCGGTGGTGTCACCGTCGTCAATCACCGGAAGGTACTTTCCGGTGAAGGGCACCCGACCGGTCACATCATCAGTGGCCGTGACCAAGTTGGCGAGCCGCACGCTGTTGATGAGGTTCTTCGCCACATAAGGCGTGTACATGTTCTCGCCGTATGTGATCTGACCCTCTTCAATGGTTGACCACTCATCGACGGTGCTCAGGTCGGGAAGCGTCAGGGGCACTTCAACCTGACCCGAGGAGCCAGCCGCGACGGTGGTCTCCACCCTCACCTGAAGAAGATCGGTGGGTGCATAGCTGGCTGAATATTCAGCCCACGTCAGAAGCTTGTCCTTGGCGCCTGAGTACTTCAGATCTGCCTGGGTGATGCCGGCGGGCAGATATTCAGCCTTGAGACCATTGGCATCAAAGGCGTTCGCGTCAGCGCTCAGTGAGTATCCATTGGTGTACTTGGGCAGAATGAGCGTCACATTGATCTTGGAATTTGTGGCGTTCGTGTTCGCATAGCTGAAGACCACCGAGAGGCCCGCCAGATTGGAGGCCTCAATGATGGATATCGGACGATCAGTCGTGGTGATGGCGCTTGCGAGGTTGGAGCTATCGGTGGTGCCGTCCAAGCCAGTGGCAACCATCTGAACACCATGCTGCACACCAGATGTGGTGACGAGCGTGGTGTTGGGCTCAAGGCCGTTGTAGACCAGCAGCGTGGTGGCGGCAGCAGCCTGTGCAGCCGCAACGGATGTGGTGGTTGTTTCGGCGCTCGCGGACATGGGCACAGAAATCGCCGAAGCGATCAGAGCAGCCGACAATGCCGCCGAAGCACCGAGGCGCGCAAAGCGCACAGAACGGGGGTTCAGCATGAAACTCCTAGTCAGGGGCG
>CAXYYR010000186.1:0-1583 GCA_964293265.1 uncultured Propionibacterium sp.
CCGAGAAAACATGCCCAACAATCAGCCCAGTAACCAAGCCCCCGAGGGGGCAGCGCACACGCCGACAACACCGGTGATCCAGTGCGAACACCTTGACGTGACACTTGATGGTCACCAGATCCTGTTCGACGTGGATGCCCGGGTGCAGGCCGGGGAAACGGTTGCTCTGCTGGGAGCGAATGGATCAGGAAAAACCACTCTGGTGAAGGCCCTGCTGGGACTCATCGGCCATTCGGGCGGAAAAGTCGAATTGTTCGGCACCCAGCTGTCACATTTCAAACACTGGAATCGCCTGGGATATGTGCCCCAGCGCGGACACTCTCAGGTGGCGAACGCCACCGTCCGTGAAGTGGTGTCAACCGGGCGCCTGGCGAACCGGCGCATATTTTCCCATCTGAACAAGGCAGACCGCCTGGCGGTGAACACGGCACTGGAACGTGTTGAACTCACCGAGCGCGCTGACGATCCACTCTCGGTGCTGTCCGGCGGCCAACAACAGCGAGCACTGATTGCCCGGGCGCTGGCATCCCAGGCAGAGCTGCTCATTCTTGATGAGCCATTGGCAGCCCTCGACATTCCCACCCAGAAGAGTCTGGTAAGGCTGTTCGGGCGGCTCAAGGACGAGGGCCTGTCGATGCTGGTGATCCTTCACGAACTCGGCCCCATGGAGACGCTCATCGACCGTTCGATCATGATTCAGCTGGGTCGCAAGATCTATGACGGTCCCCTGCTTGCCGGCCCACCGATTGATTCGGGACATCATCATCCCGAGCGGCTGCGCAAGCGAGCGCGGGTCATGACCAATACGGCAATGTGCCGCCCCGACAGCGACAAGGAGGCCTGAGATGAGCGTCTTTGCTCTGGCATTCATGCAACGTGCCCTAATTGCCGCGTTGCTGTCCGGCATCATGTCGCCGGCAGTGGGCACCTACGTCGTTCAACGCAAGCTCAGCCTGCTGGGTGATGGCCTGGGCCATGTTGCCATCGCCGGCGTCGGTCTTGCCATGCTCACGGGCTGGGCCCCCACCCCGGTGGCGATCGTCATCTGCGTGGTCGGCGCTGTGGCCATCGAGGTATTGCGGCAAAAGGGCTGGGCTCCGGCCGATGTGGGCCTGGCCATCCTGTTCTACGGCGGGCTGGCCACCGGCGTTCTGCTGGCCGGAATATCAGGACAGGGCACAGGCGTGCCCTCGCAGTATTTGTTCGGCTCACTGACCACCGTCTCGGTGTCGGATCTCGTGCTCGTGGCCATCATGGCGACAATCGTGATCATCCTGTCACTGGGTCTTTCACCCCAGCTGTTCGCAGTCTGCGCCGATGAGGACTTCGCCCGGAGCCAGGGCCTGCCCGTCAGGGCGCTGGAAATCTGCATTGTGGTGATGGCCTCGGTGACAGTGGCTGTCTCAATGCGCACGGTGGGCTTGTTGCTGGTGAGCGCCCTCATGGTGGTGCCGGTGGCTGCGGCCAACAATCTGGTCAATGGTTTCTACCGCTCCATGGTCCCCGCAATAGTCATCGGCATGTCGGTCAGCCCGGTGGGTGGTGCCGGCTCCTATTACTGGAACACCGCCTCTGGGGCCAGG
>CAXYYR010000187.1:0-1540 GCA_964293265.1 uncultured Propionibacterium sp.
CCCGACGAAGAACTCCATCTCCATCTGCTCGAATTCACGGGTGCGGAAGATGAAATTCCCAGGTGTGATCTCGTTGCGGAAGCTCTTGCCCGTCTGGCCGACACCGAAGGGTGGCTTCATCCGAGTGGCGGTGAGCACGTTCTTGAAATTGATGAAGATGCCCTGGGCGGTCTCCGGGCGCAGATAGTGGAGCCCCGCCTCGTCCTGAATGGGGCCGAGATAGGTCTTGAGCATCATGTTGAAGTCACGGGGCTCGGTGAATTGACCACGGTTGCCACAGTTGGGGCAGGGAACGTCGACCAGCTGGACCGAGTCGGGATCATCGATGCCCTTGCGGAAGGCGAACTCCTCCTGCAACTGATCGGAGCGGAAGCGCTTGTGGCAGCTGAGGCACTCAACCAAGGGGTCATTGAACACGGCAACATGGCCGGAGGCCTCCCAGACCTCGCGCGGCAGGATCACCGAGGAGTCAAGTCCCACAACATCGCCGCGGCTGGTGACCATGTAGCGCCACCATTGCTTCTTCACGTTCTCCTTGAGCTCGACGCCCAGTGGACCGTAATCCCAGGCGGCCTTCGTGCCGCCATAGATTTCGCCGCATGGGAAGACGAAGCCACGCCGCTTGCACAGGTTGATGACCTTGTCGAGTTTGCTCTCTGCCACTGTTGCTCCTCTGGTTGCCGGGGTCAGACCCGGGCACGTCCCGATACCTGGCTGGCATCGGATGGGAAGGCCGTTGTCGATCTGGCGGCCGCCGATCCAATCATGCCCGAGACTCAGCAACAGTGCAGACGCCCTTGCCAGGCGGACGGTGGAAAGACCATTCAGGTGTGCTTGCGCGACACCCACAGGTCGTTTCTTATTGGGAACGGTTTTCATCAAGCTAGTAGCTAACTTAGAATCATTCTCATGCACAGTTCCGCACCCGCCTCCGCCGGGCACTCCAGTTCAGCTCCCTCGCACCACTCAGACAGGAGAGCCCCAGCCCGAATTCTGGTGGGGCTGGTGACCGCAGCACTGTTGCTTCCACTGGCCGCCTGTTCATCCTCCAGCGAGTCGACGGACGGCAAGCTCAATGTGGTGACTGCCTTCTATCCCTTCGAGTTCATCGCAACACGTGTTGCAGGCGACCATGCCGATGTCAGCTCACTCACGGCGCCCGGAACTGAACCCCACGATGTGGAACTCACCGCCAAACAGACCGCCAGTATCGGTGAGGCAGATCTGGTGGTCTACCAGACCGGTTTCCAGTCGGCAGTGGACGAAGCTGTGAGCCAGGCCAGCCCGCACCATTCCATTGATGTGGCCAACACTGTGACCCTGCAGGATCCACAGTCGACCATTGATCTGGATTCAGCAGGTGAGGAGAAATACACCAAGGACCCCCACGAATGGCTCGACCCCACAAACATGGTGGCCATCACCAATGCCGTGCGCGATCAGCTGACGAGCCTCGACGCAGCGAATGAAGCCGATTACACCGCCAATGCGCAGTCCCTGATCGACGAGCTCGGACAACTCGATTCCGATTACAGCGCAG
>CAXYYR010000188.1:0-1516 GCA_964293265.1 uncultured Propionibacterium sp.
GGTAATCCCCCCATGGACGATGTTGTGTACACCGAGCTTGAAGCCCGCGCTGCGGGGCGCTTTGCTGGCAACCCTCACCGCTGTCCGGCCCGATGATCACCGACATCGCACTTCTGTTCGGCGCACTGCTCTCCCTGGAGCTGGTCGTCTGGTCGTGGCGGGGAAAATCCCGAGCAGCTCGATGGTGGCTTCGATTCCGCGATGGCGAGTTCATGGTGCTCTGCGTGATCCCCGCCATGGCTTTGGGAATCATCGGGGGCAACTTCTACGAAGACATCAACAAATTCAATCTCCCCGTGTTGAGTGGAATATGGGCCTTTGTATTTGTTGGTGGAAGCGTGTTCTGCTTCGTTTACGGCACTGTTGTCACCACCATCGGGATATTCTGGTGGCCCGCTCAGAAGGCCTGGGGCCCACGTTGGTACGCCAACATGACATGGGATGAGCGACGTCAAGCAGCCAAGACCACCCTCAACGTCAGACTTGGACAGATCAGCGCCACCGAGGGCCTGACGGCTCCGTCATGGTTCGGAAGTCCACTTTCTGCATGGCTGGGCGGCAATGTGGTCGACCCGGACACCAGGGGCCGCCCTGATATCCATTCAGCGCTCGGAACCGTGCAAGGGCAGCTCATCATCGGCACCGGAGGTGTGTGGTTCGCTCCTGCCGCCGCATCAGAAGCGTGGGCAACCCGCGCGGCAGTCAGTTTCCCATGGTCAGAACTGCGCCACGTTCGTACGGTGGCAGCGCGTGCCGGAACAGACGGCGTTGTTCAGCCCGGTGTGTTGTTCCGTTCATGGTCCCGACGCCTGGTTCTCACCACCATTCACGGTGAGTTGCTCTTCGAAATTGACGGTAGGGGCGCAAACCAAGCTGCCCCAGCCATCAGTACAGAATGGGAGAAGCACCGTGCAGATTGACCACCCCGAAGGCTTCAGCATGAAGCTTCCCGATAGCTGGGAAGTGATGCCTGATCCTCCCCATGATTACCTGCTGGTTGGCATGGGACCCATCAATGACCTGAGTTATCACCGCAATGTGGTGGTGTCTGCGAGCCCGCTGGATGCCGACCACAACGATCCTCGCACCTGGCAATTGGAATCGCTTGAATCCATGGCAGGTCCGTTCATCGACCTGAAGGTGATCGACGTGGAGATGCACACCAATGGCTTTCGACGGCTGATGACCTATGAGCAATTTCCATGGGCGCTCACCGGGGAACAATTTGCTTGGCACTGGCCACACAACGGTGAGCTGTGGGGAATGACCCTCAGTTTCACCAACACGAGCCCCGATCACCTTGTGCATCTTGAAGAAATGCATGCCATCGTCAACAGCTGGCAATCCACCATCCCTGCCGATCAGCCCGTCGCCGAGCTCTGGGCTCCCTGGCCCGACGACGATGCCGCCAACCCCGCCCGATAAACTGGAGAGACACTTCAGGAGGCAGTGATGACTGGCGACGAACGACGCACGCAGTTGGTGGCGTGGATGCGCGTCTCCACCTCTCCCCTGT